>JAYTHX010000435.1:0-25909 GCA_043732195.1 Polyangiaceae bacterium
GACTACTTCAACGGTGGAGTGACGCTCCAGCAGTCGGTCATCAACGTGCAGTCGTGGCATACCATCAAGACGAACAAGGAGAACGAGAAGGTCGCGCGCCTGTCGGCTGACGATACGTCGCGGCAGATCACGCTCGGCATCGCGACGGCGGTGGTCGCGGTGGTCGCTGCCGAGCGCGTCGCGGAGCTCAATCGCATCGGTCTCCGCACCGCGCTCGAGCGCCGCGAGCTGACGTCGCGCAAGCAGGTCCTCGGCGTCGGCACCGGGCTCGACGTCGTGCGGGCCGACCAGGACGTCTCCTCGGCGCGCGCCGCGATCGTCACGGGCGACGAGTCACTCCGCAAGTCACGGGAGGCGCTGGGCCTCGCGCTCGGTTTGCCCGAGCAGGTGGGCGTCGCCAGGAGCATCAGCGTCGACGCGGTCGCGCAGGAGGCGGAGCGCACGTGCCCGCGCCTCGAGAATCTCGCCCAGCGCCCCGACCTCGCGGCCGCGCAGAAAAGGGTCGAGGTCGCGGAGCGGAACGTCACCAACGTCGAGCTCAACTTCCTCCCCACCATCTCGGCGCAGAGCCAGTTCTCGAGCACCACCGCCGACCTCGGAAACACCGCACAGCGCAGCTCGTGGAACGTCATGGGCGTGCTCAGCATCCCGATTTGGGACGGCGGCGCTCGCTACGGCGCGCTCCGGAACGCCCGCGCGCTCCGCGACGAGTCGAAGTTCTCGCTCGAGTCGCAGCGTCGCAATGCCACCATCGAGGTCACGCAGGCGCGTCGCAGCATCACCGTTGCGGAGTCCGCCCTCGACGTGGCGAAGCAGACGCAGCAACTCGCGGCCCGGGTCGACCAGCTCACCCAGACCGCGTACCGTGCGGGGCAGGGGACGAGCCTCGAGCTCGTCGTCGCTGCCTCTGCGCTGCGTCAGGCCGAGATCTCGCTCGCGCTCCGCGAGTTCGACGTCGTCAGCGCGCGCCTCCAGGCGCTCTTCGCGCTCGCTCACTGTCCCGCATCCCCATGAAGAAGAAGGTCATCGTCTGGATCGTGGCGCTCGTGGTCCTCGCGGGCGTCGGCTTCGGAGCGTGGCGCTACCAGAAGGCGCACGCCGCGCCGGACGTCGTCTGGAAGACCGTTCCCGCGGAGAAGAAGAAGATCATGGCGAAGGTCACCGCGAGCGGCACGCTCCAGGCGACCGTCACCGTGCAGGTCGGCGCGCAGGTGAGCGGCCGCATCCAGAAGCTCAACGCCGACTTCAACACCGCGGTGAAGAAGGGACAGCTCCTCGCCAAGCTCGACCCGCAGCTCTTCCAGGCAGCGGTGGAGCAATCGAACGCGAACTTCCTCTCGGCGAAGGCCGGCGTCACGAAGGCCCAGGCCCAGGAGAAGGACGCGCAGCTGGTACTCGCGCGCACGAAGTCGCTCTTCGAGGGCTCGCTCGCGTCAGCCTCGGATCTCCAGACCGCGGAGACGAACGTGGTGGTGGCGAAGGCCGCCACCGAGGCCGCGCAGGCCTCGCTCTCGCAGTCGGGCGCGTCGCTGCACCAGGCGCAGGTGAACCTCTCCTACTGCGACATCTTCTCGCCCATCGACGGCACCGTCATCTCGCGCGCGGTCGACGTCGGGCAGACGGTCGCGGCCTCGATGTCGGCGCCGGTCATCTTCACCATCGCCGAGGACCTCCACACCATGCAGGTCCACACGAGCGTCGCCGAGGGTGACGTCGGGCGCCTCCAGTCTGAGATGGACGCCACGTTCACCGTCGATGCCTTCTCGGGGCAGACCTTCAAGGGGAAGGTCAGCCAGATCCGCAACTCGGCGACCACCGTGCAGAATGTCGTCACCTACGATGCGGTGATCGATCTCCAGAACGCCGACCTGAAGCTGCGTCCGGGCATGACCGCGACCGTCACCATCATCTACGCCGAGCGCGACGACGCTCTCTCGGTCACGAACGCCGCGCTCCGCTTCCATCCGCCGCCCGAGGTCGCCTCGGCGGTGGCGAGCGGCTCGGCCCGGGAACGACGCGCGCGGCCCGGCGGCTCGGGAGCGCCAGGCGGCGGCGGGCCTCCGGGCGAGGGCGGCACCGAGCGGCGCACCATCTACGTGATGCGGAACGGCGTGCCCGAGGCGGTGCGTCTCACCACTGGCCTCTCGGACGGCACCGTCACCGAGGTGGTGAACGGCGATCTCAAGCCCGGCGACGAGGTCGTGACCGACGTGGTGATCAGCGGCAAGCCCGCGGCCACCGCGGGCGGCGGCGGAGGCGGTGCCCCCGGCGGCGCGCCTCGCATGGGGCGCATGTTCTGAGATGGCCGAGCCCGCGCTCATCTCCGTCCGCGACGTCACGAAGGTCTACCAGACCGGCGACGTGGAGGTGCGCGCGCTCGCGGGTGTGTCGCTCGAGATCGAGGCCGGCGAGTTCGTCGCCATCATGGGCTCGTCGGGCTCCGGCAAGTCGACGCTGATGAACATCCTCGGCTGCCTCGATCGCCCGAGCGCAGGCCACTACATGCTGGCCGGACGGCACGTCGCCGGGATGGGCCGCAACGAGCTCGCTGCGACGCGCAACGAGGTCCTGGGCTTCGTGTTCCAGAGCTTCAACCTGCTCGCGCGCACCACCGCGCTCGAGAACGTCGAGCTGCCGCTCGTCTATCGCGGCATCGGTAGCAAGGAGCGTCATCGACGCGGGCGCATCGCGCTCGATCGCGTCGGGCTCGGCTCCCGCCTCGATCACACGCCGGCGCAGCTCTCCGGAGGCCAGCAGCAGCGCGTCGCCATCGCGCGCGCGCTGGTGGGCGAGCCGAAGGTGATCCTCGCCGACGAGCCCACCGGCAACCTCGACTCGAAGACCAGCGTCGAGGTGATGGCCCTCTTCCAGGAGCTCGGGCGCGCGGGGATCACCGTGGTGCTGGTCACGCACGAGCCCGACATCGCGGAGTTTGCGTCGCGCGTGATCGTCGTGAAGGACGGCCTCATTCTCTCCGACGAGCGGCACGAGCCGAAGCAGGCTGCGGTGCCATGAATCCGTTCGTCACCCTGAAGATCGCGCTCCGCGCAGTGCTGCGAAACAAGATGCGGTCGTTCCTCACGACGCTCGGCATCATCATCGGCGTCGCCGCGGTCATCGCGATGATGGCGATCGGCGCGGGCGCCAAGGCGCGCGTCGAGGACGCCTTTGCGGCCATGGGCACGAACCTCCTCATCGTCCTGCCCGGGTCGAGCACCGCGGGCGGCTCGAAGGGCGGCTTCGGCTCGCAGCCCACCATCACGTGGGACGACCTCGCCGCCGTCAAGAGCGACATCGGCACGGTCAAAGCGGTCGCTCCTTCGCTTCGCGCCACCCAGTCGATCGTCAGCGACGAGCTGAACTGGACGACGAGCATCACCGGAACCACGCCCGAGTACTTCGAGATCCGCAGCTGGCCCATCGAGCAGGGGGCGCCGTTCACCCAAGCCGACGTCGACGCCGGCACGAAGGTCATCGTTCTCGGCGCCACGGTGGTCTCGAAGCTCTACGGCTTGACCGCGAATCCGGTGGGGCAGACGGTGCGGGTCGGCAACACACCCTTCACCGTGGTGGGCGTCGCGTCGAAGAAGGGCCAGTCCGCGACGGGGCAGGACTTCGACGACGCGGCGTTCATTCCGTCGTCGACGTTCGCGCATCGCATCCAGGGCGGCCTCGGCAAGTACATGAACGGCCAGATGTACGTGCAGGCAACCAGCTCCGAGACCACCACCCGCGCGCTCGAGGACATCCGCGCGCTGCTCCGCGATCGCCACAAGATCCCGGCCAGCGGCGAGGACGACTTCTCGATCCGCAACCTTGCCGAGATCGCGGGCGCGCAGGCGCAAGGCACGGACACCATGACCACGCTGCTCGCGAGCGTCGCCGCGGTGTCGCTCGTCGTGGGCGGCATCGGGATCATGAACATCATGCTCGTCAGCGTCACCGAGCGGACGCGCGAGATCGGCATCCGCATGGCCATCGGCGCGAAGCCGGCGAGCATCCTGCTCCAGTTCCTGATCGAGGCGCTCGTCCTCTCGATCGCGGGCGGCCTGCTCGGTGCAGCGCTCGGGGTCGGCGTCGCGACCTACCTCGCGAGCAAGTTCGCCTGGCCGATGGCTATCCAGGTCGACGTGATCGTGGTGTCGGTCGCGTTCAGCGCGCTGGTCGGCATCGTGTTCGGCCTCTATCCGGCGCGAAAAGCGTCGCAGCTCGATCCGATCGACGCGCTTCGCTACGAATGATCGGGGACAGCTGACAGTCGGAGAGCGTTCGTTCTCTATCGCTCTCGTTCCGACTGTTGGCTGTTAGCTGTTAGCTTCTCCCGAGATGTTCGACGCGGGATACTACGGGCGTTACTACGGGAGCGCGCGCACGCGCGTGCACGGGGCGAAGGAGATCGCGCGGCTCTGCACCGCGGTGACGAGCATGCTCGACTGGTGGGGCGTGCCCATCGACACCGTGCTCGACGTCGGCGCGGGCGTCGGGCTGTGGCGTGACTGGTTCAAAAAGCACCGCCCCAAAGCAAGGTACCGCTCCACCGAGGTCAGCCGCTACGCGTGCATGCAGTACGGCCACGAGCAGCGGGACATCACCCGGTGGCGCGCCGCCGGCAGCTTCGACCTCGTGGTCTGCCAGGGCGTCCTGCCGTACATCGGCGATGCGGGGTGCGCCAAGGCCATCGACAACCTCGGCGCGATGACGGGCGGCTTCCTCTATCTCGAGGCCATCACGAAGAAGGACATCCGCGAGGTCATCGACCAGGGCAAGACCGACGTGAAGGTGCACGAGCGCACCGCCGCCTGGTACCGCAAGCGCCTCGGCGTGCACTTCGTCGAGGTGGGCTGCGGCCTCTGGGCGAAGCGCGACGCCCCGGTGCTGTTCTACGAGCTGGAGCGTCGCTGACATCGCGGAAGCATCATGGCGGGGCGGAGCAGCGGCGTTCCGCAATAGACGCGAGGTCCGGTAGAGTGCTGGTGATGGATTCTGTCTCGCGTCGTCCGCTCGCTCTCCTCCTCACCGCCGCGGCCGTATTGGTCGTCGCGCTCGGGGCCGCGTGTGGCGGCTCGGACGGCGACGGCGGCTCGCCCACCACCGCACCCGATGCCGGGCCGGACACCGCGACGGATCCGCCGGTGGACCCGGCAGACGGCGACGTGGTCAAGACCGCGTGCGGCGCTGCGGGCGTGAAGCCTGGGTTTGTCGCCCGGAGCACGGTGAGCTTCGGCGGGTCGATGGGCACGTACTCGCTCTACCTGCCCGACCGCTACGACGGCGCCACCTTCTTCCCGGTGATCTTCGCGTTCCACGGCGACGGTGGCGACGGCCAGAGCATGCGCGGCGCGCAGCTCGAGGAGGCAGCGGCGGGCGGCGCGATCATCGTCTACCCCGACGGCCCGAGCCAGACGTGGGACCTCGAGACCCCGCCCGCGCAGAACCGCGACTACGCGTTCTTCGACGCGATGGTCGAGGACGTGAAGACGAAGCTCTGCTCCGACCCCAAGCGCATCTTCGCGTTCGGCTTCAGCCGCGGCGCGTTCTTCGCGAACCAGCTCGGCTGCTTCCGAGGTGACCTCGTGCGGGGGATCTCGGCACACTCGGGCGGCGGCCCGTACACCAACGACGGCAACGACTTCGATCAGAACGGCTTCTTCAAGTGCCCGAAGCCCGCGGTGGCGGCGCTGATCATCCACGGCGAGAGCGACGATTCGAACGGCGTGCCCTACGCCGCCGGCGTGAAGAGCCGCGATCACTGGCGCCTCCGCAACGCGTGCGGCACCACCACGAAGGCGTATCCGCCGAGCCCGTGCGTCGCGTACGACGGGTGTCCTGCCGGCCATGCCGTCGCCTGGTGCTCGATCCCCGGCATGGGGCATCAGCTCTGGTCGAACACGGGCCAGGCCGTCTGGTCCTTCTTCTCCGCGCTGTGATGGTCTTCGGCGCGACGTTCGCTTGCGCGCGGTGCAGGCTGCGCTTCGCGCGTCGCGCGACCTGTCCTTCGTGCGGCGGTGCGGCGGTCCTGGCGCTGGCCAGCCGCGAGGGATGCGCGTGCTCGCTCGGCGCTTCGCAGCGCGGCGTGCAGCGGTGGCAGCGGATTCTCGTCGCGCTCGTCACGCTCGCCGCGAAGCTCGGCGTGACGGTGTCGGCAGGCCCGCCGCGGCTCGGGGCGGGGCGGGCACGGGTCCTCGAGCCCTCGTCAGCCACTCGCGGCGACACGACGCTCGCCGGGATCGCGCGTGTGCGTCGGTCGAGATCGTGAGCGGCCTCGCGGAGCTCCCGTGCGGCGAACGTGTGCTGGTGTCGCTCGCGCCCGCGTAGCTCACACCTCGAGCAGGAAGTCCGCGATGGGCGTGAAGATCCGCTCCTGCGCGCCGTTGCACAGGAAGAGATCGGCGTGCGCGATGGGCTGCTCAGGATCGCCCACGAGCAGCAGGCGCTTCTTCTTCGACCCGATCGCGTCGTAGGTGTGGCGCGAGGTGACGGGCAGCACGATGCCGTCGTCGTTGGCGACGACGCAGAAGAACGGCTTGTCGATCGACGGCAGCATCTGCGAGACGTTGACGCCGCGCACCACGAGATCGCGCCGCTTGATCCACTGCGCGATCTCCCGGTTGATGACGGGGTGTGGATCCTCGACCGTCTGCACCATCTTCGAGGCGTGGGTCAGGTCGGTCGACTGGTGGTTCAGGTACACGGACAGGAGCGAGGGCGCGATCTTCGCCACCGCCGGCAGCGCGAAGCGCGCGATGCCTCGCGTGTTGCGGATCCGCATGAGCCCGACGAGGCGAGGAGAGCCGAACGCGAAGCGCACGAGCGGATGCGCGCCCTTCCAGGTCACGAGCCCGGCCATGGAGACGAGCGCGTGAACCTTCGCGTCGGGGACGCACGCGACGTGCGCGAAGATGAGCGCGGTGCCGAGGCTGCAGCCGATGACGTCCACGCTCGTCGCGCCCGTCTCGGTGTTGGCCAGCACGTGCGCGATGGCGGCGCCCAGATCCTCGATCGCGAGATCGGCGAGGCCGTAGCGGTCGTTGCCGCGCGCGCGGATCGACTTGCCCTGGCCGCGCAGATCGACGGTCCACGTCTCGAGCCCGCGCGCCGCGAACGTGTCGACCATCGACGGCCCGCGCGGATGGAAGCCGAAGATGTACGAGTTCATCCCGTAGCCCGGGACGATGAGGACGGGTCGCTTCGCGGGAGGCGGCGCGCCCTCACCCGCGTCGGGACGCAGGCGCGTCATGGCGAGCCGCCAGCCCGCCTGGTTGTCGACGAGGTACTGGTCGGCGTGCATCAGGCGAGCAGCGCGAGCTTCAGGTAGCGACCTTCGGGGAAGCTCGGCAGCGTCGGGTGGTCGGCGGGCGGGCCGAAGAGGTCGACGAGCCGCAGATCGCTGCGCCCGAGGGCGAGATCGTCGAGGGTGCCCAGGAAGTCCTCGGCCGAGACGTGGCTCGAGCACGACGCGGCGGCCAACGTCCCACCGGGCGCGAGCACCTCGGCGCAGGCGCGGTGCAGCGCGCGGTAGGCAGTGATGGCGTTCGGCTTCGACCGCTCGTTGGGGGCGAAGCTCGGGGGGTCGCTGATCACGACGTCCCACTGGTGTCCCTTCTTCTTCGCCTCGCCCAGCCACGCGAAGGCATCGGCGGTGACGAAGGAATGCCCGCGCGGATCGAGCCCCGCGAGCTTGAAGCTGGTCTGCGCGGTGGCGTGCGCCTTCATCGCCACGTCGACGCTCGTGACCGTGCCTCCCGCGAGCGCCGCGCGCTGCGAGAAGCCGCCGGTGTACGAGAACAGGTTGAGCACGCGCACGCCGAGCCCGGCGGCCTTGCGACGTGCGACGAGCTCGCCGATGCGCCGGCGGTTCTCGCGCTGATCGAGGAAGGCGCCGGTCTTCTGACCGTGCATCACGTCGACGACGAAGGGGACGCCGTGCTCGCGCACCTCGAGGGTGGTCTGCGCTTCGCCGAAGCGCACCTGGACGCTCTTCTGCTTCTCCTCGCCGGCCGCGCGCTCGGTGTTGCGCTGCGAGCTGCGCTCGAGGAGCGTCGTGATCGCGTGGCGCCTGAGCACGCTCTCGAGGTCGCGGAGGAGGAGGGGAGAGACGCTGCGCGCGGCCTCGCCGTCGATGCGCAGGACCGCGACGTCGCCGTAGCGGTCGATGACGAACCCCGGGGTTCGGTCGCCCTCGCCGTTGAGGAGGCGGAAGGCGGTGGTCGTGCCGCCGGCGAAGAGCTCCTTGCGGATCGCGATCGCACGTTCGAGGCGCTCGGTGAACACCGCCGCGTCGAGCTTCGCTTCGGGGCCCACGCCCCAGACGCGCAGCGCGATGGGCGAGGCGGGGTCGAGGACGCCGCAGCCGAGCCGCTCCTCGCGCTCCGAGAGCAGGGGCACGATCCGCGCGTCACCCCCGATCGGGCTGATCACGGCGGAGCGGAAGATCCACGGATGGCCGCGGCGAACCGCTTCGACACCGTGACGGTTGAGGACCACGCCGGCCATCCCCCTGTCACCGGTGCCATGCTTCGGGGCGGGCTCCCGCGGAGGGGGCGGCTGCTGGGGGCGTCGGGAACGTGTATTCACAGGTAGGACGCCGGTGTGTAGCCCGCGGCCCAAGATGGCGCAACGTGGGAGCAAAATACGATCGTCGTGTCGTGCGCGCGTTGACGATCCGCCGGCCGAGGTGGACAGTGTCCCGGCCTCGCGCGGCCTTTCGAGCGGTGCCGCACGAAATCCAGCCACGCGCATGACGTTTGCAACGGTGCTCCCCCGGTACTCGACGCTTAGCCACGAGGGTTCATGAGGAAGGGTCGCTCACAGAGGAAGACGCGTGCATCGCTCCCGCCGCTCGGCGCGCGATCGCACGCGTCGGGCGCAGGCGCCGAGGCGTCCCCGACGAGCCGCGGCCCGCAGGTCGTGATCGGCATCACCGGGCCGCTCTCGAGCGACGGCGAGGTCGGTGAGAGCCGGGAGGCACGCGGGTTCGATCGCGAGCCGGTCCTCGAGCTCGCCGATCGCGAGCCGCCGGTCGACTCTCTGGCGCCCGCGGTCGTGAGCGAGCGTCCGAGCCAGCACGAGATCGTCTCGGACCCGTTCGCCCTCGCGCTGAGTGAAGAGACGCCGATCCCGGTCTCCAGCGAGATCGAGCGTCCGCACGTGGTCGCCATCGTCACGCCCGGCGAGCTGAGCATCCCGCCGATGGGCGACCTCTCCGTCGAGCCCATCGCGGAGCGGTTCTTCTCCGAGGGCGAGCTCGCGGCCGCTGGCGGTGACGAGGAGGACGAGTCGTGGTCCGCCGCGCCGAACAATGCGCAGCGGAAGAGCCTCCCGCACGTCGTCGAGCGGCGCCAGCGCTTCTCGCGCTACGTGCGCTGGGCGGTGAGCTGCGCGGCCGTCGTTTGCCTCGCGGCGCTCGCGCGCACCGCCATCATCCCGCATCGCGCGCCGAGCGCGGGCGCGGGCGGGGCGAATACCGCCATCCAGGTCGAGGCCGTCGCGCTCCCGACGAAGCCCACCGACGCCGTCGCGGTGGCTGCGCCGGTCGTTGCGCCCGAGTCCGTCCAGGCGCCGAAGGTCGACGTGCCGGCGAAGGCCGAGGTGCCGGCGGTGGCCGCGCCTGCCGTTCCCGCCAAGGGGGAGGACGCCAAGCCGGCGTCGCCCTCCGTCGCGACCGGCGACAAGACGGCGCCGCAGGAGAAGGTCGACGCACGACGCAACCTCGAGCGCGGCAAGCTCGTGGAGGCCATCGAGGCCGGCGAGCGCTCTGTCGCTCTCGACCCGCAGGACGGCGAGGCGTGGCTGCTGCTCGGCGCGGCGTACCAGGAGAAGGGCAAGAACGCGGAGGCGCGTCGTTGCTACAAGGCGTGCCTCAGCGAAGGCAAGCGCGGGCCGCTCGGCGAGTGCCGCGCGATGCTGCACTGAAGCGCCGTTTCGTCGGCGCATCACGCGGCACTTTCCATTTCACGCGTCGCGTCGGTTGACTCTGCCGGGGCCGACTACTAGAGGCAGCCGCATCGAATCCTCGTTTTTCTCGGGTCATTCCGAGAGAGAGGCGGCGCGCGCTTGTTCAAGAAGGTCTGCCTCTTTTCCGGCAACGCGAACCCCGAGCTCGCACGCGACATCGCGGCGTATCTCGAGACACCCCTCGGCAAGATCAAGGTCCAGCGCTTCAGCGATGGCGAGACCTTCATCGAGATCAACGAGAACGTTCGCGGGGTCGACGCGTTCATCATCCAGCCGACCTCTAGCCCCGTGAACGATCACGTCATGGAGCTGCTGATCATGGCGGACACGCTGCGGCGTGCGTCGGCCGCCACCATCACCGCAGTGATTCCGTACTACGGCTACGGCCGTCAGGACCGCAAGGTCGCGCCGCGCACGCCCATCTCGGCGAAGCTCGTGGCCGATCTCATCGAGTCGTCGGGCGTCGATCGCGTCGTCTCGATCGATCTCCACGCCGGTCAGATCCAGGGCTTCTTCAACATCCCGTTCGACCACCTCTACGGGATGCCGGTGATGCTCGAGGACTACCTGAAGAAGCAGTTCGATTCCTCGGCGGTGGTCGTCTCGCCGGACGCCGGGGGCGTCGAGCGCGCCCGTGCGTACTCGAAACGCCTCAACGCGAGCCTCGCCATCATCGACAAGCGTCGGGAGCGCGCGAACGTCTCCGAGGTCATGAACCTCCTGGGCGACGTGAAGGGCAAGCAGTGCATCATCGTCGACGACATGATCGACACGGCCGGCACGCTCACCGGCGCGGCGAAGGCGCTCATGGACTACGGCGCGACGCGCGTGGTCGCTTGCGCGACGCACGGCGTGCTCTCGGGACCCGCCATCCAGCGCATCATGGAGTCGCCGATCGACGAGGTGATCGTCTCCGACACCATTCCGCTCTCGCCGGCCGCGAAGACCTGTCCGAAGATCAAGCAGGTCAGCATGGCGCGCCTCCTCGGCGAGGCCATCAAGCGGATCCACAGCTCCGACTCCGTCTCGTCGCTCTTCGCCTGAGCGCCTGAGCGCCTCGCGCCGAGGCGCTTGAGTGCCGCCCGATCCTCTGCTACTCCTCCGCGCCCCTAGGTTTCTTCAGGAGTCACGCCATGTCTGCCGCCATGCACAACGTCGCCGCCACCACCCGCACCACCCGCGGAAAGGGCGCTGCGCGCCGCCTTCGTAACGGCGGTCTCATCCCCGCCGTCGCGTACGGCAAGGGCCTGGCGCAGGCGATGCCCCTGTCGGTCACGCCGAAGGACATCATCACCGTGCTCAAGAGCGAGCGCGGCCAGAACACCGTTCTGTCGGTCACGGTCGAGGGCGGCACCGACCTCCTCGTCATGATCAAGAGCTTCACGCTCCACCCGGTGGCGCGCACGCTCGAGCACGTGGACTTCGTCGAGGTGAAGCTCGACAAGCAGGTCGACGTCGACATCCCGCTCATCGCCCTTGGCAAGCCGGTGGGCCTCGCCAACGGCGGGCTCGTTCGCCAGGTCTACCGCACCGTTCCGGTGCGCTGCCTTCCGGACCGCATTCCGCTCAAGATCGAGGTCGATATCTCGCACCTCGACATCCACGAGTCCCTCCCCGCGAAGGAGCTGAAGCTCCCCGACGGCGTCGAGGTTCGCCTGAGCCCCGAGCAGACCGTCATCGCCATCGTCGCGCCCGAGAAGGAACGCGCGGAGGACGAGGCTGCGGCAGCGGTTCCGGGCGCAGCCCCGGCGGCTGGCGCAGCGGCGGCGGCGGGCAAGCCGGCAGCGGGCGCTCCGGCGGCCGCGGCGGGCAAGGATGCCGCGAAGGCTCCCGCCAAGGACGACAAGAAGAAGAAGTGAACGACCCGAGCCTGCGTGGGGCGCAAGCTCTCGCGGGGCTCAGGGGTCCGCCCCGAACCCGGTGACCTTCTTGGCAGCGTCGTCGTCACCCGTGCTCGTCGTCGGGCTCGGAAATCCGGGCAAGAAGTACGAGCGGAACCGGCACAACGTCGGGTTCATGGCCGTCGAGCATCTCGCGCGAACGCACGGGATGCCGGACTTCAAGGAGAAGTTCAGCGGCGTGTGGACCAAGGGCGATGTGTCGGTCGTCAGCACGCGCTTTGCGGTGGCTCTGCTGAAGCCGGGCACGTTCATGAACCTCTCGGGCGACTGCGTGCAACCGGCCGCCGCATTCTTGAAGGTCGAGCCGAAGACCATCGTCGTCGTGCACGACGAGCTGGATCTCGCGTGGCAGGACGTCCGCCTGAAGGTGGGCGGGGGCCACGCGGGGCACAACGGCCTGCGCAGCATGATCGACCGCCTGGGCTCCGCGGACTTCGTACGGGTCCGCGTGGGCATCGGTCGTCCGCCCCCCGGCTTCAAGGGCGACGTCGCGGACTACGTGCTCCAGAACTTCGATGCGATGGAGAGCGCCGAGCTGCCCGAGGTCATCGACCGCGCGTGCGCCGCGGTCGAGCTCGTGGTCTCGAAGGGAGCGCAGGCCGCGATGAACGCGTGGAACGGCCCTCCGCAGCGCGCCAACAAGCCGGCGAAATAAGCGGCCCATCGCCGCTTTCCGCCTCTACACCCGGCGGATCGCGTGCTAGAAACCGCGCCCCGTTGATTCGCAGCGGAAATCCTTGCTCGTGGGGGTACCCCGCGGGCTCCCGGTGCACCCTCTCAAGCGTGCCTCGGTGATCCAGAAGGAGCTCGTGATGCCCGAAGTCCAGATCCTGAAGTTCAAAGAGTACGAGACGATCTACGTCCTCCGCTCCGACGTCGATGCCGACACCGCCGAAAAGGTCCAGGCGCGCGTCGCCGAGGTCGTCGGCCGTGACAGCGGCAAGCTCGTGAAGGTGGAGGCCTGGGGCCGCCGCAAGCTCGCGTACCCCGTCGCCAAGCAGAAGCGCGGCGTGTACGTCTACGTGAAGTACGTCGGGCGTGGCGGCCTCGTGCAGGAGATCGAGCGCAACCTGAAGCTCCAGGACACCGTCCTCAAGTTCCAGACGATCCAGACGAGCGAAGAGGTCGATGTCGCGGCCCTCACGATCGATCCCGAGGAGGTGAAGTTCCAGCGCCTCGAGCTCCCGCCCGAGGAGGACGCGATCGAGTCGCGCGAGAAGCAGCTCGGCCTCATCGACCTCGGTCCGGACGCGCCGCGCAGCATGCGCCACGGCCACGGCCGCGACGGTGACGACGACTACGGCGACGACGAACGCGGCGATCGTGGTGGTGACCGCGGCGAGCGCCCGGCCGCGCCTGCTGCCGCTGCGCCGGCCGCGCCTGCTGCCGCGACCGACGACACCGCGGGCCCCGCGGCCGCTGCCCCCAAGGCTGACGCCGACGAGTGAGAGCTGAGAGCTGCGGCTCTCGCCTCGCGCGTCCCACCAAAATTCAATTCAGGAGATTCGAATCATGGCGATGATGGATGACGACAAGGACTTCGGCAGGACGCCGGACCTCAACGCGGATGCCCCGGGCCGACGCCGCGGCGGCAAGAAGCGCGTTTGCAAGTTCTGCGCGGACAAGGCCGTGGTCATTGACTACAAGGACCCGCAGGCGCTCAAGTACTTCGTGTCGGAGCGCGGCAAGGTCGTTCCGCGCCGCATCAGCGGCAACTGCGCCCTTCATCAGCGCAAGGTGACGCTCGCGGTCAAGCGCGCGCGCAA
Organism: Polyangiaceae bacterium; assembly: GCA_043732195.1. GTDB lineage: Bacteria > Myxococcota_A > Polyangia > Polyangiales > Polyangiaceae > Labilithrix. Next base: position 13,622 of record JAYTHX010000435.1, read on the forward strand.
CATCGCGCTCCTCCCCTTCACCGTCACTTCCTGACGAGGAGAGCATCATGGCAACCACACTCCAAGTCGTGCTGCAGACGAACGTCGACAAGGTCGGCGAGTCGGGCGAGCTGGTCAAGGTCCGCCCTGGCTTCGCGCGCAACTTCCTGATCCCGCGTGGGCTCGCCGTCCCGGCGACCACCGCTGCCGTCAACCGCATCGCGCACGAGAAGTCGGTCGCGATCGCCAAGGCGGACAAGACCAAGAAGGAATTCCAGGCGGTCGCCGAGAAGATCAACGCGCTGAAGCTCACGCTGACGCGCTCGGTCGGCGAGGACGACAAGCTCTTCGGGTCCGTCACGTCGAAGGAGATCGAGAACGCGGCGAAGGCCGCGGGCGTCACCATCGACCGCAAGAAGATGCAGCTCGCCGAGCCGCTCAAGGCCCTCGGTTCGTACGAGGTCCCGGTCCGCCTCATGACCGACGTCGTCGCGATCCTCAAGGTCGAGGTCGTCAAGAAGTAGCGCTGCGTCCCCGCGCTGAGTAGCGCCTAACGGCTCGAGCTGTTAGGCACTACCCGTCTGCTAAGCAACGCCTCGGCCCGATCGGCCGGGGCGTTCGTCATTTGGAGGTTTCATCTGTGGATAAGAAGTGGGGATCCCGTGCGCAAGCTATCGAGAATCCCCCGACCATCGAGGGGCGTGTCCCCCCGCACGATCTCGAGGCCGAGGCCGGCGTGCTGTCCGCGGTCATGCTCGACCCGTCGGCGATGGACAAGATCACCGACCTCAAGCCCGAGTTCTTCTACTCGGAGGCGCACCGGCGCATCTTCGAGGCGTGCTTCGAGCTGCGCCAAGCCGGGCACCCGGTCGACGTGCTGCAAGTCCAGAGCTGGCTGAAGGACCGCGGGCGCCTCGCCCAGGTGGGCGGCGCCGGTTACCTCACCGAGATCCTCGACGCAGCGCCGGTGGTGGCGAACGTCGCCGCGTACGGACGGACCATCCACGAGAAGTTCCGCATCCGCGCGCTCATCCTCGCGTGCCAGAAGGTCAGCGCACAGGGGTACGTCGACTACGGCGAGTCGCAGGCGTTCATCGATGGCGCCGAGCAGGCCATCTACAACATTGCCCGCACCAACACGAAGCAGAGCGTCGAGCGCCTCCTCGACGTCATGAAGAAGTCGTTCAAGCGCCTGAACGATGCGGTGGCCCGCGGTGATCGGATCACCGGCGTCCCCACCGGCTTCGCCCGCTACGACACGATGACCTCGGGCCTCCACGAGGGCGACCTCTCGATCATCGCGGCCCGCCCCGGCATGGGGAAGACCAGCTTCGTGCTCAACATCGCGGCGAACGTCGCGAGCCCCAAGAACCGCGAGCTCGCGGGCGACCCCAACGCACGCTGGGAGGACGCCGGCGTGGGCGTGGTGGTCTTCTCCCTCGAAATGCCGCGCGAGCAGCTCGCGAATCGTATGGTCTGCTCCGAGGCCCGCGTCGACGTGAGCAAGATGCGCACGGGCTACCTGAGCCCGCAGGACTGGAGCAAGCTCACGCAGGCCGCGAGCTTCCTCGGCAGCCTGCCCATCTGGATCGACGACTCGCCCGGCCTCTCCATCATCGAGCTGCGCGCGAAGGTGCGTCGCCTCCAGGCCGAGTACGATCAGCGGGACGACGAAGGGCGCAAGACGCGCAAGATCGGCGCGGTCATCGTCGACTACCTCCAGCTGATGAAGGGGCGCGACGGCGTGGCCTCGCGCGAGCAGGAGATCAGCGAGATCTCCCGAGGCCTGAAGGGGCTCGCCAAGGAGCTCGAGGTCCCGGTCATCGCGCTGTCGCAGCTGAACCGCGCGGTCGAGACCCGCAGCGAGAAGTCGAAGCGGCCGCTCATCAGCGATCTCCGCGAGTCGGGCGCGATCGAGCAGGACGCCGACAACATCGTCTTCATCTACCGCGACGACTATTACAACCGCGAGGACTCGGCCGAGCCGAACATCGCGGAGCTGATCGTCGCGAAGCAGCGAAACGGCCCGACCGGCACGGCCAAGGTCCGCTTCGACAAGCAGTGGACGCGCTTCGACAACCTGGCCGAAGGCGAATACGAAGAAACCCCCGAGTGAGAGACCGCCAAGGCGCCGAGCCGCCACGCGAGAACTTCTTCACGAGAGACGGCCGGTAGGAGCCGCCACGTTGTGGCGCGCGGAGCGCGCAAAGGTATCGCTGGTCGGACTTGGCGGCTTGGCGGTCTCTCCTCTTCACGAGGACGTGCTAGAAGCGTGCAAACATGGGTAGCGCGCTCGCAGAGCTCGTCGACACGCGGCGCGTGCTCGTCACCGTGGGGGCAGGGGGCGTGGGGAAGACCACCACCGCCGCGGCGCTCGGCGTTGCGGCGGCGATGCGCGGCAAGCGTGTCCTCTGCCTCACCATCGACCCCGCCAAGCGACTCGCCGAGAGCCTCGGGATCGCCGAGATGCGCACCGAGGCCGCCACCGTCGATCCGGCGCGCTTCGAGGCCGCGGGGCTGAAGGTCAGCGGCAGCCTCACCGCGATGATGCTCGACACGAAGCGCACGTTCGACGAGCTCGTCGTGAAGTACTCGTCGACCAAGGAGAAGGCCGACCGCCTCCTCGAGAACAAGCTCTATCAGTACGTCTCCACGTCGCTCGCGGGCACGCAGGAGTACATGGCGATGGAGAAGTTGGTCGCCGTGAAGGACGACCCCCGCTACGACCTCATCGTCCTCGACACGCCGCCCACCACGAACGCGCTCGACTTCCTCGACGCTCCGCAACGCCTGATGGAGGCGCTCGACTCGGCCACCATGAAGTGGTTTGTGCAGGCGTTCGAGAGCGGCGGGAAGTTCTCGCTGAACCTCATCGCGAAGAGCGCCGCCGCGATCCTGCGCGGGATCGGGCGCATCACGGGCGGCGGCTTCCTCGAGGCGATGGCCGAGTTCATCGGCGAGCTCAACGATCTCTTCGGTGGCTTCAAGGAGCGCGCGAAGCGGGTCGAGGCCTCGCTCCGCGGGGACGAGGTCGCATTCGTGCTCGTCACGTCTGCGTCGCCGCCGAGCATCCAGGAGGTGCTGTACTTCGCGGACCGCCTCGCCGAGGCGCACATGCCGCGCGGCGCCTTCGTGGTGAACCGCTTCCATCTGCCGCCCGCCAGCCCCGAAGGCGTGACCGACGCCGATGCCGCGTCGGCCCTCGCGAGCCACGCGCTCGTCCTCGATGACGACGGGCCGCAGCGGCTCGTGCGGTCGCATGCCGACGCCGTGAAGCTCTCCGCGCTCGACGCTCGCCATCTCCGCGCCCTCGACCGATCGGCGGGCAGCACGCCGATCATCCGCGTCGCCGAGCTCGACACCGACGTGCACGATCTGCGGCTGCTCGCGCGTCTCGGTGAGATGCTCATGAGCGGCGGCGTCTGACGCGAGCACGACCACCCTGCGCGGCGTGCTCTCCGCGGCCGATCTCCTCACCACCGGCGCCTTCGACGGCGCGCCGCGCCCGCTCCCCGAGACCACCCTGCGCGTGGACGCGAGGGGCCATGGCTCGCTGCGTGCGGCGGCGATCACCGGCCTCCTGACGTCGCCTCGCGTGCAGCTCGCGTTCTACGACCGGGCCGAGGGCGGCAGTGGACCCTAGGTGCGCAGCGTGACGACGCCGGTCATCGCGCTCACGGACCTCGCGCCGCCGCGCTGTCGCTGCGGGGGAGATCCCCATCGACGCGAACGGACGCCTCCTCGCCGATCTGGCGAGCGGCCGGCTCGCCGTGGACCTAGGGCTCCGCCGCACCGGCACGGGCGCCGACGCCGAGACCACGGCGCAGGGCGCGCTGTGACTCGAGGTCGTCAAGCTCGGCGCGGAGCTGCTCGAGAAGAGCAAGCTGACGCTCCTGCCGTCATTGCTCTCCTACAAGCTGGTCGTGCCGGTGCGCATCACCGGCGCAGCGTCGCGCCCGCATGTCGATGCTGATCTCGCCTCGTGCTCCGGCGCGCTGCTCAGCGACGCCGCCGGGGGAGTCGCGAAGATCTCAAGCAGGCCGCCGCCCCCCATGGCCGTCGAGGCCGAGCCCACGCGGACGCTCGGCGCCGGTCCGTTCGGAGCCGCCACGCGGGCCGAGGTCGCCGCCGAGGACGTCTTGCTCCGCGAGATCGTCCTCGCGGGCGCCGCCTTCCACGACATCGACGGTGCGCGTCGCCGCGCACCGTCGACGCCCCTGATGATCAGCGCTGCTTCTTGCCGCGACGCTTGTCACGCGCGGCCTGGGTACGCGCCGCGGCCGCGGGGATGGTGCGACCCGAGCGGCCGCCCTTCTTGGGCAGCGCGGCGGCCGCTGCTGCGGGCCTCACCGGCGGGCGCTTCGCCCCGGGACCGCGCGGCGCGCGGGCGGCCGCGCCTTTCGCGGCGCGCTCCGCCTTTTGCGCGCGTGCGCGCGCGACCTTCGCGTCCGGATTGAGGACCGGCTTCGCGTCCATCTCCTCGTCGACCGCGACGGGATCGACCCGCCGCGGGCGCCGAACGGGCGCGGGCGCGGCGGCGGCGGCCACCGACTCGGCCTTCGCCGCGTCGATCAGCTCGCCTTCCTTGCGCGCTCCGCGCCCGCCGCGACGGCGCTCGCGGTACACGATGAGGATGGGCACGCCGTCGAAGCCGAAGGCCTTGCGCAGCTGGTTGGCGACGAAGCGCTGATAGGAGAAGTGCACCGAGTCCGGCGCGCTCGCGAGGATGACGAACACCGGGGGCGAGGTCTCGGCCTGGGTGATGTAATAAAGCCTTGGCGCGCTCCCGCCCATCGTGGGCGGCGGCCGGGTCTGTAGCACCTGTTCGAAGAAGCGATTGAGCGCCCCGGTGCCGATCCGCTGGTGGAACGACGCGCTGACCTTGTCGATGGCCTCGAACACGTCGGTGAGGCCGCGCCCGGTCTTGGCGCTGACGACGACGATGGGCGCGAAGGGCGCGAACGAGATCTTCTCGCGCGCGGCCTCCTCGGCCTTCTTCAGCTCGTCTTTCGACATGAGGTCGGCCTTGTTGAGCGCGATGACCATGCCGCGGCCGCGATCGGCGGCGAGCCCGAGGATCTTCGCGTCCTGCTCGGCGACGCCCTCCTTCGCGTCGCACAGGAGCACCACCACGCTCGAGCGCTCGACGGCGCGCACCGCAGAGCCGATGCTCGCGAACTCGATCTCGTCGAAGGCCTTGGTGACCTTGCCCTTGCGGCGAAGGCCCGCGGTATCGACGAAGATGTAGCGCTTGTCCCCGCGGGCGACGAGCGCGTCGATGGCGTCGCGCGTGGTGCCGGGCCGCGCGTCGACGATCATACGATCCTCGCCGAGGATGCGGTTCATGAGGCTTGATTTGCCGGCGTTGGGCTTGCCCACGATCGCGATTCGCGGGAGGAACTCGTCGACCTCCTCGGTCTCCTTGTTGTCCGGCATGGCGGCGATGATCGCCGCCTCGAGGTCGCCGATGCCGCGACCGTGGAGGCCGCTGACCGGGAACACCTTCTCCACCCCGAGGCGATAAATCTCGAACGCGTCGGCGTCATTGCGCGGCGAGTCGGCCTTGTTCGCGGCGAAGAGCACGGGCTTCGTGGTCTTGCGGAGGAGACCGACCGCGACGCGGTCGGCGGAGGTGAGGGGGACCATCGCGTCGCTCACGAACACGATGACGTCGGCCTCTTCGATGGCGGACTTCACGTGGCGCGTGATGCCGTTCTTCATCGGGTCGTCGCTGTCGGGATCGAAGCCGCCCGTGTCGACGAGCGTGTAGTCGCGACCGAACGCGGTCGTGTCGGTGTAGTTGCGGTCGCGCGTCACGCCCGGCTCGTCGTGAACGATGGCGACGCGGCGGCGCGCGAGGCGGTTGAAGAGCGTCGATTTCCCGACGTTGGGGCGTCCCACGATGGCCACGAGCGGGAGCCCGTGAGCGCCGGCGGGTAGAACGCGAGAGACGTGCTGAGCGTGGTGCTTCGTCATGCGAGATCCTTCGTTCGCGCCGGCTTTTTCCCGCCCGTCTCGGGCGGGACTGGAGAGCGCCGCGAGCGCGGGCGACCCGCGCGTTTCTTCTTGGTGCCCGCCTCGTCCGCGTAGCCCATGTCGGCGAGGCGAGCGGCGTCGTCGAACCAGCCGGGCGTGCAGCGCACGAACGTCTCGAGGTGGACCTTGCGGGCAAGGAGCTCCTCGGCGCGCTTGCGGGCGGCGCTGCCCACGGCGACGAGCATCTTGCCGCCGTCACCGATGATGATGCCCTTGTGCGACTCCTTCGCGACGTGGATGACCACGGCGATGCGTACGAGCTTCGCGTTCTCGTCGAACGACTCGACGGTCACGGCGACGCCGTGTGGGATCTCCTGGCGCGTGCGCCGGAGGATCTGCTCGCGCACGAACTCGCCGACGAAGAAGCGCACCGGCTTGTCGCTCAGCTCGTCCTCCTCGTAGAGCGGCTCGCTCTCGGGGAGGAGCTTGGCCACCTCGCCCAGGATGCGGTCGAGGCCCTCGCCCTTCAGCGCGCTGACCGGGACGATCGCGGCAAGGTCGCGCACCTTGCCGAGAGCCTCGAGGAGCGGCATGAGGACCTGCTTCCTCTTGATCTTGTCGATCTTGTTGAGCACCAGGATGATCTTCGTGCCCTCGGGGATCGCCGCGAGGATCGCGCGGTCGTCCTCGCGAACCGTGGCGTTGACTTCCACGCCGTCGACACCGGCCCGGGTCTCCGGCTCGGTGAGGAAGAGCGCGACGTCACACTCCGCGGCGGCGGCCCGCGCCACCTCGTTCATGTGCTCGCCGAGCTTGTGGCGCGCGCGGTGGAAGCCGGGTGTGTCGAGGAAGACGAACTGCACGCCGTCCTTCGTCAGGATGCCGGCGATGCGGTCCCGCGTCGTCTGCGCGTGGTGGCTGACGATGGCGATGCGCTCCTGGAGCAGCGCATTGAGCAGCGTGCTCTTGCCGACGTTCGGGCGGCCCACGAGCGCGATGGTGCCGGCGCGCGTGCTCACGTCCGGCAAGGGCGGCCGCGGGAGCCTTTTCTTCGAGGAAGCACGCGGCATCAGCCGGGCTCAATACCACATGGGGCCCCTATGTCCTTGCGGAGATCCCTCCTCAAACGTAATAGTTCCGGCGTCTCCATGGCTGAATCCGACCTGCCGACCGACGCTGAGGCCAGCGCCCCCGAGAAGTCCGCGCCTGCGGAGGCTGCGGAGAGCGCGAGCGCGACGGTGGAGAGCACGCCCCCGAAGGCCGAGTCCGGCGCGGATGCGCCCGACCCGTTCGAGGCTCGTCTGGGGCCCACGTGGATTCCCCTCGCCATCGCGGTGGCGCTGCCGATCGTCTTCTTCTTCCTGCTTCCGCCGCTCACGCGGGCGGGCCTGTGGGACCCGCACGAGCTGAACGTGGCCGATCTGGCGCGCCGGATCGCGCTGAATCTCCACGGGGCGACGGACCTCGCGCTCGAGGGGGCCGACAACTCTCTGCCCCACCTGAACGACCTGGGGCGGCCGCAGCTGCCGTTCACGTCGATCGCGCTGGGCTTCAAGACCTTCGGGCTCCACGAGTGGGCCGGTCGCGGACCGCTCGCGCTCTGGGGCGTCCTCGGGGTCCTGGCGACGTTCGGCTGGGTCTCGCGCCTCGTTGACCGTCGCGCCGGCGTGTTCGCGGCCGTGGCGCTCACCACCATGCCTCTCTTCTTCGTGCAGGCCCGCACGATGCTCGGCGACATCGTGATGATGAGCGCCTTTGCCATGGCGTTTGGCGGTCTGCTCGTCGCGGTGTTCGACCGCGGTGACGACGGCGAGCCGAACTTCCTCGCGCGCGGGCTGTGGGCGCTGGTCGCGCTCGTCGGCCTCACTGCGGGCTACTTCACGCGCGGCGCGCTGATCGGCGTGGCCACGCCCGCGCTGGCGGTGGGCATCGCGTACCTCCTCTCGCTCGCGAACTCGCAGCGCCGGCTCGATGGGCTCGCGCATGCGGTCGGCGCGCTCGCGGGCGTGGTCGGCGTGTACTTCGCGTACCGCGCGCTCGAGGCGCTGGGCGCTCCTCGCGGGACCGATCTCAACCCGTGGATCGGCGCCATGGTGCGTCCGCCCACGAAGTACCCGACGTTCGATTTCGAGATCCAGCACCTCGCGTACGGCCTCGCGCCGTGGAGCGCGTTCGCGCCGTTCGCCTTCGGGCGCCTGTTCATGGCGCCGAAGACCGCGTCGGGGCACGCGTTCGTGCGCGAGAGCGAGACGCGCATGGCCTTGGTCCTCGCCACCGGCCTCGCGTTCGTCGCGCACGGCTGGCTCGCTGCGCGCACCGACCTCGTGGCGTTCGCCGCGCCCTGCGTCATTGCGGCCGCGTGCGGCGTCGCGCTGCGCGACTACGAGCGCGGCGCGCATCCCTCGGTCGCGGTGGGCGTCGGCACACTGGCGTTCGCCGGCTGCTTCCATCACGAGCTCCACAACCTCCCCGAGAAGGCCTTCAACGCGTTCGCGGTGGTGGGCGCAGTGTTCCCGGAGAGCTTCAAGCCGTTCTCACTCGCGATCTGGACGGTGGTCCTCGTCGGGTTCGCGGGGATCACGTTCCTCACGATGGTCGAGCGCGACGCGGAGCGGACGCCGTTCGCGCCCGCGAACTACGTGCGCGGCCTCATCTCCCTGCGCGACGCGTGGGATGGCATGCTCGCCCTCGCGTACTTCGCGATGGTCGCGGGCGCTTCGCTCGCCGGCCTCGCGGTCTGGATCGGTACCCGCACCCACGCGCGGTGGCTCCCCACGCTCTCCTCGCAGATGCGCGACGGCGTCCTCAACGCGTGGTGGGTGACGGCCTTCCTCCCGCTCGGCGTCATCTTCGGCGTGTTCTTCTGGTGCGACGTCTGGCTCTGGGCGTTCGGCCGCGCGCGCCCGCTCTCCAAGGCCTCGCTGACGCGCGGCTTCGAGCCGTTCGAGATGCTCGGCGCCGAGCTGAAGAACGGTCAGCTCACGACCGCGATCCCGAACCTCGTCACCGGCAAGCTCGTGGTGACGCCCTCGGCGCTGCAGCAGGGCATCGCGCCCATCGCGCTGCTGGTCCTCGCGCCGCTCATGTACCTGCAGGTCCCCGCGCTCGTGTTCGGTGCGCTCTACACGCAGGGCATGCGTCCGCTGGTGGCGGTGGCCTTCGCGCTGCCGGCGGGGGTCGCCTTCTTCCTCGTGCTCGGCTTCATCGGTGATCTGCTGCGCGGTAGCCGCGCGGCGTTCCTCGTGGTCTTCGCGGCGACGGTCGGCGGGGTGCTCTGCCTCTCGTACTACCCGGCGCTCGCGAACCAGCTCTCGCCCAAGGAAGTCTTCGAGAGCTACCAGCGCTTGCACAAGGGTAGCGAGCCGCTCGCGCTCTTCGGCGTCGGCGGTCGCACCGCGGCGTACTACGCCGGCGGCCAGCCGATGATCCTCAAAGAGGCGAACGGCGCCTACGACTGGCTCATGGGCGGCGAGGCCGGCTCACGCCGTTTCCTCGCGGTGCGCGCCGAGGAGCTGCCGCGCCTGAATCGCCTGTACCGCGAGCGCACCGGCACGGGGAAGAACCTGCCCGTGCTCGACGCGCGTTCGAGCCAGATCATCCTGGTCGCGTCCGCGCTGCGCGGCGACGAGAAGAACGAGAATCCGCTCAACCGGATCGTCTTCAGTGAACCGCCGCCCGTGCAGCGGAAGCTCGAAGCGAACCTCGAGGACAAGCTCGAGGTCATCGGCTACGACATCACCGACTCCGCGGGGAAGCTCGTCGACCACGTCGCGCCCGGCAAGAAGTACCACATGCGGACGTACTTCAAGGTGCTGGCCCCCGTCCCCAGCGAGTGGGAGATGTTCATCCACATCGATGGCTTCCACCGGCGCCACAACGGGGACCACAAGATGGCCGAGGGCAAATACCCGATGTCGCTGTGGCTGAAGGACGACATCGTGATGGACGATCACGAGTTCACGCTCGAGCCAAACTTCAGCCCTGGCCCGTACACGCTCTTCTTCGGACTGTTCGTCGGCGAGAGCCGCCTCAAGGTGAAATCCGGCCCCACGGACGGCGAAAACCGCGTGGACGGCGGCGCCTTGCGCGTGCAGTGAGAGAAGCCGACAGCTGACAGCTGACAGTCGGAGCGAGGCCGGGCCCGAAACCGTGGGCTGTGGGCTGCAAGCCATCGGCTCAAATCCCTGGCGCCCATTTCCGTGCCAGGCTATGCGCGGACCTCCGGGGGGACGGACCGCGCAGGAAGTACAGGGGGAGAGGCGCATGATGGGGAAAGACGAACAAGCCACGCCCGCGCGTAACTTGATCGCGAGCGTCGACGATGCGGAGCGCCGCATCTTCGATCGCTACGACGTCGAGTGGGCGGTCGATTGCGTGGCGAGCGACACGTTCCTCTACGCTTCGATCACGAACATCTCCGAGATGGGCATCTTCGTCCGGACCATCGACCCGCTGAAGCTGAACACGAAGCTTCGGCTCACGTTCGCGCCGCCGGGCGCCGAAGGCTTCCAGCTCGATGGCTGCGTGGCGTGGGTCAACGTCCTGCGCGCGAACGGCGACAACCCGAACCCCGGGATGGGCATCCGCTTCGTGGAGCTCCAGCCCGACGAGCGCGAGCGCCTGGTCGAGGTGATCCGCACGGTCGCGTACCTGCGAGACCTCCCGCGCTACGACTGAGTGGAAGAAGCTGACAGTTCGCGAAACGAGCAGCGCGCGAGAACGGCCTCTCGTCGTACTGTCAGCTGTCGGCTTCTCCCGCCGATCACTCCGACGGGAGCGGGAAGCGGCGCGCGATGATGCCCGGGCCCGGCGACGTCTTGTCTTCCCAGCCGATCGCCACGTAGGGGCCCGCGCCGCCCGACGTCACCACCGGGTTCGCACGCTCGCGGCCCGATGAGCGGCTCGCCTGGAACTCCGTCGACTGGCCGTTGACGTTGTTGAAGAGGAAGCCCGCCGAGCCGCCCAGCATGCGGCCGTTCACGTTGCTCGACGCCACGTCGAGCCAGACCGCGACGTAGGAGCCGTTCGCTGCCGTGGTGCCGGCGATCGAAGGCGTGTTCTGCTCGCCCACCTTCACGACGTCGTTGATGGCGACGTTCTGATCGCCGGCGACCTTGGCACCCTTCGCGTCGTAGCGCTGGACGAAGATGTCGCCCGCCGAGGCCCACGTGACCGCGAAGCGGCCGTCGGCGAGGGACGCCACGCGCGGGCGCTGCACGACCGAGCCGTTCTCGTTGACGGTCTGATCGCTGCCCTGAGGAAGCCCGTCCGGGTTGAGGACACGCAGCTTCACCGCGGTGCCGCTCTGCCAGACAGCGACCCAACCCGTCGGCGTGCCGGCGAGCGACACACCCTTGTTTGCGTTCCCGGTGCTGATGTCCTGCTGGTTGCCGAGCGCGGCGGGCGGCGTGAGCGTGCGGCCGGCGATGCTGCCGCTCCCGACATTTTCCCACGCCACGAAGAGCCGTCCCATCGGGCCGGCCGCGATGGCGGGGGCCTGCTGCACGAAGGGCTCTCCCGCGCCGTTCGTGCCGTTGACTCCGAGCGGCGTCGCGGCCTGCTCAGCCTCCAACGCCTCGTTCATCGAGCGGAGGTGGATGTCGATGCCGTTCGCCGTCCCCGTGTCGTCCTCGAAGACGACGTAGAACTTCCCGTTCAGCGCCTCGGCCTGGGGCGTTTGCTGCCGGCGCGGCGCGGGCTCCGGTGGGAACACCGCCTTGTCGTTGGGGAGGAAGAGCGAGCCGGCATTCAGCGCGGGAAACTCGGAGGCGCTGATTTGCGAGAGATCGTCGGTCATGCCGCGCAGAGAGATCTCGAAGTCGCGGCTCGGCACCGCGCGATCGGTGAAGAAGGCGAAGAAGCGCCCCGACTTCCCGGCGGAGGCGGGCCAGAGGAAGAACGGATCGCTCTTGTCGCCGACGGTGCCGGCCGACGTGCCCGTCGCTTGAGAGCCCGTGGAGAGCAGGATCTCCTTCGTGGTGCACGCCGCGTCGCACGTCGCGCTGTTCGTCGACGTGGGCTCGCACTGCTCGGTGGGCTGGATGACCATGTCTCCGCAGTTCGAGGGCGCGATGAACCGGAACATCTTGATCGGGATCGGCACGGCGTCCGAGTTGACGGTCACCGTCGCGCAGCCGATGGCGAGCGTCGTGTCGCCGCCGCCCTTGGCCTCCGCCGAGAACACGCGCGGCGTCTCCGACTTCTCGATGTCGAGGTCCCCGCAGAACTTCGCGCCCGCGGCGCAGTTCGTGGTGCCGAGGTCGCGCTGCGCGATCTGCTTGGCCGCCTCGATGCCGCCCGGCAGCGTCGTCTGCCCGATGGTCGGGTCGCAGG
>JAYTHX010000436.1:0-25852 GCA_043732195.1 Polyangiaceae bacterium
CGAAGCGCCGGGGCAGCCCTTCGATCACGGCGTGTTCCGCATCGAGGTCGAGGATGTGTGAGGACGGGGCTGGTCGAAGCGCGCGGGCCTGCTACGGTCGCGCTCATGGGTGACACGCGCTTGCTTCCTTGCCCGTCGTGCGCGCGCCACGTGCGCGCTTCCGAGTCGGCGTGTCCGTTCTGCGCGACGGCGCTCTCCCCGTCGTCCGCGCCTGCGAACCGCTCGCCGGCGCAGCGCCTCAGCCGCGCGGCCCTCTTTGCGCTCGGCGCGAGCACGGCGGCCGTCGCCGCGTGCAGCGGCAGCGTGACGACGCCCCTCTACGGCGCGCCGGCAGGTGACTCCGGTGTGCTCGACGGGACGCCCGACGGCGAGCAGCAGACGATGCCGCCGTACGGCATCCCGCCGATGGACGCCGGCAACGACGGCCCCGTGCCCGTGCCCGCTTACGGCGCCCCGCCCTTCGACGACAGCGGTCTCCCCGACGGCGGTTAGCGCGGGCACGAGCGCTTGATCGCAGACGCGATCACCGCGAGCATCTCTGCATCATGACGACGGCTCGCTCCGCCTCGCCGCTCGCCGCGTTCGCCGTGTTCGCAGTCGCGTGCCGTCCGCTCTCCGAGCCCGCGCCCGAGGCCTCCACCTCGACTTCTGCCGCCGCCGCCAGCGCGCGCGCCGTCGCGTGCCGCCCGGCCACGTGGAGCCACGAGTGCGCCGTGAACCGTCCCGTGTGCGGCTGCGACGGTCGCACGCTCCGGGGCACGCCCTGCGCGGGCATCATCCGCGAGCGCTGGAGCAGCACCGATCGCTGCGCGTGCAAGGGCAAGACGCAGGCGCAGACGTGCGCGCAGACGATGCGCGAGCCGTGGTCGAAGGCTTAGGCGTGTGCGAAGTGAACCCGCAAGATTCGACGAGGAGAGTCGCCATGGCACGTGACGAGGAGCGCCGCGCCCGGTCCGCCGAGCAACCCGTGGTCGGAGGTCTGCCCGAGGTCCCCGGGATCGTGGTGGCCATGCGCCTCGCGCCGGGCCTGTCCGAGCATCTCAAGGGCCTCGCCGACGCGCTTCTCGTCGAGCCGTTCCCGGGCTCCACGCTGAGCCGCGGCGAGCGTGAGCTCATCGCGACCGCGGTGTCGGCCGGCAACGACTGCTTCTATTGCATGGACTCGCACGGCGCGTTCGCCAGCGAGCTCCTGCGGCGCGAGGAGGCGGCAGGCGTCGCGACGGGCATCGAGACGCTCATCGACGGCATCAAGTCCGGCCGCTCCGACGGCACGACGCCCCGGCTCGCCGCCTTGCTGGATGTAGCCCGCACCGTGCAGCGCAACGCGCGCGCTGTCACCGCGGACGATGTCGGTCGCGCCACCGCGGCCGGCGCGAGCGACGGCGACGTGCAGCTGACGGTGCTCATCGCCTCCGCGTTCTGCATGTACAACCGCATGGTCGACGGGCTGCGGGCGAGGACCCCGCCCAGCGCGGAGGCCTACCGTGATCGCGCCGCCCAGATCGCGGAGCACGGCTATAGCGACCCGCGCGTGCAGTCCCTCCCGCGCTGATCGGCCACGCGACCACGACAGGCGAGCCCGGCCCGTGCCGGGTCGTGCGGACGCGCACCACCCGCACCGCGCGCGCTCCGATGCTCGAGGGAGAATGCCGTCGAGGGGTGCGTCGGCGAGACGTACGCGGCCCTGCCCGCATGGCACCGGATCGCGGCATGGGCCGAGCCGAGCCTCGACGGATCTACGCGGGCGGAGCTCGCCGCGCGCCGGGGTCGCGTTTTCGACGACCTCGCGGCGACGCTGGCCACGGAGCCGCCGGCCGCGACCGCCAGTGTGCTCGGTGTGCCGAGCGCTCGGCAGGATCGCGGGATGCTCCGCGCGCTCCGCGGGGCGCTCGCTGCTCGGGTCTGAGGCTCACGTTGAAGCTCACTTGAAGCGCATGCAGCGGCCGCCGGTGTACGCAGCCTTGGCCTCGGGGCGCTGCACGCGGAGCACGCTCTCGCCGCTGATGGGCGTCGTGTTGAGGTCGGATCGCGAGCTGCCGTAGCCGATGCCGCGGTACTTCAGCGCGAAGCTCCCGGTGAACGTCGCGCCGTTCACAGCGAACGCCGCCTCGCTGACGTTGCCGTTGAGGTCCATCCAGGGCTCGGCGCCCGCGTTGATGCGCACCACGTCCACCGGCTGCCCGTTCGCGCCCTCGGCCGTGCTCGCGCGGCCGGGTGCGGAGATCTGCCAGGCCTTGTCGTGCGTGACGTTACCGAGGTCGGGGTAGTGGTAGTTGTGCTGGTTCAGCGGGCTGCCCGCGACCGGGAGGTTGTCGCCCGCGTCGAACGTGGCGTTGACCAGCGCCACCGGTGCGCAGCGTCCGCCCGTCTGCACGGTGTGCGAGAAGTCGTTGCCGAGCAGCTCGCCGTGGTTGTCGTACTGCGTTCCGCAACCGGAGACGTTTCCGAGCGTGGCGGGGGCGGCAGTGACGAAATCGAGCACGTCGTCGGTGGCGAGCTGTCCGCCGTCCCACGCGCAGAATGCGGCGAGCATCGCGTTCGTGACGCAGTTGATCGACTTTACGTCGAGGAGGTCCTTCGCGGGGATGACCTTGCCGTTCGCGTCCTTGCCGTCGGCGCGGGGGAGCTGGCTGTCCCGCGCCAGGATGTCGGGCGGGTAATAGTAGGTCGGGAAGCCGTACGCGCCCGCATAGACCGCGCAGTTGTTGCCGTGGAGATCGACGTAGATCTCGGACCCGAGCTGGTAACTCGTCCCCATGTGGCGGACCTGGTCGGTGGCCGGGGGGAGGATCACCCCGGGGCCGGGCGGACCGTTGTTGCCTTGATCCTCGGGACGCGGATCGCCGAGCAGGCGACGCGCGATGATCTTGGTGCCACCTTCGAGGCCCGTGGGCAGGAAGGCGTCCCACGACGGGTCCCAGATCTGGGGGCGGTGTGAAGCGATCCAGCCCTTGACGTCCGGCTGGCCGCCGCCTTCCGCGGCGAGCTGCTCGATGAACGAGCGCATGCGGCCGGCGGTGATCTCGTACTTGTCGAGGTACACGTTCTTTCCGGGGTGACCGGGATCGCTGTAGCCCTGCACGGGGAGCGTTCGGCAGCAGTTCTCGCTTTGCGCGCCAGGCTCCCCAACCTCGCCCTTGCCACACGTGTCTCCGCCGAGATGCGGCTTGCAGCTGCGCGCCCCGACGCACTTCTTCGCGTACCCGCAGCCCACGTCGCAATCGAGATCCACGACGCACGTCTTGCCCTCGGTGCAGCGCGGGTTGCCCGTGCCCCCGCAGTCGACGTCGGTCTCGCTGCCGTCACGCACGCCGGGAATCGTCCCGGGAGGCGCGGTGGGGCCACCCGAGCTGCCCGACGATCCCGAGCTGCCCGACGATCCCGAGCTCCCGTCGGGCGGGCAGGCCTCGCCGGTGCAGGTGGGGTTCGTTCCCGAGATGGCGGACGACGAGCTCCCGTCGTCCGACGACGAGCAGGCCGTCACGGCCGTCACGGCCACGAGCGAGCCGATCAAGGTCACCATTCCGCGAGCGAAGTCTTTGCGTGCCACGTAACCTCTCTGGCAATTTCAGTGCACAACCGAGCACCCGGTCGCCGCCTCGGATTTGCAGCGATCGCGCGGCCTGCTGCGACAAGAAGGTAGTGGCGTTCCTGGACATCGGCGCGGAAGTACGCGCTAGCGTGGGGACCCGTGCCGAAGTACCGCGCGTATCTCTGTTACACTGACGGATCGGCGAAGGCCGGGCCCGGCGCGCCGGGCGGGTGGGGCTACTGCATCGTGGCGCCCGAAGGTCCCCAGCTCGAGAGCTACGGCAAGGCGCGCGGTACCCTCGCGAAGGTCATGGAATACCAGGCGGTCGCAGAGGCGCTCGCGGTCTTGCCGGAGGGGGCAGAGGCGACGGTGTTCTCGGACAATCAATCGCTCGTGCAGAACCTCTCCGAGCAGCTCGCGATCTGGAGCGCGCGCGACTTCACCAGGGTCGACCCGCTGGTGGTGGCGAGCGCCCGCCGCATCGATGCCACGGTCCACGGCCAGCGCCTGCGCGTGACGTGGCAGTGGGTCCGGGGCCACAACGGCAACGCGGGGAACGAGCGCGCCGATGCGCTCGCCGCGCAGGGGGCACGCGAAGCGAAGGCGGAGCTTCGATGACGATGCGCTCGGTGCAATACGACCGGTACGGCGGCACGGAGGTCCTCGTGCTGCGCTCGGAGGAGGTACCCCGCCCGGGCCGCGGGCAGCTCCTCGTGCGCGTTCATGCCGCGGCGCTCAACCCCAAGGACGTCATCGTCCGATCAGGCCGGCTCCGCATCTACCGCATCATCGCCGGTTCGCGCTTCCCGAAGCGCGTCGGGTTCGACTGGAGCGGCGAGGCCCTCGCGCTGGGCCCGGGCGTGACCGACGTGCGCGTGGGCGACGCGCTCTACGGGATGATCGACGCGTGGTCCGCGGGGGCGTGCGCGACCCACGCCGTCGTCGAGGTCGGCGAGCTCGCGCCCCGGCCGGCCTCGCTCTCCTGGGAGCAGGCGGCCGCCGTTCCGCTGGCCGCGATGACCGCGCTCCAAGCGCTGCGCGACGTGGCGCGGCTCGAGCGCGGGCAGCGGGTGCTGGTGAACGGCGCCTCGGGCGGCGTGGGAACGTTCGCGGTGCAGATCGCGAAGGCGCTGGGCGCGCGCGTGACCGCGGTGACGAGCGCCCGCAACGCCGCGCGGATGCGCGAGATCGGCGCCGACGAGGTGCTCGACTACGCAGAGGACGACCTGCGCGCGAAGGCTGGCCAGCAGGAGATCTTCTTCGACGTCTTCGGCAATCGCTCCTTTCCGTTCGCGCGCGCGCTGCTCTCCGCGAACGGCACGTACGTCTCGACGGTCCCCAAGGGTCACCTCCTGCGTGACACCGTGCTCACCGCGCTGCGGGGCAAGCGTGCGCGGCTGGTGAGCGTGAGGTCGCGCGCCGCCGACCTCGTGACGCTCACGGGATGGATCGAGCAGGGGCTCGTGAGCCCGGTCATCGATCGGGTCTTCCCGCTCGAGGAGGTCGCCGCGGCCGAGGACCAGGTGGCCACGCGCCGCGCACGCGGCAAGGTCGTGATCCGCATCGGTGACGGCTGATCCGCGAGCATCTCGCGCGCGCGACCGCGGACCGCTATCCTCGGGCGATGCAAGGTCCGCCGCACAATCCCTGGGGACAGCCGCCCTACCCGCCCGGGCCGCAGCCGCAGCAACCGCAGGCGTACGGCCAGCAACCGCAGCAACCGCAGCAACCGCAGGCCCAGGGACAATCGCAGCCGTACGGCCAGCCGCCGCAGGGCTACGGGCCGCCGCAGGGCTACGGGCCGCCGCAGCCTCACCACGCGCCGCAGCCTCCGGGCGGCTTCGGCGGGGCGCCGTATCCTCCGCAGCCTGCGATGCCGATGCAGCATCACGGCCCGGTCGCGAGCGTCGGGATCTTCGGTCATCTGCCCTGCCCGCACTGCGGCATGCCCACGCGCTCCAACGCCGGCGACGGCGCGCACGCGGCCCGCTTCGCCGGCGGCCTCGTGGGCTGGCTCATCGCCTCTGCGCTCCTCACGAAGTACTACTGCCTCTCGCACGGCGAGATCCTGCCCGCGCACTTCCCGCCGGCGCATCAGTCGGCCATCACGACCCGCAAGATCCTCAAGATCGGCGGCGGCGTCGCGCTGCTCCTCGTCGTCTTCGCGATCTTCGGCATCCTCGAGCTCGCCAACTAGCACGCAAGCGTGCGGGGCGACGAGCAGCAGGCGCGGTACCGGGCCACGCTCGACCGGCTCCGGACCCTGGCCCTCGAGGAGTAGGCCGGCGGCGTTCCGAGGTACGCAACCCCGGCCGCCACGCGCTCGCTCGCCGGAGTGACGATCGCGCTCGGTGCGCGAGACGAGGTGCGCGAGGGCCGTCGCCAGCCGGTGAGAGCGGCCTCGGCCACGCCGCGCAGCCGCCGCACCTTCTCGTCGGGCACGCCCGGAAACGAAGCGTCCGCCGCCCGCACGCGGGGCGCGGGAAACACGTGTTACGTGCGGCCGCCGCACGTCACGGCGTCACCGAGCTCGCGGGCAATGACCATCTTCAGGCTCGCGGCTTGGCGCATCTGCATGCGCGGCGCGAGGATCGCCCACACCGCTGCGTCGTACGGCGAAGGCTTGGTCGCCGTGAAGAAGCCGGGGAACGCGCGCTGCAGCCGGGCCACCACCGGCTCGCGCTGACCGAGCGCCGCTCACGCCTCCGCGTCGCCCTCGAGCCCGAGGATGCGCGCGACCTGCTGCGTGACCGCGCCTCGGTCGTCGGTGCCCGCCACCTCGCCGACCAGCGCGTCCCCTTCTTCGCGCAGCGCGGCCGCCATCCCGCTGCCCGGAACGAAGCCCGCGAAGAAGCTTTCCGCCGCGTCCAGTCGAAATCCCCGCGGCCGCCCGCTGGTGACGTTGTTCATCGAGCAAACGTGGGCTGCGGTGATGACAGCCAAGTGTCAGGATAGTGCAGCGGCGATCTTCTCCGACACGAGCCACAGCCGCTTCGCGATCTCGGGATCGCGCCCGTCGCTGCGCGGCTTCGCGACGTTGCAGTCGGCGAAGTACTCGCCGGTGACGCCCGCGAGCCCCGGGTTCGTGGCGACGTAGACCTGGGTGGCGGCGCCCTGCGGCACGCTCTTCAGGCCCACGGGCTCCGCGACCTTCAGCACGAACGAGACCACCGGGTTCATGTTGCGCGAGAGGTTCGTGGCGATGACGCCCGGGTGCACGGCGTTCGCGGTCCGCTTCGTTCCGGCGAAGCGCCGGCTCAGCTCCGTCGCGAAGAGCAGGTTCGCGATCTTCGATTGTCCGTAGTTGCGAAAATCGCGGTAGCCCTTCGCGCCGTCGAGGTTGTCGAACTCGATGGCGCCCTTCGGCGCCCCCTTGTGCGCCGCGCTGCTAAGCATCACGACGCGCCCCGTATCGGTGAGCTGGTCGAGCAGCCCGGTGACGAGCATGAAATGGCCGATGTGATTCGTGAAGAACTGCTTCTCGTAGCCGTGCACCTTCTCCAGCCTGGGGAGGGCCATGATGCCGGCGTTGCAGACGATGGCATCGAGCCGGAGCCCCTTGCCCTTCACGGTCTCGACGCACGCGTGGATGCTCGCGGGATCCGAGAGCTCGCACGCCACCGGGATGGTCTTGCCCGTCACCTGGTCGCAGGCGTCCTTCGCCTTCTCCGCGGTGCGCGCGGTGCCGATCACCTGCGCGCCGCGCAGCGCGAGGACGCGCATCGTCTCGGCGCCGAGCCCGGAGTTGGAGCCCGTGACGAGGATGGTCTGGCCGTCGAGCGAGAGCCCCTCGGTCACCTGCTCCGCGGTGGAGCCGTAGCCGAACCCGCTCGGGCCCTTGGACGTGAAGTGTTCGTAGAGCGACATGGACGGATCCTATCCCGTGATCGCACGCCGAGCGGCTCCTGCGAGGCCGGCGGGCGCAGATCGCGCAAAAGCGGCAAGCGCTGCGCAAGGACCTGGGCACCCGAGGTACCCGGGCGGACCGCTTCCCAGCCGCGCGCGAAGGACGACGTCGCCGGCAAGCCCGCGCGAGTGACCACCAAGCCCGAGGAGCGCGCCGGCTTCACCGAGGGCAACCATGCAGAGTACACGGTCTTCGTGCCGCACGATCCCTACGGCCTGATCACCGCGCTCGGCGGCGAGGCGGGGGGGGCGACACCCCGTCCGCGGCGATCACCGCCTCGATCAACTGACAAATCTTGTGCCGTTCCTCGACGTCCATCGCCGGCCAGGATACCCCCGGCGTCGGGCTGGGCGGCGAGCCAGTCGAGCATCGCGCGCGTGTCGGACATGAGGTTCGCCGTCTGCAACTTCCTGGCCCGGGCCGCAAACTCCTGGTCTCTTGGTGAGATTGGCCCGCGTCCGCCCCGGCGGCTGCGCGCCTCTTGCTTCACCGAAGAGGAGAGTCGTCTTGCAGCAGCGAACGCGTGGGCTCGGGGTGCTGGCGCTGGTGGTCTCGGTGCTCGGAGCGGAGGACGTCGCGAGCGCGCAGGTGGCGCGTGGCTTCGCGGTCGACAAGCTCGAGCCGTCGGAGCGCGGCAGCGACTGGTTCACGAACGAGTCGCTCGACCTGCGCGGCAAGGTGCGGCCAGCCTTCGGCGTCGTCGCCGACTACCAGTACCGGCCCCTCGCGACCTACCGGAGCAACGGCGATCTCCACGCGTCGATCGTGCGCAACATGCTGGCGCTGCACGCTGGCGCCGCGGTGAATCTGTTCGACCGCCTGCGGCTCTCGGTGAGCATGCCGCTCGTCGTCTTCGTCGACGGGCACTCCGACACGCTGCCGAACGGGACGTTCTACCCATCTCCTTCGCATGATCAGGCGATCGGTGACCTCCGCTTCGCGGCCGACCTGCGGCTGCTCGGCAACTACGGCGACGTGTTCACGCTCGCCGCCGGCGCGCAGGTCTGGGCGCCCACCGGCAACGAGGTTACGTACACGGGCGACGGCGACTGGCGCTTGCAGCCGCGCGCGATGGTGGCCGGCGATGTCGGGAGCTTCACGTACTCCGCGCGGCTGGGCGTGAGCTACCGCGGGCGGAAGGACAGCTTCGCGGGCAGCTCGTTCGGCAGCGAGCTCGCGTTCGCGGGCGCCGCCGGCGTGCGGCTCGCCGATCACAAGCTGATCGTGGGGCCCGAGATCTTCGGCACGACGGTGCTGGACGACGCGTTCGGCAAGCGCAGCACCCCCGCCGAGGGCATCCTCGGCGCGCACTACGCGGCGACCGACGAGCTGCGCTTCGGCGCGGGCGTCGGCACGGGCCTCACGCGCGGCTACGGCTCGCCGGAGTTTCGCGCGCTGCTCGGCATCGAGTGGGCGCAGGCCGTCGTGACCGACCGCGACCGCGACGGGATCCCGGACAAGGACGACGCTTGCCCCGACGTCAAGGGCGTTCGCAACGACGATCCCGCGAAGAACGGCTGCCCCGCGGCGCCGCCCGCGGATCGCGATCACGACGGGATCCTCGACAGGGACGACGCGTGCCCCGCCGTGCCTGGCGTCCGGAGCGACGACCCCGCGAAGAACGGCTGCCCGCCGCCGCCGCCGCCCGAGGCGCCGAAGGACGGCGACGGCGACGGCGTGCTCGACGTCGACGACGCGTGCCCCGCCGAGCCCGGTCTCAAGACGACGGATCCGAAGACGAACGGCTGTCCCGATCCCGATCGCGACCAGGACGGCATCCCGAACGTCACCGATGCGTGCCCCGACGAGCCAGGCCCGCCGGATCCCGACCCCAAGCGCAATGGCTGTCCGAAGGCCTTCGTGAAGGACGGGCAGATCCGCATCCTCGATCAGGTGAAGTTCAAGACGAACAGCGCCGACATCCTGCCCGGCAAGGAGAGCGAGGACGTCCTCCAGGCCGTGCTCGCCGTGCTGGTCGCGCACCCCGAGATCAAGAAGGTGCGCATCGAGGGCCACACCGACAACCGCGGCGCCGCGGCGCTGAACAAGAAGCTCAGCGGGAGCCGCGCGGCGAGCGTCGTGAGCTGGCTCACCAGCCATCAGATCGACAAGGCCCGGCTCTCCAGCGAGGGCTTCGGCGCCGACCGTCCGATCTCCGAGAACACCACGGAAGAGGGGCGCCAGAACAACCGGCGAGTAGAATTCCACATCGAGTGAGCCTGCCCGGTTCCCTCCTGCTTCGCTCGCTCGCTTCGCTTCCGACCTCCTCGAAGGATTCACCCATGCGCACGCTCTTTGCTCGCTCGCGTTCTCTCGCCATCGGACTCGCCGTGTTCGCCGCGCTCCTCGCGGACGCCGGCGCGGCGCGCGCGGAGGCCGACACGTTCGGCCTCGGCACTGGGCGTGACGGCGCGCTCACGGTCACGAGCGCAGCGGGGCTGGTGGTGAACACGTACGCGCCCGTCACCGCCGCCATCGCCGCGGGCTCGTCGAGCGTCACGGTCGGCGCGCGGGTGGGCGCAGGCACGACGTTCAGCGCGGGTCAGGTCGTGATGATCCTCCAGACGCACGGGGGCTTTGCGACCCCGCCCGTCAGCGGGAGCGCCGCCGCGCTCGCGCTCACGAGCGCCGACAAGACCGGGCGCTACGAGCTCGCGCGCGTCTTCAGCGTGGCAGGCAATGTCGTCACGCTCACGAACGACACGGTGAACGCGTACGACGCGAACGTCACGCAGCTCGTCAGCGTGCCGGAATACACGACCGTGCAGATCAACGCGGCCGCGAAGCTCGTGGCCCGTCCTTGGGATGGCGCGACGGGGACCGGCGGCATCGTCGCGTTCCTCGCGACCGGCGCCGTGACGAGCGCGGGGAGCATCGATGCCTCGGCCCGCGGCTTCGCTGGGGGAGTCCGCATCAGCGCGGCCACCGCGTACGGCTGCGCGGCGCAGGACGGTGTGCCGGCCGCTGGCGGCGCGGGCGCGGGCGGCGCGCACAAGGGCGAGGGCCTCGATCCCGGCGCGTTCTCCACGGTCACGACGTACGTGGGCGCGACCGCCCGTCACTTCGGGCGAGGCAACGTCGGCCACTCCGGCGGCGGCGGCAACTGCTTCAACGCTGGCGGCGGCGGCGGCGGCCACGGCGGCGCGGGTGGCCAGGGCGGCAACACGAACCCGAACAACGACGGCGGTCGGGCGGTCGGCGGACGCGGCGGCGTGCTCGCCTCGTACGATCCGGCAGCGAGCCTCGTGCTCGGAGGCGGAGGGGGAGCCGGCGAGGACGACGACGGCGTCGGCGGAGCCGGCGGCACGGGCGGCGGGCTCGTGTGGCTGCGTGCGAGCGCGCTCGCGGGCACCGGGACGATCTCCGCGGCCGGCGGCAACGGCGCGAGCGCGGCGGCGGCGGGCACCCCGATCTTCTCCGACGGTGGCGGTGGCGGCGGCGCGGGCGGCGGCGTGTTCGCGTGGCTCAAGGGCAACGCGCAGTGCGCCGGCATCGACGCGAGCGGCGGCACGGGCGGCAATGCGCAGCCCACGGTGCCCGGCCGCCTCTACGGACCGGGCGGCGGCGGTGGTGGCGGACGCGTGCGCGTCGCCTCGGCGGGCGGCGTGTGTCCGCGCGGCGTGAGCGCAGGTCCCGCCGGCACCACGAGCGGCGGCGGCACCGGCGGCGCCACGACGGGCGGCGCGGGCACGAACACGCCAGCGGCGGCCTTCACGGCCACCGCGTGCGATGTCGTCACCAACAAGTGCGGCGGCTGCGTGACGAACGCCTTCTGCCCGGCCGCCAAGCCCACGTGCGTGACGGCCCCGGGACCGACCCAGGGTACATGCGTCGCGCCCGTGAACCCGGGCGACGGCGGCGTGAACGGCGGCGACGCGGGGGACGGCGGCAGCGACGGCGGCGGCAGCGACGGCGGCGCCAGCGACGGCGGTGACAAGGGCGAAGGCGGCCTCATCGACGACGACACGAACGCGGTGGCGGCCGAGCCGGGCGGGGTATCCCTCGAAGGCGGCGGCATCGGCTGCAACGCCGCGGGCTCGAGCAACGCGAGCCTCTTGGGGCTCGCCGCGCTCGCGGGGCTCGTGACCGTGGGCGTGCGCCGGCGCGAAAGGCGCGGTGGCGGGCGAGACGGGCGAGACCCGCGCTGAATCCGGGGATCTGTACCGGTCGGCGGCGCTCGGTTAAGCCTAAGCTATCGCCCGTGACAAGCTTCGACCTCGACGCCTACTTCGCGCGCATCGGCTACCGCGGGCCGCGCATCCCGAGTCTCGACGTGCTGCATGCGCTGACGGCGGCGCACACGCAGTCGATTCCGTTCGAGAACCTCGACGTGCTGCTCGGCCGTCCGATCGAGCTCGACGCTCCTTCCCTCTTTCGCAAGCTCGTCACCGAGCGGCGCGGAGGCTACTGCTTCGAGCAGAACGGCCTCTTCCTCCACGTCCTCGGCGAGCTCGGCTTCGACGTCGAGCCGCTCAGCGCGCGTGTCCGGCTCCAGCGGCCGCGCGACTACCTCCCGCCGCGCACCCACGCGTTCCTGCGCGTCACGATCGACGGCGAGAAGTGGCTCACCGATGTCGGGGTGGGCGGCGCGTCGCTCACGTCGGCCATCCGTTTCGACACCGAAGGCGAGCAGGCCACGCCGCACGAGGCGCGGCGACTCATCCACGAGGATGGCGTCTCGTATCATCAGATCCGCTACGGCTCCGAGTGGAACGACGTCTACGAGTACACCGAGGAACAGATGCCGCTCATCGACCGCACGGTGGCGAACTGGTTCACGAGCGCTCATCCTCAGTCGCACTTCCGCAACCGCCTCATCGCTGCGCGCGCGCTCCCGGACGGCCGCCGCCTTGCGCTGCTCGATCGCGAGCTCAACACGCGCGAACGCAACGGCACCGCCACGACCCGGGTGATCACGCTCGCCGACGAGCTGTTGACGATCCTCGAAGAGTCGTTCGGCCTCCACTTCCCGGCCGGCACCCGGTTCGGCGCAGCGATGGAAGGCGACCACGCCTGGCCTACCTCCTGAGATGACGCGCGCGGCTCGCGGCCCGTGAATGCGCCTTCACGGACCGAAGATTCTTCGGTCTTTGTGCCGGTATTCCGGCGGCACGCGCATTGCTTCGTGCGGCCCATGCTTCGACGCAGTGCGGTTGTGGTCCTGCTTGCCGTCCTTGTGCCCGCCACGGTCCAGGCGTTCGATCATCATCATCATTCGTCCCGTCACTCGTCGGGCAGCGGTGGCGGCTGCTCCTCGCACGAAGCTTCGTCGCCTTCCGTCACCTCCAAGCCAATCCCGACGCCGGCGGGCCCCTCGCCGAAGCGGGTCTTCGTCACGTCGACGTCGTACGCCGGCGCCATCGGAAGCGTGAAGGCAGCCGACGCCGATTGTCAGGCGGCCGCCGCCGCAGCCCGGCTCTCGGGCTCGTTCAAGGCGTGGATCTCGGACAGCACGACGAACGCGTACGATCGCACCGCCGATGTCGGCCCCTGGTACACGACGCGCGGAGAGCTCGCCTTCTCACAGAAATCGGATCTGCGCGAAGGAGCGCCGGGCACCGACCTTGTCGACGAGCGCGGCAATCCCCCGTCCGCCGCCGGCGCGTGGTCGGGCACGACCACCACGGGCGTCGCCTCGGGCAACGACTGCGAAGGCTGGACGAACGCGAGCGCCGGAGCCACCGCCTCCACCGGCAGCGCGCTGGGCGCGGATACCTCGTGGGGTGGCGACGACACCCCCGCAACGTGCGATGCCACCGCGTCGTTGATCTGCTTCCAGCAGTAGACCGCCGCGGACACCAGCGCCTCCACCGACCGCGCCGGGCGCCTGACACGAGCTGGGTCAGCGCCGCGTCGCACACCGCATCGCTCGTCTCGGGGGCTGAACGCTCCTGACGCTCGCGGATCTCCTTGACAGGTTTTCACTGCGGCGACGGCGCGTTGCAGACGCCGTTACCGAGAGCCGAACCCCGGAACCAGCGCGTCGACCACCATCCCGGGCTCCGCGATCCCCTGCGATCGCAGCCAGCCGGCCCCCTCGTCGCGCTCCGCATCATCGCCGCGGAGCTCGCCCAGCCGGAACCGCGCCGCCTCCCGGTAGAGCGCCATCTCCGCGCGGTCGAAGCCCGCCACGGCATCCCTCAAGCACGCCATCGCGCGCGCGCGATCCTCTCCTGCATGCGCCAGCCCGCCCCGCAGGAGCGCGGCCCACGGCGGCGCGAACGGTCGCGCATCCTTCGCGATCACTCCCGCCATGCGCCCCACGTCGGCCAGCAGCCGATCGCGCGTCCAGCCGTCGCGCGACTCGCGCGGGCCGAGCGTCTCGGCCGCCGCCAGCGCGACGCGCGCGCGCCCGTGACGCAGCCACGATCGATAGAACTGGAGGTTCGGGATCATCGCCGACTTCAGCCCGTCCCAGTGGTCCAGCATCATCCGCCACGCCGGCCACGGATCACGTGCGAGGAGGCGCAGATGCACCGTCGCCATCAGCTCGGTGAGCTGCCCGCGCCGGTACGTCTTCTCGGGCCAGCGTTCGGCGTCGCCGCCCTGTCGCTCGACCGCCGCCTGCGCGCGGGCCAGCGCCTCGTCACCGCTGCCCATCGACCACCACGCGAGGATGCACTCGCCGCCGTAGCCCTCGGCGACCCCGAACAGATCGCCGCGCCGTTCGGCGTCGAGGGTGAAGCGCTCGGCCGTCTCGCGGAGCGCGGCCAGGTCGCCGAGCATCGCGAGCGCGGTGAGCAGGAACGCCATCACCGTCGTGAGCTCCCACGCCACGCCGCTGCACTGCGCACGCAGGATCCGCTCCGAGCTGCGGCACGCGACGACCGCGTCGCGAAAGCGCCCTGCGCAGTAGGCCTGGTTCGCGATCCCGAGCTCGAGCCAGGCCGCGTCGTACGGGTCTCCCGTGCGCTCGGCGAGCGCCCGCGCATGCCGGAGCAGCCGCGCCGCATGCCAGTCGAACAGCGCGCCACCGACATGCGCCTCGAGCGCGGCCTCGTAGGCCAGCGCGCGCGCAATGGACGAAGCATCGCCGACGTCCAGGATGCGCTCGAGATGCTCCGTTCGGAACGCATCGGACAGGGTGACGTTGACCATCGACATGCTCGTCGAGGCCGTCCAGAGGATCTCGAGCCGCGCCTGCTCCTCCGGGGGAATGCGCCGGTCGCCGACCGCATCGGTGTCGATGCGTCGCGCGAGAAACCGCAGCCGCCGCCCTAGCGCGACGACCTTCGCCCGCGCTGGCGAGGAGGGCGTGGAGACGCCGGCGTCGTCGAGCACCGATCGCATGACGTCCCACCCGAGCCGCACGTAGCCGCCCTTCACGTACTGCTCGGCCGCGAGCCGCTTCAGCCGGCGCACGCGCGCATCGTCGCGCGGCTCGCCGAGCGCATTGCTGGCGTCGAGGTACCGGCGAGCGGCGACCGGCGCGCGGCCGTGATGCGCGTGCGCCGTCGCGGCGCGCTCGAGGAGGAGCGCCCTTTCCACGTCGGCATATCCCAGCACGATCGCCTTTTCGTAGAGCCCCGCCGCGCGATCGAACGCGAGGGCAGCAGCCGCGTGCTCCGCCGCGCGGTAGGCGCACGCCGCGGCACGCGCGACCTCGCCCCCGCCCTCCCAGTGGACGCACAGCGCGTCGGCGTCGTGCGGCTCGTGGCGCTCGAGCGTCTCGGCGAGCGCCCGGTGTGCCGCCCGCAACCGCTCGGGGCTCATCAGCCGCTGCGTCGCCTCGGCGATCTTGTCATGGTACGGCGCGATGGTCTCGCCAGCCGCCGAATCTCCCTGACGCACGAGGAACGCGTCGCGGAGAGCGAGCACCGCGGTGTGCGCCCCCGCAGTCAGCGCCGCCGCCTCGATCACGCGCTCCACCGTGAGCGGCCTCACTGCCAGGACCGCGACCTCGAGCAGCGCGCGCTCCGCGGCCGAGAGATCGCCGAGCCTCGCCTCCACGAGCCCGAGAACGTCCCATGCGCCGCCGCGCGGCAGCGCCCCGGGCGCGTGCGTCGCAAGGTAGCGCGCGAGCTCCGTGGCGAGGAACGGGTTGCCA
The DNA here is from genome assembly GCA_043732195.1 of Polyangiaceae bacterium. Classification (GTDB taxonomy): domain Bacteria; phylum Myxococcota_A; class Polyangia; order Polyangiales; family Polyangiaceae; genus Labilithrix. Next base: position 15,487 of record JAYTHX010000436.1, read on the forward strand.
TCGCTCTGGGTCACGACGCCTCGGATGCGCGCGTCGTCGGGGTCGAGGAACGCCGCGGCGAGCCGCGCGACGTCCCGCGCATCGAGCGCACCGAGCGCCAGCTGCTCGACCGGTAGCAGCGCCCGCGGCTCGAGGAGCCGCTGCACGATGGCGCTGGCCCGGCTCTCGGTGCGCAAGCTCACGATGAGCAGCAGCGCCGGCCCCCCTCGCGGACGGAGGAGCGCCTCGAGCAGCGCCAGCGAGTCGTCGTCGTCCCACTGGACGTCGTCGATCCACAGCACCACCGGCCCGCGCCTGGCCAGGCGCCCGAAGAGGTCGCGCAGCGCCTCGAACCCTTGCTCGCGAAGATCGGTCTCGTTGAGCGCGGACTCCGGCGCCGGATGCGCTGCGAACGCGGGCACCGCCTGCAGCGCCGGAAAGAGCCGCACCGCGGCGTGCGCTAGCGCGGGATCGAACGCGCCGAGGTCCGCGATCTCGCTCGCGCGCTCTGCCAACGCATCCATCGCAGCGTCGAGTGCCTTGAACGGGACGGTCTCCTGCGGATGACAGCGGGAGACGAGCACGAGCGAAGTCCGGTGCCGCCGCCGCACGTCGGCGAGGAACCGCCGCACCAGCGTGCTCTTGCCGATCCCGGACGGCCCCGACACGATCGCCGCCACCGGCCGATGCTCGAGGATGACCGTACCGAGCTCGCGGTTCAGCGAGGCCATCTCCGCGTGTCGCCCCAGGAGCTCGCCCGCACCGGCCAGGCCGAACGTCGGCCCCGCGAGGCGGACCTCGCCGTCGCGCGCCAGCTCCCGCAGGACAGCGCGCGCGTCGGGCCGCGCCGCAGGGTCGGGATCGAGGAGCCGCACCGCGAGGTCGGCCAGCTCGTCGTCGGCGCTGCCGCTCGCGATAGGCGGCGGTCGTTCGCCCATCGACTTCGCCAGCTGGCGGGCCGCCGCCGAGCCGGCGAAAGGGCTCTCGCCGGTCAACAGCTCGTAGAGGATGCCGCCCACCGCGTAGAGATCCGCGGCCGCCGTGACCTTCTCGGCGCGCACCTGCTCCGGAGCCATGTAGCGCGGGGTGCCTGCCACCACCTTGCCGGCCTCGAGCGCGGTGCTGGCCGCGAGCCCGAAGTCGAGGAGCACGACGTGGCCGCTCGGGGTCACGCGCACGTTCGCGGGCTTCACGTCGCGATGGACCATCGCGGCATCGTGCAGGACCGCGAGCCCACGGCACAGATCGGCGAGCGCAGCGCGAAGGCGCACCGCGCCAGCGGCATCGAGCGGCGCCGGTCCGTCCTCGATCGCGCCCGCGCTCGCACGCGCGCCGAGGTCCGTCGCCGCGCCATCGCTCCGCGTCTCGGCGAGGACCGCCCCGCGCTCCGCATCCGCGCCGCCCACCCCCGCCGCGCTCTTCTGACTCCCCTGCGGCGCCGTCCACGGCCGCTCCTCGCTGACCGCATGCGCCACGCTCCCGCAGCGGACCCACGACGCGAGGTCCGTCCCCTCGACGAGCTCCATCGTCAGGAAGCAGTCGTCCCGGTCGATCACGAGCTCGAAGAGCTGAACGAGGTTCCGGTGCTGGAGCGCGGAGCGCGCGCGGAACTCGGCCTTGAGGCGCTGCGCCTGCGCGCCACCGAGCTCGAGCATCCGCTTGAGGGCGACGTCCTTCCCTAGCCGCCGGTCCCAGGCGCGGAAGACGACCCCCATCCCTCCTTCACCGAGCTTCTCGCCGAGCTCGAACCGTTGCTTGAGGGCCGTCATGTGCTGGAAAGACGGACAGTATCCCGCAAGAGATACCTGCGCGAGGGCATGCACGCCGCACCCGTTTCCCGGGTGTTCAGCCCTCCTCGGCCCGGCGCCGCCGCTCCCACCACCTTGACTCTCGTGCCGGCTTGCGGCAGAACAACCATCTGCTCATCTCGATAGGCGCATAGATGAACCTCTCCGGCTACGTCGGCACGCTCAACCTCCTCGGTGACGAGAGCCGCATCCGCTTGTGCGCCCTGCTCCGCGAGCGCGAGCTGAGCGTGACGGACCTGGTGAAGATCACGGGGCTCTCGCAGTCGCGCGTCTCCACGCACCTCGCCCGGCTGCGCGAGGGCGGGTTCGTGCGTGATCGGCGCGACGGCCAGCGGTCCTTCTACGCGCTGGCGAAGGACTCGCTCTCCGGCACCGCGCAGACGCTCCTCGACGCGGCGACGAGCTCGTCCGACCCCACCCTCGAGGGCGATCTCCGCCGCCTCTCCTCGCTCGACGCCGAACGTCGCGGCGCCCTCCCCGAGTCGTTCGTCGGCGAGATGGAGCGCCACTACTCACCCGGGCGCACGTGGCAGTCGCTCTCCGTGGGCCTCGCCGCGCTGCTCGACCTCGGGGACGTGCTCGACATCGGCTCGGGCGACGGAGCGGCGGCCGGCTACATCGCGCCCCACTGCCGCTCGCTCACGTGCATCGACACCAACGCGCGCATGATCGAGGCGGCGCACGAGCGTCTCGCGCGCCATCCAAACGTCCGCACGCAGGTGGCGGACATGCACGAGCTGCCCTTCGAGCCGCTCTCCTTCGACTCCATCCTGCTGTTCCACACCCTCACGTATGCGCAGAAACCGCAGCGCGCGCTCGAGGAATGCGCGCGCGTGCTGCGCCCGGGCGGCCGCCTCGTGATCCTAGCGCTCGACGCGCACGACCAGCAGGCGGTCACCGCCGCCTACGGCGAGCGCCACCCCGGCTTCACCGCGCGCGCCCTGCGCAAGCTCCTGGTGCGGGCGGGCCTGACCGTCACCTTCGCCGACGTGGCCTGCCGCGAGGCCAAGAAGCCCCACTTCGAAGTCGTCCTCTCCATCGCCACCAAGCCGAAGCCCTGACATGACCATCCATCCGCTCGCCGCACTCCTCCAGAAGCGAATCGCCATCATCGACGGCGCCATGGGGACCACTATTCGCTCCTACGCGATGAAGGAGGCGGACATCCGCGGGGAACGCTTCCGTGATTCGAAGAAGGATCTCCTGAACAACGGCGATCTCTTCTCCCTCACGCAGCCGAAGATGATCGGCGACATCCACCGCCGATTCCTGGAGGCCGGCGCCGACATCATCGAGACCAACACGTTCAGCGCGACGAGCATCGGCCAGAGCGAGTTCTTCGTCGACGACCCGCGCGAGCACGGCGGCAGGAAGGACGCGGCGTTCTACCAGAAGATCCTCGAGGACAAGTTCCTCGACGAGCTCGCCTGGGAGATCAACGAGCAGTCGGCGCGGCAGTGCCGCGAGTGGGCCGATCGCGTCGGCTCTGCGGACGGCAAGCAGCGCTTCGTGGCGGGCGCCATCGGGCCCCTCACCGTGTCGCTCTCCAACTCGCCCGACGCGGACGACGCCGGCTTCCGCGTCGTCACCTTCGATCAGGTCAAGGCGGCCTACGTGCGCCAGGTGCGCGCGCTCGTCGCCGGCGGCTCCGACCTGCTCCTGGTCGAGACCATCTTCGACTCGCTCAACGCCAAGGCAGCGATCGTCGCCATCCAGGAGGTCTTCGCGCAGGACGGCAAGATCCTCCCGGTGATGATCTCGGCTGCGGTGGGCCGCGGCGGCGAGACGATGATCTCGGCGCAGACCGTGGAGGCGCTGTGGACGGCGGTGCAGCACGTCGACCCGATCTCCATCGGCCTGAACTGCTCGCTCGGTCCGGATCTGATGTACCCGTTCCTCGCCGAGCTGTCGGAGAAGTCGGGCGCCGCCATCTCCTGCTACCCGAACGCCGGGCTGCCCAACCCCCTCGCCCCCACCGGCTTCGATCTCGAGCCGCTCGACATGGGCCGCTTCCTCGGTGAGTTCGCGGACGCGGGCCTCGTGAACATCGCCGGCGGCTGCTGTGGCAACACCCCGGATCACATCGCGGCCATCGCGAAGGCGCTCGAGCACAAGGCCCCTCGTCCCATCCGCCCGCCGCCCGCCGCCGCCCCCGCGCCCGAGCCGCTGCGCCTGTCCGGCTCGCAGCCGTTCACGCAGCAGCAGGGCGTCTACATGATGATCGGCGAGCGCACGAACGTCGCCGGCTCACCGAAGTTCGCGAAGCTCGTGAAGGAGGGCAACTACGAGGCGGCGGTCAGCGTGGCCCGTCAGCAGGTGGAGAGCGGCGCCAACGTCATCGACATCTGCATGGACGAGGGCATGATCGACGGCGTCGCCGCGATGACGCGCTTCCTCCTCCTCCTCGGCAGCGAGCCGGAGGTGGCGAAGGTCCCCTTCATGGTCGACTCGTCCAAGTGGGAGGTCATCGAGGCGGGCCTCAAGTGCCTCCAGGGCAAGGGCATCGTGAACTCGATCTCGCTGAAGGAAGGCGAGGAGAAGTTCCTGGAGAACGCGCGCAAGGTCCGGAAGTACGGCGCCGCGGTGGTCGTGATGGCGTTCGACGAGCAGGGCCAGGCCGCGACCTACGAGGACAAGATCCGCATCTGCGAGCGCGCGTACCGCCTCCTCGTGGACGTCGTCGACTTCCCGCCGCAGGACATCATCTTCGACCCGAACGTCCTCACCGTCGCCACCGGCATCGAGGAGCACAACAACTACGCCGCCGACTTCATCAACGCGACGCGCTGGATCAAGGAGAACCTCCCTCACGCGAAGGTGAGCGGCGGTGTCTCCAACGTCTCGTTCAGCTTCCGCGGCAACAACCAGGTCCGCGAGGCCATGCACTCGGCCTTCCTCTATCACACCATCCAGGCCGGGATGGACATGGGCATCGTGAACGCCGGGATGCTCGAGGTGTACGAGGAGATCATCCCCGAGCTCCGCGACCTCGTCGAGGACGTGCTCCTGAATCGCCGCCCCGACGCGACGGAGCGCCTCGTCGACTACGGTGAGCGCCTGAAGGCGCAGAGCTCGGGCGTCGTCGTCACCAGGAAGGAAGAGGAGGAGTGGCGCAAGGGCACCATCGAGTCCCGCCTCTCGCACGCGCTGGTGAAGGGCATCGACACGTTCATCGACGCCGACACCGAGGAGGCCCGCGCCAAGCTCGGTCGTCCGCTCTCGGTGATCGAAGGACCGCTGATGGACGGCATGAGCGTGGTCGGAGACCTCTTCGGCGCCGGCAAGATGTTCCTCCCGCAGGTCGTGAAGTCGGCGCGCGTGATGAAGAAGGCCGTCGCCTACCTGACGCCCTTCATGGAGCAAGAGAAGCTGGAGATGGCGGCCCGCGGCGAGGTCGTGAAGACCCAAGGCAAGATCGTGCTCGCCACCGTCAAGGGAGACGTCCACGACATCGGCAAGAACATCGTGGGCGTGGTGCTCGCGTGCAACAACTACGAGGTCATCGACATGGGCGTGATGGTCCCGTGCGAGAAGATCCTCGAGCGCGCCAAGGCGGAGAAGGCCGACCTCATCGGGCTCAGCGGCCTCATCACGCCCTCGCTCGACGAGATGGTGCACGTCGCCCGCGAGATGGAGCGCCAGGGCTTCAAGCTGCCGCTGCTCGTCGGCGGCGCGACCACGAGCCGCGCGCACACCGCCATCAAGATCGCGCCCTTCTACAGCGAGCCGGTGGTGCACGTGCTCGACGCGAGTCGCGCCGTCCCCGTCACCACCAGCCTCCTCAGCGACGACGGCCGCGCGGCCTTCGTGGCGCAGCACCGCACCGACTACGAGCAGCTGCGGCGCATGCACTCCGGCCCCAAGCAGAAGCTGATGACGCTCGAGGCCGCGCGCGCCAACCGCACCCCGATCACCTGGCGCCCGGAGGATGTCGCGCAGCCGCTCGCCACCGGCGTCCACGTGCTCCCCGACGTCTCGCTCGCCACGCTGCGCCAGTACATCGACTGGACGCCGTTCTTCCATACCTGGGAGCTCAAGGGCGTCTATCCGCGCATCCTCCAGCACGAGAAGTACGGCGAGGAGGCGAAGAGTCTCTTCGCCGAGGCGAACGTCCTGCTCGACGAGATCGTCGCCAAGAAGCTGCTCACCGCGCGCGGCGTGTACGGCCTCTTCGCGGCCAACGCCGTGGGCGACGACGTGCAGCTCTACACCGACGACGCACGCAAGACGCCGCTCTCCACGTTCCACTTTCTCCGCCAGCAGGGCGTCGCCGAGAAGGGCGGCCCGAGCCGCTCGCTCTCCGACTTCGTCGCGCCGCAGGGCAGCGGGCTCCGTGACCATCTCGGCGCGTTCGCGGTGACGACCGGGATTGGCCTCCAGGAGCTGTGCGACTCCTTCCGCAAGCAGCACGACGACTACAACGCGATCATGGCCGAGGCCCTTGCCGATCGCCTGGCCGAGGCCTTCGCGGAGTACCTCCACCAGCAAGCGCGCATCGAATGGGGCTTCGGCAAGAGCGAGGATCTCTCGCCCGAGCAGCTCATCGCCGAGAAGTACCGCGGCATCCGTCCCGCCGCGGGCTATCCCGCCTGCCCCGACCACACCGAGAAGGGCACGCTGTGGGAGCTGTTCGACGTCGAGAAGAGCATCGGGATGCGCCTCACCGAGTCGTTCGCGATGTGGCCCGGCTCGAGCGTGAGCGGGCTCTACTTCGCGCACCCGGAGTCGCGCTACTTCACGCTCGGCAAGATCGACCGCGACCAGGTCGCGGACTACAAGGCCCGCAAGGGTATGACGACGCAGGAGGTCGAGCGCTGGCTCGGCCCGAACCTGGGGTACGAGCCGGCGAGCTGACGTATCGGGACAGACTCGATCGTCAGTAGTAGTCGACGACGACCGAGTGTCGGTCGCGCGACACCGCGTAGAAGCTGCACATGACGGCCCTCGGCGTAGGATCCATCATGGCCTGGTTGTGACCGCCCGTCGGGCCCTCCTCGAAGAAGAGCCGCGGGCACCAATCGACGGAGGCTTGCTGGGACTTTGCAGAGAGGTCATTCTCGACGAGTGGAGCGCTGGTGAGCTCGACCTATTGCCGGAGCGCGCAATGAAGGCGTTCATCGTTGCCCTGCTCATCTTCGCGGCGATGCTGGAGGCCGCGCCCGTTGCCGCCCACACACTGGATGTCACGACTGCGCGCGTCTCGCTGCGTGACCGACACGTCGAGGTGCTGGTCGACGTGGACGCGGTGAGCCTGCTCCAGGCCAGCGTTGGCGCCGGCGAGGCGAGCGCCATCGCGACCGCGGACGACGCTCAGCTCGCTGCGTGGGTCGCCGCGGCGCGCGCGGACCTCGAGAGGGGCGCCCACCTCTCGACCGAAGACGCGAGGTCGGCGCTGGTCCTCCGCGCGTTCCCCTCGGTCGCCGAGGTTCGACGGCTTGCCGCGGCCCGGGCCGACGCGCCGTCGATGCACCCCTCCACGAGCACTGTGCGGTTCGAGAGCCCACAACGGGTGCCGATCTCACGTTCGCTCTCCATCTCGCTATCCACGCGGCTGGGACGCGTTCTGTTCTCGTTCGTCCAACCGACGACCGAGCTCGCCCCTCCCGGCGCGGCGGCGTCGTTCGCTGTCCTCGTACCGGCGAATGCCGCAGCGAGCGAACGGTCGACGCCGCAGCGTCCGTGGCTCGCAGCTCTGGCAGCGGCGCTCGCGAGCCTTGCTCTTCTGGTGCGGCTCCTTCCACGCCGATCACGCGCGGCCGGGGCCCGGGTGAACGAGGACACGATCTCGAACCTCTCGCTCGGCCCCACCCCCGACCCGTAGCGACGCCGCACAAAAGAAGAAACGCGAGGTCTGCTCGATGAGCCGACCTCGCGTCTGCGCGTTGCGGTGGCGAGCTACTTCTTCGCCGCTTCTGCCGCGAGCTTCTCGCGGTAGACCTTCTTCATCTCGTCCTGCTCCTGCTTCGGCACGATGGCGTAGCGAGCGAACTCCATGGTGAAGGTGCCCTTGCCCTGGGTGGCCGAGCGGAGGTCGGTCGAGTAACCGAACATCGCGTTCAGCGGCACCTCGCACGTGACGCTGACGGTGTCGCCACCGACCGTCTCGAGGATGACGCCGCGGCGCTGGTTGATCTGACCGACGACCGAGCCCTGGAACTCGGTCGGGACGTCGATCTCGACCTTCATGATCGGCTCGAGGATGGTCGGGGCCGCGTTGGCGTACGCCTCGCGGAAGCCCATCATCGCGGCGGTCTTGAACGCCATTTCCGACGAGTCGACGGCGTGCGAAGCGCCGTCGTTGACCGCGCAGCGGATGCCGACGATCGGGAAGCCGATCATCGTGCCCTTGCGCACGGCGTCCTTGAAGCCCTTGTCACACGACGAGATGAACTCGCGCGGGATGGAGCCACCGGTGACGTCGTCGAGGAACTCGTACGGCTCGACCGCGTCCGAGGGGAGCGGCTCGATGAAGCCCAGGATCTTGGCGTACTGGCCAGAGCCACCGGTCTGCTTCTTGTGCGTGTAGTTGATCTCCGCCTTGCGGGTGATCGACTCGCGGTACGCGACCTGCGGCTTGCCCGCGATGACGTCGCAGTTGTACTCGCGCTTCATGCGCTCCATGTAGATGTCCAGGTGGAGCTCGCCCATCCCGCTGATGATGGTCTGCTGAGACTCCTCGTCCTGGTGCACGCGGAACGTCGGGTCTTCCTTCGTGAAGCGGTTGAGCGCCTTCGAGAAGTTGACCTCGGTCGAGCGATCCTTGGGCGCGACGGCGAGCGAGATGACGGCCGCGGGGACGTGCATCGACGTGAGGGTCCAGCTGACCTTGCCGTCGGTGAAGGTCTCGCCGGAGCTCGCCTCGACGCCGTAGAAGGCGACGATGTCGCCGGCCTCGGCCGAGGGAATCTCCTCGCGATCCTCGGAGTGCATGCGGAACATGCGGGGGACGCGGACCTTCCGCATCTCGTTCGACACGTTGTAGATCGTGTCGCCGGCGGAGACGGTGCCCTGGTAGACGCGGAAGTAGGTCAGCTGACCGTACTTGTCCTGCTGGAGCTTGAAGGCGAGGCCGACGAACGGCTTCGAGGGATCCGACTCGACGAGGACCTTCGCCTCGCCGTTCGCCTGGTCGTGGCCCTCGTTGAGGACCTCGGTGGGGCGCGGGAGGTAGTGGACGACGCCGTCGAGCAGGAGCTGGACGCCCTTGTTCTTGATGGCCGAGCCGCACATCACGGGGGTCATCTTCAGGGCGAGGGTGGCGCGGCGGATGGCGGCGCGTAGCTCGTCGACGGAGATGGGCTCCTCGTTGATGAACTTCTCGGCGAGCTCGTCGTCGACGTCGGCGACGTCGGCGATCATCTTCTCGCGCGCCGCCTTCGCGGCCGCCTGGTACGGCTCGGGGACCTCCTCCTCGCGGATGATCTCGCCATCCTGGCCGTCGAAGTAGAACGCCTTGCCGATGATGGGGTCGATGATGCCCGCGAACTCGTGCTCCGCGCCCATGGGGAGCTGGATCATGACCGGGTGGTGGCCGAGCTTCTCCTTGAGCATCGCCGAGACGCGCTCGTAGTTCGCGCCCGGGTTGTCCATCTTGTTGACGAAGGCGATGCGCGGGACGTGGTAGCGCTTCATCTGCCGGTCGACGGTGATCGACTGGCTCTGGACGCCCTTGCCCGAGTCGAGGACGAGGATCGCGCCGTCGAGCACGCGGAGGGCACGTTCGACTTCGATCGTGAAGTCGACGTGGCCTGGGGTGTCGATGATGTTGATGTTGATCGGCTTCTCTTTGAGCTGCTCCTGCGAGCCCTGCCAGACGCAGTAGGTCGCGGCCGACTGGATCGTGATGCCCTTCTCGCGCTCGAGCTCCATCGAGTCCATCTTGGCGCCGACGCCGTCCTTGCCTCGGACCTCGTGGATCTTATGGATTCGACCCGTGTAGAAGAGGATGCGCTCGGTGAGCGTCGTCTTGCCCGAGTCGATGTGAGCCGAGATGCCGATGTTGCGGATGCGGTCGAGGGGGATGCGAGCGGCCACGGGGTGTTCTCTCTGTTTCGCGGGGAGGCTGGTGGATGCAGAAGCGCCGCGAGCAGTTACCACGTCAGCGCCGCGCCACAAACACGAAGGATCAGGGCCCCCCGAACGGCCGCGTTGACCCCGCCTGTGCGGGGATGGCTCAGCCGGGCGTCGTGCCGGCGACAGGCCCGCATTCATCGCGTCGCAAGCGGTGCCGCCGTGTTCCGCGCCGCGGCGTGAGCGCGGTCAGCGCGCGGACGCGATCCAGCTCTCGATGCGCCTGCGGAGGACCGGTAGCGGCACCGAGCCGTTCTCGAGGACGCGATCGTGGAACTGCCTGCGATCGAAGCGCGGACCGAGGGCCTTCTCGGCCTCGGCCCGGAGGCGCGCGATCTCGAGGTAGCCGGTCATGTACGACGTGGCCTGTCCCGGCCACGAGATGTAGCGATCGACCTCCTGCGCCGCCTGCGCAGCGGACATCGCGGTGTGGTCGAGCATCATCGCGATCGCGCGGTCGCGGCTCCAGCCGAACGCGTGGAGCCCCGAGTCGACGATGAGCCGACACG
>JAYTHX010000437.1:0-9731 GCA_043732195.1 Polyangiaceae bacterium
GTGCGCTACCTCGGCAATCGGTCGAGCGGCAAGATGGGCTTCGCCATCGCCGCGCGCGCCGCGGCCCGCGGCGCGAAGGTCACGCTCGTCGCCGGGCCCGTGGCGCTCGCCACGCCGCCGGGCGTCGCGCGCGTCGACGTCGAGAGCGCGTTCGAGATGCAGGTCGCGCTCGACGCCGCCCTCGGCCCGGCGCTCGACGGCGCCGATGCGCTGGTGATGGCCGCGGCCGTCGCCGACTTTCGCGCGCTCGATCCGAGCGCCACCAAGATCAAGAAGGGCGCAGACGCGCCTGCGCTCGCCCTGACGAAGAACCCCGACCTCCTCGCCGCGATCGGCGCGCGTCGCCAGACCAGGCGTCCGGTCCTGGTGGGCTTCGCGCTGGAGACCGGCGACGACGACGTGGTCCTTGCCTACGCCCGCGCCAAGCTCGTCGCGAAGAAGGTCGACCTCGTGGTGGCGAACGCGGCGCACGAGTCGCTGGGCCAGGCGACGAACCGCGTCGCGCTGGTGCGGAGCGAGGGCGCGGAGCCCTTCCAGGTGGGCACGAAGGAGGCGGTCGCCGACCGCATCCTAGACGCGATCGCAATCGCCCTCGTCTAGCTCACCCTGGCTCGATCACCCGCGCTCCGAGGCCTCGAGGAAGTCCACGACCGCTTGCGCAGCGCCCTCGCTCTTGCCACGCAGCACGATGGTGATCGCGCCCAGCTTCGCGAGGTTGCCGGTGCGCGGCGGCGCGTCGTAGACCACCACCGGGACGTTCATGGTGCGCGCGGTCTTACGGAGGGCGCGCACGGCGTCGGCCACCTTCACGTCCGAGCACTCGGCGTCGATGGCCACCACGTCGGGTGCGTCGCTCGCCACCGCCAGCAACCCCTCGAGCGCGGAGGACCACAGCGCGACCGCCGTGCCTCGCACCTTGCAGGCCTTCGCCACCGCGCGCTGCGACGCCGTTGACTTGCCGAGCACCGCGACCGTCCCGGCGGGGGTGGCGATGGCGCGCGGCATCGGCAGGCCGTGCTTCTCGCAGTAGGCGCGCGCGTCGTCGGAGCGGACGCGATACTGCGCGCCCGGCGTCTTGATCGCGGGCAGCTTGCCCTCGCGGATCCAGAGATAGACCGTCTTCGGGTGCAGCTCCCAGATCCGCGCGAGCTCCGAGGGACGGAGCAGCGCCATGGGCCGGCAGCATACAGGACGCCGGTTGACGCGCACCCTCGACCTCGACTACGAGCGTCAGCGGTGGCGGGCTTCGCGACGTCGTCGCGCAGCTTTCGCCACACGCGCGTGGTCGATGACGAGAGTGCCTCCGCCCGAGGGACCCTCATCACACGGGAAGCCGGTGTAATACCGGCACGGCGCCCGCCACGGTGACCGGCGACGAATCCGAGCAGAACCACTGGGAGCGGCGAGCGCGAGCACGCCGATCCTGGGAAGGGCTCGGAGGAGGATGACCCGGAAGTCCGGAGACCGGACCCCGCGCGGCGAGACCTCTCGATGATGGCAGGCGCGGGCGTGCGCCTGCCGAGGTTACGGAATGAAAAGCAAATCACTCGCGGTCGCGCTCTGCCTGAGCGCGCCGATGGCCGGGCTGTGGGTAGCGGCCTGCGGAGACAACGAGGTCTTCCGGGACACCGACGCCGCCGCGGTCGACGGCGGCGGCACGTTCGAGACGTCCACCAACCCGGAGACGGGCACGCCCGACTCCTCGACGAACCCGGGTTGCGGCAACGCCGCCGGTAGCCCGCAGCGGCTGCTGCTCTCGATCAACAACACGACCACGAGCGAGCTCGCGGCGTTCAACGTGGCCGACAAGAAGGTCGACGGACGGTACACGTACCCGGGCTTCATCGGCCTCACGTCGTCGCTCGGGAGCGATCCCTACCTGCTCGAGCAGGCGACCGACGTCATCGCGCGCCTCGATGCCAAGAAGCCGTGGGAGGTCGTCTCGTCGTGGAGCGTCGCGGGTGACGACAAGACCGACGGCGGCCGATCGAACGCCAACCCCAGCACCATCGTGGTGCCGGATTGCGGCAAGGGGTACGTGCTGCGGTACAACCGCAACAAGATCGCCGTGATCGACACGAATCAGGTGGGCGACGCGGGGCCTGCGCAGAGCTACATCGACCTCGCGTCGCTGCTCCAGCCCGCGGACCAGGACGGCATCGTCGAGATGACGAGCGCGCTCTACGTCCCGGGCAAGAAGCGGATCTACGTGCTGCTCGGCAACGTCGACCTCAAGAAGGTCGCGAGCGACGGGTTCACCGCGCTGTGCGCCGAAACGAAGCCGAGCATCATCGCCATCGACACCACCACCAGTCAGCTCGTTTCCCTCGGCGGGACGGCACCGGGCGGCGGCATCGCGCTCGAGGGCTACAACCCGCCGCTCGGCTCACCGCTCGCGTACGACGCTGCGCGCGACCGGCTGATCGTGCTCTCCGCTGGCTGCAATGCGGAGAGCGGCGGCGGCGTCGCCGGCGCCATCCAGCGGCGGCGCGTGGAGGAGGTCGACCTCGCGACGAAGCAAGTCAAGACGCTGCTCTCGCTCGACACGCAGGGCTTCCCGGCCGGCATGACGTTCATCAACGGCACGCGTGCCGCCATCTCGTTCTTCGGCCAGGCGTTCCTCTGGAATCCCTCGCAGTCCACGCTCGGCGCAGAGATCCCCGGTGGTCTCGACTTCGCCGCGGCGGACGGCAAGGGCAACCTGATCGGCGTGCGCGCCACCGTCGTCGACGGCGGCCCTGGCCCCATCGAGGTTGTCTCCGTCCCGTTCGGCGACGGCGGCGTCGTCGACGCCTCGTCGGTCGTGAAGCTGGGTCAGAACCCGTTCACCAACAACGCCGGCTTCGTCAACGGCGCGGAGCTCTGGCCGCGTTGATCGAGCCGACAGCTGACAGCCGACAGCCGACAGTGGCGCGAAGGTCTCGTCTCGCGCCGTGAGCTGTCAGCTGTCAGCGGTCAGCTGTTAGCTTCTCCCGATGCGTTGGCTGTTTCATCTGGTACGGCCCGAAGAGCTCTCCTGGGGTAGCGACGGCCGCTATGCGCCGCCGTCGCTCGCCACCGAGGGGTTCATCCATGCCTCGCACCACGGCGCGGTGCGCGAGAGCGCAGAGCTCTACTTCCGGGCGGAGGAGCTCGCGAGCCTGCGCGTGCTCGCCATCGATCCGCGGCGCCTCGACCGGCGCGTCGAGCTCGCCGCTACGCCGCGGGGGCCGATGCCTCACATTCACGGCTCCCTTCCCGTCGATGCAGTGCGCGTCCTGCCGCTCGACGCGGTGGACGCGCATCCCGACCACGTGACCGGCACGCGCATCCTCTTTCTCGCGTTCACGGGCCTCACGCTGCTCGACCTCGTGGGGCCGCTCGATGCGCTCTCGCGCATCGCCTCGATGGGCTTCGACGCGACGACCACCTGCGAGGTGGCCGCGCTCACGCAACAGGGCGACCCGCCCGCACCCTGGTCGGCCTCGGGCGCGACGCTCACCACGGCTCGCTACCGTCCCGCGCTCGACGACTTCGACGTGCTGGTCGTGCCGGGCGGGCCCGGGACGCGCGTGCTCCAGCACGATGCGAGCGTCGCCGCGTACCTCGCGACGTTCCCGGCAAACCGCCTCACGACCAGCGTGTGCACGGGCTCGCTCCTCCTCGGCGCCGCGAACCGCCTGCGCGGCAAGCGCGCCACCACGCATCACCTGTGGCTGAAGGAGCTCGAGCGCTACGGAGCGAGGCCCGTCGCCGAGCGCGTGGTCGACGAGGGCCAGCTCATCACCGCGGGCGGCGTCACCTCCGGTATCGAGCTCGGGCTGCACCTCGTGCGGCGGCTCGAGGGCGACGACGCCTGCGCGAAGATCGCCGCGCAGATGGAAGTGCGTCCGTTGACCTGAGCACGCCGCGGACGCCTTTGCTTTCCTCGATCGCAAGCAGGGTAGTCGCCCCACGGCAGCGACATGAGAGCCGCATCCGGGAGAGGATACGCGCGGGCCGCCCCTCCGGCTCCGGAGAAGGTGGACCGAGAGGAGGCGTCCGGCGAGGATCCGTCAGCCGAGAAGGCGCCAGTCGAGCGCGTCGACCTGGCGTTCGGAGGTCTTGTACTCGACGGTCAGGCGCGAGCCGATCGCCTCGCCGCCGATCTGCAGCGGCATGGGGCGCGAGAACGTCATGCGCACCTCGGTCGCGAACCAGTCGGTCATGCCGCGAAGCGGGTGCTGCCCCTTCCACAGCTTCGGGATGTCGAGGATCGCGCCGTTCGCCTTGCGATCGTAGACGCGCACGTTCATGAAGCCGAGGAGGCGCTCGGCATGGGGATACGCGCGGAAGCCGTAGCCGAACTCCGGGCAGGTCGCCGCGCCCGCGACGCTCGCGATGCCCTCGTAGAGGATCGCGCCGCGCGCCACGTCCGCGAGGCGCACCAGCTTGCGCTCCGGGGTCATCGCGTAGACGTCGCCCCCGAGGTTCTCGATGATGACGTGCGGACGCCCGTAGAGGATGTTCTTCGGCGCGGTGCGCAGGAGCATCGCCGTGAGGTAGCCCCACACGCTCTTCGCCACGGCATTCGGCGAGGCCTCGAGCTGGAGGCGGTAGTCGTCGAGCACCTGGGCGTCCCACCCGCAGCCGGCGAAGAACGTCAGCGTGCCGTCGCACGTGAGGAGCCCGTAGCGCTTCGTGGGGACCGGCCCCTCGTGCCGGGCAAGCGCGCGGATGCACTTGTCGAGCTTGCGGGCGCCGAGCGCGTGCGCCCACGCGTTGCCGGTGCCGAGCGGTAACGCACCGATCGGCGGGAACGCCTCGCCCTTGGGCACCACGCGATCGAGCGCATTGAGCAGCGCCACCGCGGAGCCGTCACCACCGGCAGAGAGAATGCACCGCGGGTCCTTGATGGTGCGGAGCCACCCCTCGATCTCCTGGATGCTGCGCGTGAGCCGCACGTTCGCGCCGGGGAGCGCGCGCGCGATCTGCACCGCGATGCGGCGGCCGCCGCGCTTCGCGTTCGCGTTCACCACGATGTGCAGGCCCTTGCCGGCGTCGAGCGGGGGAGGGGGCGCCACTAGAGCGCGCTCCCGATCGCGGTTCGGACTTCGGTCATGAGCTCTTCGCGCGCGGACTTCGCGTCGCTCCCCGCGCGCGTCGACTCCATGCGCGCCGTGAACGGGGACGTGTCGATCGGGGGATGAATGGTGACGTGCACCTCGACGTCGCGCCGGGACAGGAGGCCGTGCGCAGGGAGGACGTCGCGCGTCCCCTTGATGGTCACGGGCAGGATCGGGGCTTTCAGGTCGAGCGCGAGGACGAAGCCGCCCTTCGCGAACGGCATCAGCTCACCGCTCTCGCTGCGGGTGCCTTCCGGCGCGACCCAGATGTGCGTCCCGCGCTCGAGCTCCTTCCTCGCCGTGGCGAGGCTCGCGACGGCGCTCTGACGGTTGCCGCAGTCGACCTCGATCATGCCCGACGCCCTGAGCGCCCGGCCGAAGAGGGGCACCGCGAAGAGCTCGGTCTTGGCCACCATGCGCATCCGTCCACCGAGCACGTAATAGAGGACTGGCACGTCGTAGTGCGACTGATGATTGCTCATCACGACGTACGTGCCGCCGACCGGGCGCTTCGCGTCGGTACCGCCGAGCGACGACTGGGCCCCCGCGAGGTGCTCGCGCCCGCGCACGCTGACCACGATCTGCGCGTTCCGCATGACGTGCGCCGCGAAGCGCTCGAGACGCTCGTCGCAATCCCGCTGCGTCAGCCGGCCGCGGGCCGCATCGAGGACGGTCGGGGCCGAGACGGCGAGCGCCTCGTAGGCATTCCGTAGCGAGAGCACGAGCGACTTGCGCGAGGACGGCAACGAGGAAAGCAGGGTGCCATAGTTCGGCGCTCCTCGAATTGCCGATTCTGCGCTTTTTGCGTGGGCCGCTTGAAAGCGGAGGCGTCCGTCCGTACCATCGCTCAGCCGCTCTGCGACCTGCTCGCTTTCCTGAATGATCCAGGCACGTTGCGGGGGAGCGGCCTCCCCACGATGACCGCGAATACGATCCGTACCGCCCTCGGTGTCCTCCAGGACGAACCCGACAACGATCAGGCCTGGACCGACCTCCGCGAGGCCCTCGGTTACACGTCCGAGCAAGCCGCTATCGATCCGGGCGAGTTCTCGCCCGGCGAGCTCGCCCAGCTGCTCGAGGCCGCCCGCCAGGCGCACGAGATGCGCCGCGAATACGAGGCGGTCGCCGATCTCCTCGAGATCGAGGCGGCGCTCGCGAAGCAGGCGAGCCCCGAGCGCGAGGCCGAGCTCGTCGCCGCGCTCGCCACGATCGAGGACGACATCCTCCACGACGACGCCGGGGCCGTAGCCTCGTACCGTCGGCTGCTGGCGCTCCGCCCGGGAGACGTGGCGGCCGAGGAAGCGATCGAGCGCGCCGAGGCGAAGCGCGCGAAGTGGAAGGACCTCGCGCAGCGCTACTTCACGGAGTCGAAGTCCGCGGGCGATGCATCGTTCAAGAGCTCGCTGCTCGTGAGCGCGGCCGAGATCGGCTACCGCTATGGCCGTCCCGAGCTCGAGCAGCGCGCGAAGAACGCCGCCGACGCAGCGGCGAACGACGAGGCCCCGAAGAGCCTCCGCGGCAGCAAGAAGTCGAAGAAGCAGAAGGCGGCCGGCAAGGACCCCGAGACCTCGCGCCGCGAGTTCTTCGACAAGATCATTGGCCTCCTGCGAGACGCGCTCGCCCTCGATCCCAAGAACCGCCGCGCCGTCCTGCTCCAGGAGCGCCTCCTGCGCGACGAGGAGCGCTGGGAGGATCTCGTCGCCGCGCTCGAGACCTTCGCCACCGAGTCGAACGCGAAGGACGAGAAGATCGCAGCCCTGATCCGCCTCGCGCGCGTGCTCCGCAAGAAGCTCGACGCGAAGGACCGCGCTGTTGGCGTGTTCGAGCGCGTGCTCGACCTCTCGCCCGGTCATCCCGAGGCCACGAGCGCGCTGGTGAACCATTTCACGGACGCTTCGATGTGGGATCACCTCGTCTCGCTCTACGAGGGGCAGCTCTCGGGCGGCGGCGTGCGGCAGGGTCAGGAGGTCGGCGTGATCCTCCAGGTCGCGATGATCAACTGGCGCATGCGCGACAAGCCGGAGGCGGCGGAGCCCTACTTCGAGCGCCTGCGCAAGCTGGAGCCGGCGCACGTCGGCATGCTCGGCTTCTTTCGCGAGTGGTGCCCGAAGCACTCCGAGCAGGCGCGCCTCGCGCAGATCCTGAGCGATGCGCAGCGCGCCATGCCCGACGGCCCGGAGCGCGGCAAGCTCGCCGCGGAGATCGCTGGCCTCGCCGAGGAGGGCGCGAATGCGCAGAAGGCCATCGAGCAGTGGCGCACGCTGCTCCGCTCCGAGCCCACGAACGTCGCCGCGCGGGACGCGCTGAAGCGCCTCTACGCCTCGACCGCGCAGTTCAACCACCTCGCCGACCTCCTCCGCTCGGAGCTCGAACGCATCGCCCAGGATGACGCCGCCGCGCGTCTGCCGGTCCTGCGCGACATCGCCGCCATCTACCGCGAGCACATCAAGAGCGACTCCGCGCTCGTGACCGTGCTCTCGCAGATCATCGGGCTCGACCCGACGGACGCCTCTGCCGTCCGCGAGCTGGCGCGCGTCTACGAGACGCTCGGCCGCTGGCGCGATCTGCTCACCACCCAGATGCGGCTCGCCGAGCTCGAGACCGTGCCCAGCACGAAGGCCGAGCTGTACCGCGCCATCGCGCGGCGCTGGCTCGATCAGTTCTCGAACGTGCAGAACGCGGTCGAAGCCTACGAGAAGCTGCGCGAGGCCGAGCCCGACGACCGCGAGGCGCTCACGAAGCTCAAGGAGCTCTACACGAAGCGCCGGGCGTACCGGCAGCTGTTCGACATCCTCGCGGTCGAGGCGAGGCAAGCCTCCGGCGACGCGCGGCGCGCGCTGTGGATGGAGATGGCCAAGATGGCCTCGGAGCGGCTCGACCGCGGTGCCGACGCGGCGCGCCTCTTCAAGCTCGTGCTCGACGAGGATCCGAAGGACGCCGTTGCCCTCGACGCGCTCGAGAAGCAGGCCGAGCGCGACAAGGACTTCGCGACCGTCGCCGACGCGCTCGAACGGCGCGCCGATCTCACCGAGGATCCCGCGTCAAAGCTCTTCGTGCTGCAGAAGCTCGGCACCGTCTTCGCCGACCGCCTCCAGGACCACGCGGGCGCGCTGCGCGTCTGGCGGCGCGTCCTCGACCTCTCGCCGGGGCACGCGAAGGCGCTCCGCATCCTGCGCGACAGCTACCTCGCCATCGGCGACTACGACGGTCTCACCGAGCTCTACGCGCAGTCGAAGGACTGGGAGGGGCTCGTCGAGGTGCTGTCGAGCGCCGCCGACCGCGCCGCCGACCTCACGCTCAAGGTCGACCTCTCGTTCCGGGCCGCGGGCATGTACGAGGAGCAGCTCGGCAGCGCCGACCGCGCGTTCCGCTCCTACGAGCGCGTGCTCTCGGTACGCCCCGACGACCGCCGCGCCGCTGCGGCCCTCGTTCCGCTCTACGAGGCCGAGGAGAAGTGGGCCCGGCTGCCCTCGCTCTACGAGATCCTCCTCGCACACGCGCACGGCGACGCCGACAAACGTGCACTCTACAAGAAGCTCGCGATCGTCACCGGGCACAAGCTCGCCGACAAGGCCGCGGCCTTCAAGTACGCGGCCAAGGCCTTCGAGCTCTCGCCCAATGAGCCGAGCGCGGTCCGCGATCTCGAGGAGTGGGCCCGCGCCTCCGGTGAGTGGACCGGCTTCGTGCAGGCCCTCGAGGCCCGCGCCAGCTCCAGCAGCGCAGACCAGGACGAGCGGCGCCTCCTGCGCATGAAGCTCGCCGAGGTCTCTGCGACGCACACGGGCCGGAGCGACGACGCGATCGGCGCCTACCGCGAGCTGATCCTCACGAACGAGGAGGACGAGGAGGCCATCACCGCGCTCGACCGCCTCCTGCGTGCCGCGCCCGACCGCCGCGACGACCTCCGCTGGCTGTTCCGCCTCCGCACGCGCCGCGCGCCCGGCGCCGAGGCCAGCATCGCTATCCTCGCCGAGTGGGCGCTCCTCGAGGAGGAGGCGTTCAGCTCGCCGGCCGAGGCCATCGCGCTCTACCGCGAGATCCTCGGGCTCGACGACCGACACGTGAGCTCGCTGCGCGCGCTGGCGCGCCTGCTGCTCGCCGCGGGGGACGCCGAGGGCGCCTCGCAGGTCCTCCAGCAGGAGCGTGATCTCGAGGAGGGCGGCAGCCGCGTCGCCCGCGAGATCGACCTCGCGCGCCTGTACATGGGCCCGCTGAAGAAGCCCCTCGAGGCGCTCGCCGCCGCGAAGCGCGCGCTGGAGATCGCCCCCAACGACGCGCAGGTGATCGCCGTCGTCGAGGAGCTCCTGCCGCTCGCGGAGACGCGCGCGCGCGCCGCCGTCATCCTCGAGGAGGCCTACGCCGCGACCGGCGCCTGGGAGAAGCAGGGCGAGGTCCTCTCGGTCCTCATCGCCACCGCGCCCTCCAAGGCCGACCGTCTCACGCTCCACGGCCGCCTTGCCGACGTGAAGCAGAAGCTCGGCGACCACAAGGGCGCGTTCGACGTCGTGGCGCGCGCCGCGCAGGACAACCCCGCCGAGCTGGCGCTCTGGGATCGCCTCAGCGTGCTGGCGAACAAGACCCAGCGCACCCAGCAGTTCGTGGAGGCCATCGCGCAGACCGTGCCCGAGAAGGGCGAGACCGGGCTGC
>JAYTHX010000438.1:0-25740 GCA_043732195.1 Polyangiaceae bacterium
CTTTGCCGCCGTGAGTCGCCCCCTTCTCTTCCTCGCTGCCGTGGCTGTTTCCGCGAGCGGAATCGCGCTGTTCGTCGGCGCCTGCACCGACAACGGCGCGGTCACCGGCGGCGACCCCACCGACCCCGATGCCCGCCTCACGAAGGACGGCGCCGCGGGCGACTCCGCCCCCTCCGACCTCGACAGCGGCCCCGCCGAGGAGACGGGGACCACGGCGTCGACGTGCTCCGTCACGCGCACCTACCTGACCGAGTGCAACAAGCTCGCGCCGGACGGCGGCGACGAGCTCACCTGCGGCGACGGGAAGTTCGACGCCTGGTGCGAGCTGAACGACAAGGCGATCAACAGCGCAGCCTACCGGCGCGCCGAGGCGCAGTGCCTGACCACGAAGAACTGCTCCGGCCTCGTCCGCCGCGACTGCGAGTACCGCAGCTACGCAACGGCAACGCCCACCACCGCGCAGAAGGCGGTCGTCGCCGCGTACTGCGCGACGTGCGAGCCCGCGGACACGACGTGCCCGGCGCGCAAGATCGCGTACGACACGGCGAAGGGTACAACAAGCACCGACGACGTCTTCGTCGCCGCGTGGGAGCTGAGCGACACGCTCGACGACCTGATCCGCACCTCCTGCACCGGCTCCGCGCTCGACGCCGGCGGCGGCACGGCAGCGTGCCTCAAGGCCTTCGGAAATTGCGCCGGGGGCATCTACGTCGACCATCTCCCCGATTGCCCGTGAGGGATCGAGAGCGAGATCACCGGAGGCTCGGAGCTCACGGCGGACCGTCAGCGGTCGGCGGTCAGCTTTTGCCGGAAGGCAGCGGCCACGCTGCGCGCGGCGGCGTTGTCGTCGCTACTGCCGGGGGCGGGACCTCGCTGCTCCGCGAGGAGCCAGGAGTCCTGGACGACGCCGTCGTCGTGCACCCAGGCGAGCTGGAAGACGCGCTGACCGTCGATCAGGTGCGCAGCGCCGGAGAGCTCGCGCGCGGTGACCGGCGCGTCCTCGTCGGCGGTGAGGGTCTCGGGCGCAAGCACCGCCAGCGCGCAGCTTCGTCTGCGCAGCTCCTCGACGAGCGCGGATGCCGGGGACGGCAGCGGGAGCGACGCCGCGAGCTTCGGCTCACCCTCGACGTGCCATACGCCGCCCGCGCGCTCGAGCCACGAGGCGAGCTCGTTCGCGGTGGTGCGTACGTGCATCGCGCCAGTGTACCTCAGGTGAGGCAGCGCGCCGGAGCCTCGGAACGACGCCACGAGGAGGCCCGAGGCGAGCTGGCACGTCGTCTCGGGGTCACGTCAGGCCGAGGACGCGCCGCATCACGCCCTGCGCCACGGCCAGCGAGTGGTGCCGTTCGAGGTACCTGTAGCCGCCCTCCCGCACCCGCTGGCGGACGTCCTCGTTCGCCAGCAGCCGCTCGACGCACTCCGCGAACCTTTCCGGATCGCCCGCCACGAGCGCCTCCTGGCCGTCCTCGAGCGGCAGACCGAACGCGCCGTCGGGCGTGGTCACGACGGGCATGCCGGCGCGGAAGCCCTCCAGCATCTTGACCCGCACGCCGGAGCCCCCGAAGACCGGCGCGAGCATGGCGAGCGAACGCACGTAGAGCGGCTCGAGATCCTCGAGGAAGCCTACCGTCGTCACCCCGGGCACCTGCCACGCCGCGGGGACGGGCAGTGCGCCGCTCGCGTCGGGCTTGAGGCCCACGCCCGCGATCTCGAACGTCGCGTCGGGCACGCGCGCGCGGATCTTTGGCCACACCTCGCG
This sequence comes from Polyangiaceae bacterium, assembly GCA_043732195.1. Taxonomy (GTDB): domain Bacteria; phylum Myxococcota_A; class Polyangia; order Polyangiales; family Polyangiaceae; genus Labilithrix. The sequence goes on from JAYTHX010000438.1 coordinate 1,760, forward strand.
GCAGAACCAGTCGAGCCCGGCGACGTTCGGATGCCAGCGGAGGTTGCCGACGTAGCAGAGGTTGGGACGCGCCGGCCGCGGCCGCGGCTTGCGCTCGAAGGGCAGGACCAGCGGGACGACGTGCGCGTGGATCCCGGCGAGCGCGTCGAAGTGCTTCGCGTCCTCCGCGGAGATGGCGACCACCGCGTCCGCCCGGCGGAGGGCGTTCTTCTCGAAGCGCACGCTCGCCCGGTACTCCGCCTGCGCGACGAGCCGCTTGGGCCCCGTCTGCTTGTCGGCGAACTGCTTGAAAAAGTCGCTCTCGACGTTGTGCTGGTCGAGCACGATGCGGCACGACGCCCGCCCCGCCGCGACATCGGGGAGGTAACGCGCCATCCCGAGGTGGTCGACGTAGACGACGTCGACGGCGCTATCGATCAGCGCATGATGAAGCGCGCTGCGCAGCGCGCGCGAATCCCACTTCGCCGCGAGGTACGGGACGCCCGCGAGCGCGCGCAGCGCCACGACGCGCGGCACGTAGGACTTGAAGTCGAAGAGGTGCACGGGGTGAAATACCGGCGGCGCGACGCGCAGCTTGGGGATGGCCTCGGCCAGCGCGCGGCGGTCGGACTCGGAGACCGCCTGCTCGGTGACGCTCAGCACGGTCACCTGCTCGATCTCGGGCAGCGAGGCGAGGATCCGCAGCTGCGATACCGTGCGCACCGAGCCGCCGCTCGTCGCCGGCCAGGGGAACTCCGTCGTCAGATGGAGGACGCGCATGAACCGGCCCAAGGTAGCCCATCGCGGGTCCGTCGTCGCGCGTGTATCCTGGCGACGAATGCCGACCAGCGCGCGCCCGAAACGCATCGACATCGACGGTCTTCTCTTCGACGACGTGACGATCGGCGAGGCGACGGACCGCATCGTGGAGCTCGCGAAGCTGCGTGACCGCCCGCGCTTCGTCTGCACCGGCAACCTCGATCACCTTGCGATCGCGGCGGCCGATCCCGAGTTCAAGGCCGCGTACGAAGCGGCCGACCTGGTCGTCGCCGACGGCGCGCCGGTGGTGTGGCTCTCGAAGCTCGGCGGCACCCCGCTGAAGGAGCGCGTCGCCGGGAGCGACCTCTTCTGGACGCTCGGCCAGGCCTCCGCCGAACGCGGCATCACGCTCTTCTTCCTGGGCGGCGTGGAGGGCGCGGCCGACGCCGCGAAGGCGGAGCTGGAGAAGCGCTTCCCCGGCACGAAGATCATCGGCACCTACTGTCCGCCGTTCGCGACGTTCGGCACGCAGGAGGAGCAGGACAACATCCGCGACGTCGTGCAGGCGGCGAAGCCCGATGTGCTGCTCGTCGCCTTCGGCGCACCGAAGCAGGAGAAGTGGATCGCGAAGAACGTGGAGCGCCTCGCCGTACCGATCACCATCGGCGTCGGCGGCTCGTTCGAGATGGCGAGCGGCATGCTCAAGCGCGCGCCGGCCTGGATGCAGCGCTCGGGCCTCGAATGGGCGTACCGCTTCGCCCAACAGCCTCGCCGCCTCTTCGATCGCTACATCGTGCGCGACATCCCGCACCTGGCAAAGGCGGCGGCCCGCACCGCTGCGGGCCGCCTCCTTCACTGACGGATGATCAGCCGGGCACGCCGCCTTCGGCGCCCTTCGGCGCGAAGCTGAGGCAGCCCCCCTCGGGCTGAACGGGACCCGTGAACAGCTTGCAGCCGCCGCAGTCGCCGAACGTCTTCTCGGTGTACTGCGCGCACACACTGCAGCGCTTCTCGGGGACGGTCGCAACCTTCTTGTACTGGAGCGTCTTTCGCTGCCCCTTCGAAGCGTCGTCGACCGTGGAGCTGCAGTCGTTCGCGCCGCCGCCGCCGCCGGCGCCCGGCTTCATGTCGCCGCCGGGGGCGCCGCCCTTGTCCTTGCAGCCGCCGAGGGCGAACAGGCCCGTGGCAGCGCCGAGGCCGAGGCCTAGCACCTGCAGCGTGCGGCGACGTCCGAGCACCTTGGGCTGACCGTTGTTGTTATCCATGCGCTCGTTCTCCTTCAATCCTTTGAGTCCAGATGTGTGGCGTGACCATCTTAGGGCCGCGCGGGCGCGCGTCCACTTGCTGACGCAGGTGCGGGTGCCGGCGCGGTGCCGGGTCGCAGCGCGGGTGCCGGGCCAGCGTCGGAGGCGCCGGCATCTCCCGGCGCGACGTTGAGCGCGTCCGGCGAAGGGACCGGCACCGGCGGGACGCCCGTACCAGAAGGAGCGGGGTTGGCCTGGAGGTTCGCGGTCTTCGGCGGCTGCGGCTTGGCCTCGGCAAGGATCTGGAAATCCTTGAGCATGCTCACGCCGAGCAGGGGCTTGTAGGCACCGGCGTGGCATGTCGCGCAGTTCACCTTCGGCACGTCGCCGATGGTCCCCAGGCGCTCGACCGGGAACGTGTCGTGCAGCGGCTCGAGGTACGCGTTGTTGAGCTCGCGCACCATGCGGATGCCGTAGTACGCCGACGCGCGCGCCGGAGGGCTCGCGCTCCACGCCGCCATCGAGCGGGTGTTGTGGCAGTACGTGCAGTTGACGCCGAGCGACTTCGACATGTGTATCATGAGCGAGTACGTCCACTCGGTCTGCTTGACCGAAGAGCGGTTGTCGCTGCCCACCGCCTCGGTGGACAGGACGCGGATATTCTCGTCGTTGACGAGGTAGGGTCGGAGCGAGGCGCCGGGAAGCGAAGCGAGGCCGGCGACCGGGGCCGGCGCGTTCTGGCCGGCGCGGTTGCCCAGCGCCCCTTCGGCGTCGCCGGTGTCCGGCACGTCGAACCAGATGTTCGCCGGGACCGGGTTGCCGCGGTGGCAGGTGTAGCAGGTCACGCCCGTCTCCTTGACGTGCAGCTTCCACTCGCCGTTGATGCGCATCGTCATCTGGAGCATGCGGCGTGCGACGCGCTTCGTGTAGAGCTCGTCGGACTGCATGTTGTTGAGGTCGACCTGGACGGTGCCCTCCTCGTCGACGACGGGCTTGCCCGCCGCGTCACGCAGGGGAGCGTGGCAGTAGGCGCAGCCCTGGTTGGGCGAGACCCACTGCGTGATCGAGGTCATGAGCCGCGTGAACTCGCCGGCCGAGACGTGCCCGAGGACCTGCACGTTCTTGTAGGCGTTGACCGCGAGGACGCCGCCCTTGTCCGCGGGCGGCAGGGGCGTCGGCACCACGTTGGCGGCGAGCTTCTCCTCCAGCGCGATGTTCGTCTCGACGACCTGCATCCCGACACCGGCGCTCCCGATGCGCGCTGACGACGTCGAATGGTAGGTCGCCACGGCGAACGAGACGAAGAGCACGGCCAGCAACCCGAAGCTCGCCTTCGCAAGAAGCCACTTCACGGTCGCACCTTCTTGCCTGCGTCCGCGCCCGCATCGAGCGGCGGAGGATTTCCGGCATCGGCCATCGGCAGCGCGAGGCCGCCGTCCGCCGTGAGCGTCACGGGCAGCTCGACGCCGCCCTCGGCCACGTTCGACCCCGCGTCGAGCGCCCTGGCCAGCGGCATCGTCTCGCTGTGCTCGATGGCGGGCGGCGATCGCGTACCGCCGTCGGCGGAGGGGTCGGCGGCGATCGTCACGATGTACTCCTCGATGCCGCCATCGGGCAGGAGCTTCACCTTCAGCTGGGGCAGCGGCGCGAGGAGCGCCGGGTCCGGCCCGGATACGTACGGCGGGTTCTCGTACTCGGGCGCGAAATTGTGCTTCACGGCCCAGAGGTACCAGTTGTCGACCGCGGTGCCGGTGAGGATGATGCCGATGCCGCCGGTGAGCGGCGTGAGCACGGCAAACCACCAGGCCCAGCGGTGGATGGACTCGAACGTCGCGTTGAAGCCCATCGTCCAGCGCCAGAACAGCGCACCGCGCTCCGCGGCGGTACCGCGATCGATGATCTGACTCACCTCGCGCTCGCCACCGAGGTGGGTGAGCGCCAGGACGGTCGCGCCGTGCATCGCGAAGAGGAGGGTCGACCCGTAAAGGAACACGATCGAGAGCGCGTGGAACGGGTTGTAGAAGAGATTGCCGTAGCGGATGGAGAACGCCGCGGTCCAGTCGAGGTGCGGGAAGATGCCGAAGGGAACGGCCTCTCCCCAGCTGCCCATGAGGATGGGGCGTATGAAGCCGAGGCTCAAGTAGAGGAAGATCGCCGCGCCGAAGGCCCAGGCGACGTGGTTCCCCATGCCGAGCGCCCGCGCACGCCGGAACGTGCGCAGCCACCACAGGAGGATCGAGATGGTGAGGAAGAATCCTGCCATGAGCCACCAGCCGCCCTGGTTGAGCGAGGGCATGGCGAGGCCGTTCGATGGCGGCGGGGGCTCGAGCGCGAGCCACGGGAGCTGGCGGATGAACTGCACCGGGCTCCACCCGACCGAGGCCCACATGTTGAGCCCGATGATCTCGATGGCGATGAATCCGAAGATCAACGACGCAATGCCGAGATAGCCGAGATAGAGCGGACCGAGCTGCGCGCTGCCGACCCAGCCGAGGAGCTTCGACATCCGACCGTAGCGGATGCGGAACTGCTCGTCGACGATGGGCGGACCGAAGTCCGCGGGCGCCGCGACCTGAATCTGCGTGAAGATATTCTGGTATTCAGCCATGACGATGTTGGCTCCGAGCTAATTCCAGACGGGGAGGCTGAGCCACCAGTTCCACCACTCTGGCCAACCGCGGGTCCAGAAGGGGCCACTGATGATGATGCAGACAGCGCTCCACAGACCGGCGCTGAGCGCCAGGAAGAGGCCGAGGCGGTGAATGCCTAGCGCGCCGATCGAGTAACCGATGTGATCCCGGAAGAACGCATCTTCGTACTCCGCCGTCTTGACGCTGTGCCCCTTGCGCGGGTTCACCGCCGAGAGGATCAGGCCGCCGTGCAGCGAGAGCGCGAGGGTCGTGGTGAAGAAGAAGCTCACCGCGATCATGTGCGCCGGATTGTAGTGGAAGTGGAGGTACTGATACCCCACGTTCGACACCCAATCTAGATGGCTGAAGATGCCGTAGGGGAACGCGTGTCCCCAGCCGCCGAGCATGATCGGCCGGATCACGACGAGCGAGATGTACGCGAAGATCGCGACGCTGTACGCGGCAGGGATATGGTAGCCCATGCCCAGCTTGCGGCTGATCTCCGCCTGACGGAGCGCCCACGAGCAGAATGCGCCGATGGCGCAGACCGTGATGAGCTGCCAGATGCCGCCCTCGGCGAGTGGCGCGAACGCCAGCCCGTACTCGAGTGGCGGTGGCGCGATGCTGATGCGCCACAGATTCCAGGTGGGCCCGAGAGAGGCTCCCCAGAGGATGAGGGCAATGCCGACGACCGAGAAGAACATGGTCGTGACCCCGAAGAACCCGACGTAGAACGGGCCCACCCAGAAGTCGAAGAGGTTGCCGCCGACGAGCGTCCCACCACGAACTCGATATCGCCTCTCGAAGCTCAGCAGCGCCATGAATCCTCCAACACCGATCTTCCCGTAGCCAGTTGTGCAGCCTTCGAAGCCGGATGGGCCCGGGCTAGTATCCCGAGCCCATCCGAAAGGTGGCTGCTTGATGCTACTTGGCGGGTAGCGCCGACCGATCGGAGGGAGAAGGTCCCTTCCGAGGGCCTTCCAGCCAGTTGAAACGACTCGTGCTGAGCAGCACGAAGTGGATGACGAGTGCCAGTGCGAACAGGAACGTGAAGAGCCCCACGAGGGCCTGACGCGGATCAAACAGTTGCCATATACGCCACATATCGAAGCTCCTTTCAGCCCATCACGGAGTGGACAACGGATTGCGCCGTTTCGAGCATCGAATAGCCATTCACGCCCGGGAGCCACGGACGCCACATCCATGCAAGGACGTGCGCGCCAACAGCGATCGCGGTGAATATCATGAAACTCGTAACGAAGATCTTGTGAAACTCCTTCGCTTCCGCTTCTGAAAGGCCCGAAGGAGAGCCTTTCGTTACATCGTCTGCCATATTCGTGACCTCCAGATAGTGCCGCGCCCATCCTGCGCGGCTAGGATTGCTTCACTCGAATCTCGCTATGCGAGTGGAGACGGCCTTGGATGCTCTCTCGTTCACGAGAGGCCTCCGGGAGAAGCGGCGGTGACCCGGGCGTGGGTCACGCGCTCTTCTCCAGCGCGGCGGGCGGCGCTCTCCGCGGTATCGCGAAGTCGCTTGGCCGCTGAGATGCGCGTCAGCAGGGGCATGGCCTCGAGGGTGGCCTGGAGCGTCTGCTCGGCGGCCGCGTCCCAGGGCAGCTCCTGATGCATGCGTGCGGGCGTGGGCTCGACCTTGTCCAGCTCGGTGCCGAGCGGCAGGATGTTGAAGAGCGCGTCGAAGAGGGCATTGCAGACCTCCTGCAGGACGTAGGAAGCGCCCGAATACCCCATGAAGGGCGTACCGGTATGCCGACGAATGGCCGTTCCCGGAAACGAAGCAGGGATATAGATCGCCTTCCCGGCGACCTCCGCCAGGTACATCCGCTCGTTGTACGAGCCAAAGAGAATGAGCGGCGTGTTCTTCTGGACCGCCGTGCGCACTGCCTCGTTGTCAGTCTTCGCGCCGGGCTTCCGCTCGATGGCGAAGTTGCAGGGGAGCCCGAGCTCGCCCTCGAGGAAGGCGCGCATGCCGCGGGCGTAGGTCTCGTTCGCCACGATGCCGAAGCTCGCGGTACCGAAGAAGTCCTGCGTGACCGAGCGCCAGAGATCCCACATCGGCTTGAGCGTGGTGTGCTTCTCGCGCTCGATGAACGGCTCGGGATCGAGGTGGAGCAGCTCCCCCAGGGCGCGCAGGAAGCGTGTGGTGCTGTGCAGCCCGATCGGCGCCTGGAGGTAAGGCTTCTCGAGCGCCTCGCAGAGGAGGCGCCCGAACTCGCGGTACATGACGACGTTGACGTCGGCGTCGACGAGGCGCGGCACGTCCAGGAGGTGACTGCCGAGCGGGAACGTCAGGTTCACCTCGGCGCCGATGCCCTCGATGAGACGGCGCATCTCGGCGAGGTCCGACCACGTGTTGAAGTAGCCGTAGCTCGGCCCGATGATGTTGACCTTGGGCCGCGCGCCCTCCTTGCGGGGCTTCGGGCGCGGCATCTTGCCGTTCTTCAGGCCGTACTGCGTCCAGAGCCAGAGCATCGCGCGGTTCGCGCTCTGCCACTGATCCTCGTCGATGGTGCGCGGGAGGAAGCGCTGGATGCCCGTGTCCTCGGGGGTGACGCCACCGCCGATCATCTCGGCGATCGAGCCCGTCACCACGACGCTCGGCAGCGCGGGGTCGAGCGCCTTGTGGGCGCGGCGCATCGCGCCCTCGGTGCCCTTCTGCCCGAGCTCCTCTTCCGCGATGCCCGTCACGACGATCGGCAGCTCGTGCGGCGGAAGCCCGTCCGTGTAGTGGAGCACCGAGGTGACGGGCAGGTTCTCGCAGCCCACCGGGCCGTCGATGATGACCTGCAGCCCCTTGATGGCGCTGAAGACGTAGACGGCGCCCCAGTAGCCGCCGGCGCGATCGTGGTCGAGCACTAGCATCCGATCGGCTCCTCGACGGGGCCCGCGGCCGCCTTCTTCGTGAGCTGCACGAGCCGCTGCGCGCGGAACTCGGGACGATCGCGCGGCGTGTCCTCCCAGATGCCCGCGCTGTAGCCGGTGCCGACCCCCTCGAAGAAGTCGCGCATCTGCTCGAAGCGGCCCTTGTTCGCGAGCGCGGTGTTGATCACGTGCGCGAGGGAGCCGGCGCCCGCCGCGCCCATGAGGGGGCGCGCCGAGATCAGGTTCGTGAAGTAGAGCGACGGGACGGCGAGCTCCTTCGCGGCCTGCACGACCGGGGTGGTGCCGATCACGAGGTCCGGGCGGTGCTCGCGCATCGCGGCGAGGTCCTGCTCGAGCGAGGCGCGGTACTGCACCTGCACGCCGCGCGCGTCGAGCCACTGGCGGTCGACCTCGGAGTATGGCGTACGCGGGCACGCCGTGCCGACGTAGCGCACGTCGGCGCCGCTCTCGATGAGGAGGCGCGCGACGAGGAGCTCGGAGCCCTCGTAGCCGGACAGCGTGATACGGCCCTTGATCGGCTTCGCATCCAGCGCGGCGGCGATGGCGGGGAGCACGGCGTTCTTCGCCGCGTCGATCTTCGCGCGGGCGATCCCGCACGCCGCGCCGATGGCCTCGAGCCACGCCGCGGTGCCGTCGCGACCGACCGGCGCGGAGCCGACGATCGGTCGACCCGCCGCGGTGAGCTCGCGCATCGAAGCCGTGTAGAAGGGATGAATGGCAGCAGCGACCGCACAGTCGAGCGCGGCGTAGAGCTCGCGCCACTCGCGCGTGGGCACGGCGGGGCCGGCCGCGAGGCCCATCGGCTCGAGCATGCGCCCGATGATCACGGGATCGACGGGGAACATCTCGCCCAGGAGCGTGACGGTGGGCAGCGCGGACTTGCCAGCGCGCGGCGCCTGCACGGGCCCCTGCTCGGCCTCTAGCCGCGCGTAGTTGAGCATCGCGCCGGCGAGAACGTCCTTCGCCTCGGCATGCGTGGGCACGCCGAAGCCGGGCACGTCGATCCCGATCACGCGAACGCCGTTGATGGCCTTCGGTAGCAACCGGAGCGGCACGCCCGAGGCGGTCGGCACGCAGAGATTGATGACGACGATGGTGTCGTACTCGTCGGGCTTGGCGAGGTCGTGGACCGCCTCGCGGAGATCCTCGAAGAGCTTGCCCGTGACGAGCGTCTCGGAGTTGAAGGGGACGTAGCCGACCGTGCGGCGCGCGCCATAGAAGTGCGACGTGAACGTGAGCCCGTAGACGCAGCACGCCGAGCCCGAGAGGACGGTCGCGGTGCGACGCATGCGCAACCCGACGCGCAGCGAGCCGAACGCGGGGCACATGCTCTGCGGCTGGTCGTGCGGCCCGACCGGATAGTCCGCCGCGTAACGATCGAGGATCTCCCCTTTGCCGGCCGCCGCCGCCGCCGCGCGCAGGCTCTCTTTGCCGCTGCTGCAGCTGGCCGCGGCCTCGACCGAGGCGTTCGCGCTATCGTGGGGCTGGCTCATCGCAGGACCTAGGCGCTGGGCTCGTACATGACTTCGAGAGAGCGCTTCTTCTTGGCCGACGGCCCGCACATGTCCTCGATGGTCGCAGGGTCGAGGACGACGTCGCGGCCCACGGTGTCGCCCGCGAAGAGGCCGAGGAGCGTGTCGTGATCGAGCGGCTTCGGGAGCAACGGCGGCGCGTTCGCCACGTTCATGGCGAGCTCCTCGAAGAGGCTGGCCCAGCGGCTACCCGGCTTGCCGATGATCTCGTACTTCGCGCTCTTGCGGCGGATGTCGTCGTCTGCGGGGATGGCGGCGAGGACCGGGATGCCGACCTTCTCCGCGAAGGCGCGGGCCTCACCGGTGTCGTCGTCCTTGTTGATGACGATGCCCGCGACGCCGACGTGTCCGCCGAGCTTGCGAAAGTACTGCGTCGCCGAGCAGACGTTGTTCGCGACGTAGAGCGACTGGAGGTCGTTCGCGCCGACGACGATGACCTTCTGACACATGTCGCGCGCGATCGGCAGACCGAAGCCGCCGCACACCACGTCACCGAGGAAGTCGAGGAGGACGAAGTCGAAGCCCCAGTCGTTGAAGCCGAGCTTCTCGAGGGTCTCGAAGCCGTGGATGATGCCGCGGCCGCCGCAGCCGCGACCGACCTCCGGGCCGCCGAGCTCCATGGCGAAGACGCCGTCGCGCTTGAAGCAGACGTCGCCGATGGCGAGCTCCTCGCCCGCCTCCTTCTTCTTTGCCGAGGTGTTGATGATGGTCGGGCACGCGCGACCGCCGAAGAGGAGCGAGGTGGTGTCGCTCTTCGGGTCGCAGCCGATCAGCAGGACCTTCTTGCCCAGCTGCGCCATCATGTACGAGAGGTTGGCGAGCGCGAAGCTCTTGCCGATACCGCCCTTGCCGTAGATCGCGATGATCTGCGTCTTCTTCGTCGGCGCGGCGAGCGTCGGCATCTCGGGCTCGATCGCGGCCTCGGCGCGCAGTCGCTCGGTCATCTGGGAGATCGGGTCGGGTACAGCCGTCATCATTGGGACGTTCTCCAGTCGATGAGCATCTTGAGGCAGTCGGGATCGCCGAACGCCGTGGCGTAGGCCTTCGCCGCGTCCGAGAAGACGCTGCGGTGCGTGATGAGCCCGTCGAGGTCGAGCGCGCCAGAGGTCGCATGCGCGAGCACGGTCGCGAGGTCGTTCGGCAGGAACTCGGCGGCGATCCGCAGCCGAGCCTCCTTCATGAACGCAAGCGGGAACGCGAAGTCGATGCGATCGTAGAAGCCGGCGAGCACGAGCTCGCCGCCGCGCGCGAGGCGGGCGATCAGCGAATCGACGAGCGCGGCGTCGCCGCTGACGTCGTAGATCGAGCGGTAGTCCTTGCGCGGGTCGTCCTGCGGATCGAGGACGCGGTAACCGACGGCGCCGCCGGCGCGCGCGGGGTTCTTCTCCCAGACCACCGGCGTGCCGCCCGCGAGCACCGCGAGACGCGCGAGCAGGCGACCGAGCACGCCGTGACCGATGATGAGCTCGGCGGGACGACCGTCACCGCTGGAAAGCGCGTGGTACGCCGTCGCGGCGAGCGCGAGCAGCACGCCCTTCTCGCCGAGCGTCCGCTTCGCGCCCGGCGCATCGATACGCGTGACGCGCGACGCGGCGACGACGAGCCGCGAGGCGGCGCCGCCGAACAACCCACGTACCTCGCCGAAGCAGCTCGCGCCGGGGACGAAGACGCGATCGCCGACCGCCAGGTCCGACGCGGCATCGGCCTCGACGACGCGGCCGACCGACTCGTAGCCAGGGACCAGCGGGTAGCCCATGCCCGGAAAGGGCGGCATCTCTCCACGGAAGAGGAGGCGCTCGGTGCCGGTGCTGATGGCGGTCCACTCGATGTCGACCACGACCTGCCCGGAGGTGGGCGGCGTGAGGGCGAGGTTCTGGAGCTCGATCTGCTCCGCACCACGCAGGACGACGGCGAGACTCATCATCAGGGTTGTCAATCTATCTGGACGGTCGCTGCTGTCAACCTAAATTGACACTTGGTATCGTCATGCAAGCTTGCTTCACACTTCGGCGACGAGCAGGCCGGTCAGCATCGGACGGCGCGTGCGGCACGGACGCACCCGGCCGAAGCCCGCCGCGAGCAGCAAGGCCCGCAGCTGCGCCGACGTCCGCGGCCGGCCCTGCCCCATCGCGAGCAGGTAGAAACCGAAGTACGCATCGCCCATCGGCTGCGCGCCCGGCGTACCGGACATCGGCTCGGCGACGAGCAGCACGCCGCCTGGCTTCAGCGCCGCGCGGACGGCGCGCAGGATCTGGAGCGCCTCCGGATCGTCGTGGTCGTGGATGATGCGCACGAGCGAGACGAGGTCCGCACCCTCGGGCAGCGCGTCCTCGAAGACGCTGCCGCCCACCACGGTGCTCCGCGACGCGAGCCCCGCGCGGGCCAGCCGCGCACGCGCTCGCTCGGCGACGGCCGGCAGATCGAAGAGCACGAGCGAGAGGTCCGGGGACGCCGCCGCGGCCGCCTCGAGGAACGCCCCCTCGCCGCCGCCGACATCGAGCAGCCGACGATGGCGATGCTGCGGATACGCCTCGAGGATGTCCTCGGCGATCAGCGAGAGCGAGCCCGCCATCAGCTTCGAGTAGCCCGCGACCTCGGTGACGCTCGACGTCGCCGACGGATCTGCGTAGCTCCAGAACTTCCGCAGCTCGGTGGGCGGGCTCTCACCGCGGAGCAGCGCGACGGGCGAAGCGAGATCGCGATAGAGCAGCTCGTGATGCTTCACCATGAGCGCCACCGCGGGGTTGCCCATGAGCGCGGCGCCGTGGCGGCCGAGCCCGTAGCGACCCTGCCCGCGCCGCTGCACCAGCCTCAGCGACGTGGCGGCCTCGAGCAGACGCTCCGTCGCCTCCGCGGAGAGGTGGAGGCAAGGCGCGAGCTCGGCGACGGTGCGCGGCTCGTCGGCCAGGAGCTCGAGGAGCCCGAGCTGCACCGTCGCATGCAGCACCTGCGAGTACACGAAGCCCGCGCACAGATCGAACAGCGCAGCGGCGCGCCGCCGGGCGATGAAGCGGGTGAGCGGGAAGCGGGCCGCCCAGCGCTGGAAGCGCGGCGCCGACAGGACGCGGTCACGAACGCTGAACCAGAGGTCCGAGAGCGATCGTCGACGTTCGATGCGTCCCGGCGAGAGTCCGAGCATCACGCAGCCGTCTGCTTGAGACCCGCCGGGACCAGACGCTCGCCGACCTGCATGACGAGCTCGCGCAGCGCGCCCGCGCCGGGACACTCGGGGACCGCCGCGGCCGCGTGCGAGACGAGGTCACGCAGCTGCCCGATGGCGCCGCTGACGCCGAGCTCGAGGACCGCGTTCGGCCGCTCCAGGAGCGCGTCCTGGCGCGTGGGCTTGCCGGCCTCGTGAGGCAAAGCGAGCGCATCGAGGAGGTCGTCCGCGACCTGATACCCCTGACCGAGGAGCTCACCCATCATGCGCCACGGCGCCGGGTCGCGCCCCGACGCGAGCGCGCCGCCCGTCGTCGCCGCGACGAAGAGCGAGCCCGTCTTCGCGCGGTGATAGTGAGCGAGCGAAGGCGTGGCCTCGCTCTCCCAGCCCTGCCCGGCGATCAGCCCGTACGGAGTCCCCGCGGCGCGCGCGAGCGAGGTGATGAGGCCGACGAGGCGCGTCGGCCGGCCGATGGCGGCGCGCGCGAGCGAGTCGAAGGAGAGCACGAGGAGCGCGTCCCCGGTGAGCACCGCGAGCGGCTCGCCGTAGGCGCGATGGACGGAGAGCTTGCCGCGCCGCAGGTTCGCGTCGTCGAAGCACGGGAGGTCGTCGTGGACGAGCGAGGCGCAGTGCAGCAGCTCGATGGCGGTCGCCATGCCGTCGGACAGCGCCGGCTCGTCGTTGCCGCACGCCTCTGCGACCGCGAGGCAGAGGTGCGGACGGATGCGCGCGCCGCCCGGGAACACCGCGTAGCGGATCGCGGCCGCCAGCTTGGGAGGAGCTCCGTCCTCCGCACGACCGATCGCGTCGAGAAGAGCGGCCTCGATTCGGCTCTTCATCGGCTTGGCCCTCTCGTCGTTGACGCGCATCGGATGCTCCACTGGTTCACGTTGATTTCTGGGTCGCTTCGAGAATTAGTGCGGCAACGGCGAAGGGCAGCTCCTCGTGCAGCAGGTGACCCGCGCCCGGGACGACGATGACGCGCGCGCCCGGGGCGCGATCGGCGACGGCTTGCTGGTGACGCAACGGCACGGCGCGATCGCGCGCGCCCGCGAGCAGGAGCAGCGGCGTCTGGAGCCGCGGGAGATCGTCGAACAAGGGCTCGAGATCCCAGCTCGCCATCATCTCGAGCACCGCGGCCACGTGCGCGGGCCGCTCGGACAGCGCGCGGTAGCGCTCCACGCCCGACTCGTCGAGCGTCGAGCCCGTGCTCCAGAGGAGCCGCTCCACGCTGTCGGTGGTGCGGATGCGCAGGGGCACGACCCGCGACGTCAGCGCGAGGAGCCGCGCGGTCCGTGGCAGCAGCGCGCGCGCGACGCCGCGCAGCGGAACCAGCGCCGCTCCGATCCCCACGAGCAGCTCGGGCGCGATGATGCCGTCGAGGGTCATGCGCGCCACCAGCGCGGCGCCCGCCGAGTGACCGACGGCGATCACGGGGGCGACATCCAGCGCGACCAGTAGCTCGCCGAGCGCCGCGGCGGTCGCTGGCAGCGAGGGCTCGAAGGTCGGCGGCGCGGTCGATCCCGCGTGCCCCGGAAGGTCGGGCGCGATCACCGTGAAGCGCTGCGCGAGGAGCGGCATCAGCGCGTCGAACGAGTCGCTCGAGGCGCCCGTCCCGTGCAGGAGGAGCAGCGCCGGGCCTGATCCCTGGATCTGGATCTGCCAGCGAATTCCGCCGCGCACGACGGCGCGGTGCCGCTTGGCTCCGACGTCCGAGAGCGGGCGCCGCGCGCTGTTCTCCGTCGCCATCACGGCCGCCCCTCCGCGAGCGCCTGCACCCGTCGTGAGATCCCCGCGGCATCGACGTACGGCAGCGGCAGGTAGTGCGCGCCCATGTCCTGCGCGAGCGCTCGTCCCTGTGGCCGAGGACGGGGCGCGGTGTCGAGGAAGAGCGAACGGATGCCTGCGGCCCGGACGGCGCGAGCGCTCGCCAGGCTGTCGGCGGTCGCCGGCGCGCCCTCGGCGCGCCCGTCGCGCGCGACGTTTGCGCGACCGTCGGTCATGAGGACGATGATCGGCGTGCGCCCTCGCTTGCGCGCCTCGAGCGACAGCGCGAGCGCCGCGTCGATGCCGGCGGCGAGCGGCGTGGTCCCACCACCGACGAGGTCGGCGAGGCAGCGGCGGACGCGCGCGAGCGAGCGTGTCGGCGGGAGCAGCAGCGCGGCGCTCGTGTTCCGGAAGGCGACGAGCGCGACGTGATCGCGGCGGACGTAGCAGTCGGCCAGCACCTGCTCGACGGCGCCCTTCGCCTCGGCGAGCCGTTGCAGCGCTGCGGAGCCGGAGGCATCCACCGCGAAGACGACGCAGCTCTCGGCGCGGCGCGCGAAGCGCGTGATGCGAAAATCGTCCTTTCGCACCTCGATGCGCGCGTGGCGCGTGGCCGTGCCGCGCTCGCGCGCGCGGAGCGCCTGCCATGGTGCCGCCGCGCGCAGGGTCTCGACGACGTTGAGGCGGTCGCCGTTGCGCGGCTGACCGGGACGCGTGCCTGCGGGACGGCCGCCCTCGCTCGAGGCGCGGAGCACGCCTGCGCTTCCGGACGTGCGCGGCGCGAGGCGCGGCTCGCGGCCGGTGGCCAGCGCATCGAGCAGGCCGTCGGGCATCGCGCTCTTCGCGGCCGCGACCACGACCTCCTCGAGCGAGGAGCCCGCGCGCGGTGACGACGTGTCTGCCTCCTGCGGTTCGTCCAGGCGCGGCGGATCCTCCGCGGCGTGCTCTTCCGGCTCTTTCGGCTCGTCCTGCTCTTCCGGCTCGTCCTGCGCGGACGCGGGATCCGGAGACGGAGGCGGCGCGGTAGGGAGGTGCTTCGCGCGCGGGCCGAGCACGAGGCGCGCGGCGACCGCGGCGTCCGCTTCCTCGACCCGCGTCCGGCCGGCGAGCGCAGCGTGCGCCCGTGCTGCCGCTGCAGCGAGGAGCGGCGCGCGCAGCGACGCGATGCCGAGCGCATGGGCCGCGCGGCAGAGCGCATCGACCACGTCGTCACTCAGGGTCACGGTGCGGAGGCGCGCGCGGGCCCGGTCGGTGGCGAGCGCGTCGCGCGCGTCCCACGCCGCCGCGGTGCGCCGCTCGAGCCTCGTAAGGTCGAGGTGGAAGGCGAGACGGTCGGCGAGCGCGCTCGCGACGCGCTCGTCCTCGATCCCTTCGTCGAGCGCGATGATGCCCACGCGGCAATCGATGACCGCGCTGATCCCCTCGCGCGCCACCGCGGTGCGCCCCCGATCGAGCGCCGCGCAGAGATGCGCGCAGGTCGTGGCGTCGAGCCGCTCGGCCATCGCCACGACGACGAGCCCGCCGTCGGCCTGGGCGAGCACGCCGCGCTCGGCGACGACCTGGCCCGCGCGGAGGGTCGCCGCGAGCGACAGCCCGCCGAGCAGCCGATCCTCGGTGATGTGCAGGGGAATGCGGGCGAACGGAGCCGACGCGGGCGACAGCGCGCGGAGCTGCGCGCAGACCTCGTCGCGCTCGGCACCGGGCGCCGAGCGCAGCGCGATCCCGCCGAGGCCGCTCGGATCGATGGCGAGCAGCGCGCTCGCGAGCGCGACGTCGGCCCAGACGGCGGCGGCGTCCTCGGAGGTCACGCCGCGAACACCTGCGAGATGGCCTTCTCGACACGAACGGTGGAGCCGACCTCGTCGAGCGGGTTGCGGCGCAAGCGGTGGCGCAGCGCGAGCGGCGCGACGAGCCGCAGATGGCGGTCGCCGACCTCGGTGACGCCCTCGAGGCTCGCCGCGGCGCGTGCCGCCCGGATGAGGGTGAGCTCGCCGCGCAGGCCGTCGGTGCCGAGGGCCTGGCAGAGCGTCGCGGCGCGCGTGACGACCGCGTCCGAGACGGTGATCTCGCGCAATCGGCCACGCGCATCGGCGAGGCGCGTGGTCAGGGCGGCCTCACGGGCGGCGTAGGTCGCCGCGAACGACTGCGGGTCGTGATCGAAGGCAACGCGCCGCTTCACGACCTCGATGCGGATCGCGAGGTCGTCTGGCGTCTTGACGTCGAGCGAGAGCCCGAACCGGTCGAGCAGCTGCGGCCGCAGCTCCCCTTCCTCCGGGTTGCCGCTGCCGACGAGGACGAAGCGCGCCGGGTGCCGGACGCTCACGCCTTCCCGCTCGACCACGTTCTCGCCCGAGGCGGCGACGTCGAGGAGAAGATCCACGAGGTGGTCCGGGAGGAGGTTGACCTCGTCGATGTAGAGGAAGCCTCGGTGCGCGCGCGCGAGGAGCCCAGGCGCGAACGCGCGCTCGCCGCGCGTGAGAGCGATCTCCAGGTCGAGCGCACCGACGACGCGATCCTCGGTGGCCCCGAGCGGCAGATCGACGACCGGCACCGCGGCCTCGGCGACCACCCGGGGCTCCTGGCGCGCGGCGGCAGCGCTGCACGACGGGCACGCGGCGGCGTCCGAGGCGGGATCGCACTGGTACGGGCAGCCCGCGACCACGCGCATCCTCGGCAGCAGCGTGGCGAGCGAACGGACCGCGGTGGACTTGCCGGTGCCGCGATCGCCGAACACCAGGACGCCGCCGAGGTTCGGGTCGACCACGACCAGCTGGAGGGCGAGCTTCAGCTCGTCTTGAGCGACGATCGCCGAGAACGGAAAGACAACCATGGCGAGAGCTCCTGACGACCGCGGTTCAAGCGGCTTGCGAGCTGACGCTCGACGGGTGGACCGCGCCATCGTTCTCGCGAATCTCGTAGACGGCCGCGTTCGCGAGCTCGTCGTTGAGGTTCGCGAGGCGGCGACGCTGCGCGCGCCAGAGACCCCAGGTGCCGAGCGCAAGCCCGCCGAAGAATACGACGAGCGCCTCTGGCTTGATGAGCAGCCAGGGCTCGCGGAAGAGGCCCCATTTGCCGGCGATCTCGATGGGCGTCCAGACGACGATCATCGCGCCCACGGCGTAGCGCACCGCCGAGCCCCAGCCCGTCTGCTGGTGGAGCCGCCAGACGCAGAAGAGCGAGCCGGCGATCGAGAGCAGCATGATCGCCTTGGTCATCAGCGAGTACACGCCGAAGACGCGTTCGTCGTAGGCCCAGAGCAGGAGCAGATAGAAGCCCCAGACCGTCGTCGCGTACTGGAATGCGCTGCGCGGCCCGTAGTTGTCGATGCGACCGGAAGCGACCGGACCACGCATGGTCGGGACGTTCTTGCGCCACCAGAGGAAGACCGGGCAGCGGGACGACTCGAGGAACAGCAGGTACACCATGACCAGCGCGAGGACGCCGAACGTGTACTTGAGGAGGACGTACTCTCCGTAGATTGCCACCATCTGGCCGTCGATGACGCCGACCGTCTTGCCGATCCCGAGCGAACGCGCGGCGATGGTCAGCCCGTACTCGACGCCGCCGGTCCACAGCAGGTTGCCGCCGAAGATGCCGACGATCGACTGCGCGGTGTCGCCCTTCAAGCGCGACGTCACCCACAGGAGCACGAGGCCGAGCGCGGTGAGACCGAGGGTCGAGCCCACGAGGAAGCGCGTGACCGGGAGCGTGTGCAGCTCCACGGGCTTGCCCGCGTGCGCATCCGCCAGCGCCGCCTCGAGCACCGCCCGCTTCTCGGGCACCTTGGTCTTCCGGATCGCGGCCTCGATCTCCTCGCTCATCGGGCGATCGGAGAACATGCGCGCGGTCAGGCCGGCCTCGGGCCGAGGGGGCTCGACGGCGTGCTCCGCAGCGTTGATCACCACCATGAAGAGGTGGGCCGAAGCCAGCATGAACAAGACGAAGGCGCTCGTGAGGGCCGTCCGGAGCAGTGCGGACGATTTCATGGCCAGGACCTCTTTCTCGGATGTTCGTGACGCTTGCTCGCGCGGAGGCAGCCGTTTGCGAACCGGACGTGTATACTGAAGATGACATCATGATGTGTCAACCTATCTTTACACCGTGAGCGCCGACGCCCAGGTCGTGGTGATCGGCGCCGGGGTCGGCGCGCTGGCCTGCGCGATCGGCCTGGCAAGCGCGGGGCTCCGCGTGCAGGTCCTGGAGCGCGCCAGCGCTCCAGGCGGCAAGGCGCAGGTGCTCCGCGTCGGCGGGGTCGACGTCGACGCCGGCCCCACCGTCCTGACGATGCTCTGGGTCTTCGACGAGCTCTTCGAGGCCGCCGGCAGCTCGTTCCGCGCCGAGCTTCCGCTCGAACAGGCGTCCGTTCTCGCGCGGCACGCCTGGCTCGACGGCACCCAGCTCGATCTGTTCGCGGATCGCCAGCGCTCGGCCGATGCCATCGGGAGCGTCTTCGGGGCGAGCGAGGCGCGCGCCTATCTCGACTTCTGCGAGGACGCCGGGCGCATCTACGAGATCGCCGAGGGCCCGTTCCTCCGGTCCCAGCGCCTCTCCATGAGCGGCGTGGTCAAGCAATACGGCGCGCGCGGGCTCACCGCGCTGACCCAGCTCGATAGCCACCGCTCGATGTGGCGCTCGCTCGAGAAGCGCTTCGCCGAGCCTCGCCTCCGTCAGCTGTTCGGTCGCTACGCCACGTACTGCGGCTCCTCTCCGTTCGAGGCGCCGGCGACGTTGAACCTGGTCTCCCACGTCGAGGCGCAGGGCGTCTATCGCGCGCGCGGCGGAATGCGCGGGCTCGTCGAGGCGCTCGAGCGATGCGCCAGGGCCTGCGGCGTCGAGCTGCTCTACGACCAGCCGGTCGAGCGCATCGTGCTCGAGCGGGGCCGCGCCACCGGGGTCGTCGCCCGCGGGCGGCTCTTCCCGGCCGACGCGGTGGTGTTCAACGGCGACGTCTCGGCGCTGGGCGCGGCGCTGCTCGGCAAGGAGGCGGCCCGCGGCGCGCCCGTGACGCCCGGCGGCAAGCGCTCGCTCTCCGCGGTCACCTGGGCCATGGTCGCGGAGGCTCGCGGGTTCCCGCTGCTCCATCACAACGTCTTCTTCTCCGATGGGTATGCGGCAGAGTTCGACGCGATCCTCGAGCAGCGCCGCGTCCCCGCGCAGCCGACGGTCTATGTGTGCGCGCAGGACCGCGGCGACGAGGCGCACGCCGGAACGGCGGAGCGCCTCCTCGTGCTCGTGAACGCGCCGGCAACCGGCGACGAACCTGCTAGGTGGAGCGAGGCGGAGAACGAACGATGCACGACGGCGACTCTGGATGTGCTTCGAAAGGCGGGCCTGACGCTCGCGAACGCGAGCGTCGTGCGGACGACGCCGGTCGACTTTCATCAGCGCTTCCCGGGGACGGGCGGAGCGCTGTACGGCCCGCGCTCGACGGGGGCCCTCTCCGCGCTGACGCGTCAGGGGGCGACCTCGAAGATCCCGGGGCTCTATCTCGCGGGGGGCAGCGTGCATCCGGGGCCGGGCGTGCCGATGGCGGCGCTCAGCGGACGGCTCGCCTCCGCGCGGATCCGCGCGGACCTCGCTTCGATCGGCCGGTCCCGCTCGGCGGCTACCACTGGCACTACCTCGACGGGGTGAGCGACGACGGTACGGCCGCGATCGTCGTCATCGCGCTGATCGGCAACCCCTTCTCGCCCGATTACCATCGCGAGAGGGCGCGTGGCGACGCGAGCGCGCTCGGCTACTCCTCGATGAACGTCGCGCTGTATGCGAAGGGCGCCTCCGCGTGGGCCCTCCAGGAGCAGCAGATCCTCGAGACCGACCGCACCGCGAGCAGCCTCGCGATCGGAACGAGCTCGATGCGCTGGGAGGCCGAGAAGCTCGTCGTCGAGATCGACGAGCGCACGTCGCCCATCTCTCGTCGCCTGCGCGGCCGGGTGGTCATCCACCCCGAGGTGCAGCCGGCGATGGAGCTCGCGATCGACGCCGACGGGGAGCATTGCTGGTGGCCGGTCGCGCCCGTCGCGCGGATCGAGGCCGACTTCGCCGAGCCCCGCATCGCCTTCCGCGGGCACGGCTACCACGACGCGAACGCGGGGAGCCGCCCCATCGATGCCGCGTTCGAGCGCTGGAGCTGGTCGCGCGCTCGCTTCGAGGACAGCGCGCTCCTCACTTACGACGTCGTGCCCGCGGCGGGCGAAGAGCGCGCGCTGGCGCTCAGGATCCGCAAGGACGGCGTGGTCGAGGATCTCGAGCGCACCTGGCGCACGCCGCTCGCCACGACGGGCTGGCGGCTCCCGCGGCGGATCCGCGTGGACGAGGGCTCGCAGGCTCGCGTGGTCCGCTCGCTCGAGGACGGTCCGTTCTACGCTCGCGCGCTCGTGGAGACCCGGCTCGGCGGACAGCAGGTCGTCGCCGTGCACGAGGAGCTCGCCGCGCATCGGCTGCGGACCCCGCTCGTGCGGCTGCTCACGCGCGCGCGGATGCGGACGCTGCGCCCTTGAGGAACGCGTCGTAGGTCGCGACGAGCTCCGCGGGCACCTCGAACTGCGGTAGCGCGCCGGTCGGGAACGTCGTGAGCTCCCAGTTCGCGCGCGCGCGCATCGCCTCCGCGCCTCGGTAGTCGACGAAGTCACCGCGGACGCCGTGGCACATCCACACCGGGAGCTGCAGCGCGTCGTAGAGGGTGTTCACGTCGTTGCTGAACAGATGGCCCGAGAGGAAGTGGAGGGGCGCATGCTTCGCTCCCGGCTCGCGGGCCGTGCGGACTGCGTAGGCCCAGAGCTCCTCGTCGATGTTCGGCGCGCCCCAGGTGCGCTTCAGGAAGTACCGGACGACCGACGGCCTCGTCAGGTTGTCGAAGAGCAAGTCGTCCCAGAGCGAGAAGGAGATGATACCCAGCATCCCCGGGATCGCCCGCGTGCTGCCGCGCGGCCCCGTGCGCTTCTGCGTGCCGCTGAAGCCGGTCGGGCTCACGAGCGCGAGCGAGCGAAACCGCTCCGGCTGCTCGACCGCCGCGCGCGCGAGGAACTCGGACGAGAGCGAGAGCGCCAGCGCGTCGAGGGGGACGTCGCCGTGGAAGCGCTGGATGGCGGAGGCCGCCGCGTGGATGGCGTCGGTCATCAAGCGCGGCGTGTACGGACGATCGCTGCGGTCCGAGAGCCCGAACCCTGGCAGGTCGAGCGCGTAGGTCGGTCGCGTCATCGCGTAGTGCTCGAAGATCGGGCGAACCTCCGCCGCCGCCGCCGCCGCGTTGACGCTGTGCACCAGGAGGAGCGGCGCGTGCTCGCTCGACGCGTCCCCCCGCACGTAGAGGGCGAGCCGACCGGCGCGAGGGTCGTCGAGCACCATGATCTCGCCGTCGAGGGCGGGCGGAAGGGCGGTCGACATGAGCTGAACAGCTGAGCTCGGCAACGCCCCTGCGTCAATCAATAGTGACACAAGCATGTGTCAGTTCAACTTGACACTGCCTCGCGTCCATCCATACTCTCATTCTCCCTGAACGCACTCGGCGCGCGTCACCCGTGGAAATCATGGAACAAAACAAGCTCGGCTGGCTCAGCATCCTCCGGCTCGGCCTCGTGCAGGCGGCCCTCGGGGCGCTCGTCGTCCTCACGACGTCGACCCTGAACCGGGTGATGGTCGTCGAGCTGGCGCTGCCCGCGATCATCCCGGGCGCGCTCGTCACCGTTCACCACGCGATGCAGATGCTGCGGCCGCGAATGGGCTACGGCTCGGACGGTGGCGCACGGCGTACGCCGTGGATCATCGGCGGGATGGGCGCCCTCGCCGTCGGCGGCGTCGGCGCTGCGGGCGCGACCTCGCTCATGGCCTCGCACTTCGCGCTGGGGCTGACCCTCGGCACGCTGTCGTTCGCGCTGATCGGCGCCGGCGTGAGCGCGTGCGGCACGTCGCTGCTCGTCCTCATGGCGAAGCGCGTCGCGGCCGAGCGGCGCGGCGCGGCGGCGACCGTGGTGTGGATGATGATGATCGCGGGGTTCGCGATCACCGCGACCGTCGCCGGGAAGCTCCTCGATCCGTTCACCGCCACGCGGCTCATGACCGTCACCGGGTGCGTCTCCGGCGCAGCCTTCCTGCTGGCGGTGCTCGCGCTGTGGGGCGTCGAAGGGCGCGCCACCGGCGCCACCGCCGCCGCCGAGGCGCCCGCGGAGCCGAAGGCCGACTTCAAGACGGCGCTGCGCCAGGTGTGGGCCGAGCCCGACGCGCGCCGCTTCACGATCTTCGTCTTCGTGGCGATGCTCGCCTACAGCGCTCAGGACCTCATCCTCGAGCCGTTCGCCGGGACGATCTTCGCTTTCTCTCCGGGTGAGTCGACCAAGCTGTCCGGCGTGCAGCACGGCGGCGTCTTCGCGGGCATGCTGCTCGTCGCGATCGTGACCTCGGTCTTCAAGGGCACACCGGCGGCCTCGCTCAAGGGCTGGGTGGTCGGCGGCTGCGTCGCCTCCGCGCTCGCGATGTCGGGCCTGGTCGGCGCCGGGCTGCAGGCGGGCAGCAGCAGCTGGCCGCTCCGGGAGAACGTCTTTCTCCTCGGGGTGGCGAACGGCGTCTTCTGCATCGCGGCCATCGGCTCGATGATGACGCTCGCCACGCAGGGCCGCAGCGCTCGCGAGGGCACGCGCATGGGGCTCTGGGGCGCGGCACAAGCCATCGCGTTCGGGCTCGGCGGCTTCGGCGGGACGGTGCTCGTCGACCTCGGCAAGTGGCTGATGGGCCCCGGCGCCAACCCCGCGAACGCCTACGCGCTGGTCTTCGCGCTCGAGGCGCTGGGCTTCTTCGCCGCCCACTGGCTCGCCCTGAACACCTCGTTCTCGATGAAGGCCGCCGTCGCGGGTGACCGGGCGGCGACGACCGGCTCGGCGGTTCGCTGAGCGCTCACTACTCCTTCGAGAAGAGTGCATGGTCGCCGAGCTGCTGGCCCGCGAGCCCCTCGGCGACGACGCGCGCATAGAAGTCGCGCAGCGTGTCGTGGCCGTAGCTCGGGGTCGCGTCCGCGTCGTACCGGCCCGTCGCCTCGTCGCGCACGAGCATCGATTCGGTCGCGTAGTAGCGACCGATCTGGACGAGATCCGCCTGGTCGCGGGCGCGCGGCACGAGACGACCGACCGTCCGTAACACGAGCCCGATCGCGTCGAGCAGCCACACCGGGACGTGCCGGTACCGAGGGGCGCGTCCGCAGAGCTCGCAGAGCAGCGCGCCCTGCTCCTTCGGGGTGATGGCGGG
This sequence comes from Polyangiaceae bacterium, assembly GCA_043732195.1. Lineage (GTDB taxonomy): Bacteria > Myxococcota_A > Polyangia > Polyangiales > Polyangiaceae > Labilithrix. Next base: position 24,969 of record JAYTHX010000438.1, read on the forward strand.
GCCGGGGCCGCCGATCGGCAGGATCGCGTTCTGCTTCGCGGGCTCATCGAGGCAGTCGGCGATGAAGCGCGCGAGATCGGCCTCGCTGATCGGCTTGCACGCCGTGAGCTCGCCGCTTCCGAACATCAGGAATGGCTGGCCGCGCTTCACCTTCTCCACCTGACCGGCGAGCGACTTGAAGAACGCGGTGGGCCGGACGATCGAATACGTGATCCCCGAGCCCACGAGCGCCGCCTCGAAGGCGAGCTTCGCGCGCTGGAACGGGAGCAGCGGCTTCTGCACGCAGATCGCCGAGAGCAAGACGAAGTGCGTCGCGCACGCTGCGCGGCACGCCGCGAGGGCATTCAGGTTCGCCTCGTGCTCGACGAGCCACGCATCCTTCGTGGCGCCGGTGCGCGTCGCGAGGCAGGAGACCACGACGTCGAACCGCTCACCGCGCAGCCCCTCGCGAACGAGCCAACCCTCGTCGGTCACGTCGCCGTAGCGGACCTCGGCACCGGCAAGCTGTCGTTCGGTCTCGCTCTCGCGCTCCGCGCCGCCCACCCCCGCGCGTCGGCGCGCCACCGCGACGACGACGTGTCCGCGCGCCACCAGCTCGCGAACCACGAACTTGCCGATGTACCCCGTCGCGCCCACCACCAGGACCCGGCGCGGCGACGTCCCGGAGCGGAGCGCGGCGAGCATGCGACGAGCGACTAGTTGAGGCGCACGATCGCCGCGTTCAGGACCGTCGCGAAGGCGACCCACGCGGCGTAGGGGACGAGCATCAGCC
>JAYTHX010000439.1:0-25648 GCA_043732195.1 Polyangiaceae bacterium
GCCTTCCGCGGAGATCGTTCGCCGATCCGCCACGTCCTGCGCCACCACCGGCCGCGGAGTGCACGTGAGGCCCGCGCCGCACGTCCGCACCGCGCGGTACCCGATCGCGCAGGGCTCGCCCTCGAGCCCCTCCGGCACGACCGCCGCGGGCGCCACCGCAGCCGGCGGACACCCCGCGAGGAGGAGGAGCCAGAATCCGACCCGCGAGCACCGCATCCTGCAAGCTTACTCGTCGAGGCGATATCGCCGAGACCGAGATTCACTGGAGCATCGGAGAAGCGGAGCGTTTCGAACGTGACCTCGCCGGCTGCGAGCCTCCTGCGAATCTCGTGCGGGCTACGGAGTGCGCGGGGTCAGGGCGTTCCACAGGGCGGTGCCGAGGAGCGGCAGGAACCGCAGCGCCCGCGCTGCGGCGGGCTCGGCGCGCGCCACGTCGTCGTGCCTCCGCGCCTCCTCGACGAGCACGAAGAGCAGGGCCGTGCAGACGACCAGGTCGATGCTCATCACGTGCACCATCGAAACGGTCCGGAACGCATGCGCGTACGCGCCGGCGCTCCCACGCGCGAGCCCCCACCCGAGGAGCCCCACCAGCGCGAGCACGATGCCGACGCCGAAGAACCGACGCGCCACCAGGCGCCGCACCGGGCCCGGCGGACGCGGCAGCGCGCGCGGCCCGCCGACGTTGCGCAGCGCCAGCCAGGGGAGGAGGGCGAAGGCGCCCACCACGAACATCCCGAGCGCGAACGGCCATGCCGGGAGGACCCGGCGCGCGCCGTCGCGCAGCACGAAGGTGCTCGCGAGGATCGGTACCACGCCGAGCGCCGAGAAGACCGCGGCGATCGCTGGATCGACGCCGCTGAAGTCTCCCGTGAACGTTCCGCGCACGAGCGCGCGCGTCAGCGCCGGATCATCGGGCGGCGCCGCGAACGCCGCGTACGCCACGAAGGCCGCGAACGCCGCTCCCCACCCCCACTCCCATGCCACACGCCTCATCCCTGCGAGCCGCGCATGAGCCAAGCTTACTCGCCGCCGCGCCGTCGAGGAGGGCGAGATTCAAAGGAAGCTGGGAGAAGCGGAGCGTTTCGAACGAGACGCCGCTGGCTGCTGCGAATCGTGGAAACATGCTCGGGGGCTCCGAGTCCTCCTGTCAATCTAGCGCCGGGCTAGCGCCGGGCTAGCGCCGGGCGATGAAGCGCACCCAGCTCTCGAAGAGCGCCTCGCGATGCGTGCTCCACGACGTGGTGGGGTGCGCCGGGTCGAAGTCATGCGGCGGCTTCACGTCCGCGCGCCCGAGCGATCGGTCGCGGTCCCACTCGAACGAGATGCGCTCGGCGACGTACTCGGGGTGGCCGAGGTGCATGACGAACCGGTGGTCGGGCGTCTCGAACATCGTGTAGCCGGTCGCGCCGGAGTGGGAGAGCAGGCGCACGCGGCCCTCACTGGCGGCGCGCTCGAGATCGACGTCACGGACGCCGGAGTGGCGGCTGTGCGCGCAGCGAAACACGTCTTCCTGCGCGCCGAGCAGCGGGTGCTCGGCCTCGAGCCTCCGGTTCTCGTACACGCCAAAGAGCTTTCGCTCCAAGAGGACCTTGGGGATGTCGAGCCAGCCGCCGAGCGCCATGCCACCCCAGCACAGCCCGAGCGTGCTCGCGATGCTCGAGCGCGCGACCTCGAGCAGCTGCACCAGCTCCGACCAGTAGTGGACCTCCTCGAAGGGCAGCTCCTCGACCGGCGCGCCGGTGAGGATGAGCCCGTCGAGCGGCCCGTCGGCGAGCGCCGCCCCGAGCGTCCGGTAGAAGCGGTCGAGATGCGCGTGGTCGCTGCTGCCGTACGCGTGGGTCTCGAGCCGGAGGAAGACCGGCTCGACGTCGCGCGTGACCCGCGACAGCGGGCCGAGCAGCAGCGGCTCGTAGGACTCGAGCCGCGGCATGATGTTCACGATCCCCACGCGGACGGGCGGCGAGCCGCCGGTCCCGGCCGCCCCGGCGAACACGCCGCGCGCCGGATGACCGTCGGGAAGAACGAGAGGCACGCGCGGCTCCTTTCCTCAGCCCGGCGTCAGCGCGGCGTCGATGTCCGCGAGGATGTCGTCGATGTGCTCGAGGCCGACCGAGAGGCGCACGTAGTCGGGGGTCACGCCCGTGGACTGCTGCTGCTCCGGCGAGAGCTGCTGGTGCGTGGTGGTCGCGGGGTGGATGGCGAGGGTCTTCGCGTCGCCGACGTTCGCGACGTGGGAGATGAGCTTCACGCGATCGATGAAGCGGCGTCCGGCTTCGCTGCCGCCTTTCACGCCGAACCCGACGATCGCGCCAGCGCCGCGCGGCAGGTACTTCTTCGTGCGCGCGAGCTCGGAGCTGCTCTCGAGCCCCGGGTAGTTCACCCAAGACACGGCGCTGTGCTTCTCGAGGTGGCGCGCGACGGCGAGCGCGTTCTCGGAGTGGCGCGCCATCCGGAGATGGAGCGTCTCGAGCCCCTGGAGGAAGAGGAACGAGTTGAACGGCGCGAGCGCCGGCCCGAGGTCGCGGAGGAGGGTCACGCGCGCCTTGATGATGTAGGCGATGTTGCCCATCGGCGCGAGCGCCTCCACGAACTTCAGGCCGTGGTAGCTGGGCTCGGGATCGGCAATGAGCGGGAACCGGCCGTTGGTCCAGTCGAACTGACCGCGGTCGACGATGGCGCCTCCGATCGACGAGCCATGACCACCGATGAACTTCGTCGCCGAGTAGACGGCGATGTCGACGCCGTGATCGAACGGCCGCAGCAGGTAGGGCGAGACGGTGTTGTCGACGATGAGCGGGACGCCGTGCGCGTGGGCGATCTTCGCCAGCCCCTCGAGATCGGCGACGTCGTTCTTCGGATTGCCGATCGACTCGGCGTAGACCGCCTTCGTCTTCGGGCCGATGGCCTTCTCGAACGCCGCCAGGTCGGTCGACGGTACGAAGTGCACCTTGATGCCGAAGCGCGCGAACGTGTGTTTGAAGAGGTTGTAGGTGCCGCCGTAGAGGTTGTCGGCGGAGACGATCTCGTCGCCGGCCTGCGCGATGTTCAGGAGCGCGATGGTGATCGCGGCCTGTCCGCTGGCGGTCGCGAGCGCGCCCACGCCGCCGTCGAGGGCGGCGAGCCGCTTCTCGAAGACGTCCGTCGTCGGGTTCATCAGCCGCGTGTAGATGTTGCCGAACTCCTTGAGCGCGAAGAGGTTCGCGGCGTGCTCGGTGTCGCGGAACTGGAAGGACGTGGTCTGGTGGATGGGGACGGCGCGCGAGCCCGTCGTGGGATCCGGCGTCTGGCCTGCATGCAGCGCCAGCGTCTCGGGGCGATAACCTCGTTCCGTCATTGTATGCCTCCGCGGTGAGAGGTCTGTTATAGTGGAATGGTGTCTTTGATGCAAGATGCGCCGCGGATCCTGAAATTCGGGGGTTCGTCGCTGGGCCAGGGGGGGCCGCTCGGCCAGGTCCTCGACATCGTCGCGCGGGAGCGCGAGCTCGGGCGCATCGCGGTGGTGGTGAGCGCGCTGGGAGACACGACCGACTGGCTGCTCGATGCCGCGCAGGCCGCAGCCAGCGGTGCTCCGGAGGCCGCCGAGGCGGTCGTCGATCGGATCGGCGCCCTCGCCACCGCCGCGGTCGGCGCCGCGCTCGCCGCTCGCGGCAAGACCTGGCACGCGCTCGACGAGGTGGTCGCGACCGAGCTGCTGCCCCTGCGGATCCTCCTCCAGGGGATCGCGGCGGTCGGCGAGTGCTCGCCCCGGGTGCGGGATCGCGTCCTCGCGTTCGGCGAGCCGCTCGCGGCATCGGTCGTGGCCGGCGCGCTGCGGGCGGTGGGAGTCGCGGCCGAGCGGGTCGATGCGCGCACCTGGCTCGTGACCGACGACCAGCACGGCAACGCGAGCGTGGACCTCGAGGCGACGCGCGCCCGCGTCGATGCGTTGGGGGGCGCGTGGTTCGCCGGGGAAACCGCGGAGCGCACCGTCACGGTGCACACCGGCTTCATCGGCGCGACGAGCGAGGAGGTCACTACCACCCTCGGCCGCAACGGCTCCGACTACACCGCGGCGCTCCTGGCCGCGGTGACGAAGGCGCGGGAGCTCGCGATCTGGACCGACGTCTCGGGGATCATGACCGCGGACCCCGGCCTCGTCGCCGAGGCCTACCCGGTGGAGGCGCTGAGCTACCGCGAGGTGCTCGAGCTCGCCGGCCTCGGGCTCCGCATTCTCCATCCGCGCACGGTGGTGCCGCTGCGGGCCGCGGGGATCACCTTGCGGATCCGCAACACCATGCGCCCCGACGATCGGGGCACCGTCATCGACGAGCAGGGCTCCGCCGACGAGCGCCGCCCGACGTGCATCGTCACGCTCGACGACATGGCGATCATCGACGTCGAGGGGACGCTGCGATCGGGCGCAGCGCGCATCGCCCCGCGCGTGCTGCTCGCGCTGGCGGACGCTTCCATCCCCGTGCACTTCGCGGTGCCTGCTGCGCAAGGCAACGGGATCGCGTTCGTCGTCCACCGGGCCGACGAGCACCGCGCTGTCTCGGTGGTGGACGGGGAGCTCGCGCGCGAGCGTGATCTCGGCATGCTCGGCGCTTCGCGCGTGGTGAGCCCGGTCTCGGTGGTCACGCTCGTCGCCGAGGCGATGGGGCGGACGGTGAACGTGGCCGGTCGCTTCTTCGGCGCCGTCGGGGCCTCCGGGATCAGCGTGATGGCGGCCTCGCAGGGCGCGACGTCACGGGCGATCTCGTGCGTGGTCGCCGCCGCCGATACCGCGCGCGCTGCGCAGGTCGTGCACGAGGCGTTCAACCTCGCGGCCAGCCGCGTGAGCGTGCTGCTGCTGGGGAAGGGGACGGTCGGCGGGGCGCTGCTCGCGCAGGTCGCGTCGCAGCGGGGGGTGCTGGGCGCACGGCACGACGTCGACCTGCGACTCGCCGGCGTGAGCGATAGCAAGGGCGCCTGGTTCGACGAGGAAGGCATCGACCCCACGGCCCTGCGCGACGAGCTGCGCGTGGCCGGCGAGGAGAGCACGACGACGCGCCTGCTCGATCGCCTGCGTCGCTTGCCGATCCCGGTCCTCGTCGACTGCACGGCGGCCGACGGGATGGAGCGCCTCTACGAGGCGGCCCTCGCGCGCGGGATCCACGTGGTGACCGCCAACAAGAAGGCGCTCGCCCTGCCGACCCTCGCGCGCGACGCGCTCTTCGCGGCCGCGCGCCACGCGCACCGCGACTTTCGCTACGAGACCACGGTCGGCGCGAGCCTGCCCGTCATCGACACGCTCCAGAACCTCGTGCGCACCGGCGACCGCGTGCAGCTCATCGAGGGCTCGCTCTCGGGCACGCTCGGGTTCCTGTCGAACGAGGTGACGCGCGGCGTGCGCCTCTCCGTCGCCGTCCGCAGCGCGCGGGAGCGCGGCTACACGGAGCCGCATCCGCGCGACGATCTCTCGGGCGTCGATGCCGCGCGCAAGGCGCTCATCCTCGCGCGCGAGCTCGGCTTCGCGATCGACCTCTCGGACGTGGTGGTCGAGCCCTTCCTTCCGGCGCGGCTCTTCGTGCACGACGACGTCGAGGCGTTCCTCTCTGCCGTCGCCACCCACGACGACGCATTCGAGGAGCAGCTCGCGCGCCTCCGCGGCGACGGTCTGGTGCTGCGCTACCTCGCGACGGTGACCGCACCGCGCGCGGACGACGGCGCGGTGACCGTGCGCGTGGGGCCGCTCGCCGTGCCCGGCGATCATCCCGCGGCCCGCCTGAAGGGCACCGAGGCGCTCGTGGCGTTCCGCACGGAGCGCTACAGCGACACGCCGCTCGTCATCCAGGGCGCCGGCGCCGGCGGCTCGATCACTGCGTCGGGCGTGCTCGCGGACATCCTCGCGATTGCGCGGGCGCGCCGCGGCCGCTGACCCGAGATTCACCGTGACCCTCGGGCTCGGGCGATCACATGCTCGTGAGGAGGCCCGTGGTGCGCGCGGGGGAGACGTAGTAGCGGCGCATCGAGACGTTCATGAGCAGGCCGATGCCGATCATGATGGTCAGCACGCTCGAGCCGCCCGCCGAGAACAGCGGGAGCGTCACGCCGACCACCGGCAGGATGCCCGTGACCATCCCCAGGTTGAACAGCGCGTGCCAGAAGATGAGCGAGCCCACCCCGATCGCGAGCACCGCGCCGAAGCGATCCTTCGCGGTCGCGGCGATGCGCACCGCCCACAGGACGAGGAACATGTAGAGCCCGACCAGGACGAGGCAGCCGAGGAAGCCCCAGTCCTCCGCGAAGACCGCGAACGGGAAGTCCGAGTGCTGATCGGGCAGGAACAGGAACTGGTTCTGCGTCCCACGCATGAAGCCCTGGCCCGTCCAGCCGCCGGCGCCGATGGCGATGCGTGCGTGGTGCGCGTGCCAGCCCGCGCCCAGCAAGTTCGCCTCGGGGTTCAGGAACACCATGATGCGCGCCTTCTGGTAGTCCTTCAGGACGTAGCTCCAGAGGATCGGCGCAGCGATGCCGAGGCCCACCGTGAGCGATACCAGGCTCTGCCAGCGGATCTTCGTGAGCAGGCAGATCGTGGCGAAGATCAGGATGAGGATCAGCGCCGTGCCGAGGTCGGGCTGCTTCAGGATCAGCACCATCGGCACCGCGGTTAGCACCGCGGGCGCGAGCAGGTCCTTCAGCGTGCGCTCCTCGGTCTTCGGGTCGTCGTGCAGGTACTTCGCGAGCGCGATGATCATGAACAGCTTCATGAACTCGCTGGGCTGGAACCCGAAGCTGCCGATCTGGATCCAGCGCGAGCTCCCGCGGATGTCCTTGCCGAGGATGAACACCAGCAAGAGCAAGACGATGCCGATCCCGTACAGCACGTAGCCGAGCCGCTCGTAGTGCCGGTAGTCGATGACCGTCACCACCGCGCCGAGGATGCCGCCCAGCACCAGCCAGTAGACCTGCTGGATGTAGATCTCGGAGAGCGCCGCGCGCGACACGCTCGTCGCAGAATACAAGTTGATGACGCCGATGACGGCCAGCGCCGCGGCGGTCAGGAAGAGCGCCCAGTCGAAGTTGTCGCGCGGCATCCCGAAGAAGCGCGCCTGATCGCGACGGCTCCTCACGGCGCACCTCGGGGCTCGGGCGGCGGGGGATACGGCGGGTCCTCGGGGCGTCCCGAAGGCGGCGCGGCGAGCGGGTCGGCGACGTCGGGCAGGCCAGGCATGCTCGGCGCGTGAGGAGCAGCCACGGCCTTGGCGGCGGGTGGCTCGGTGTTCTTGGGCTCGGGGCGTGCGCCCTTCGCGGCGGGCCTGGTCCGCGCCTGGCTCAGGCGGTGGTACTCGCGGATGATCTGCATCGCCAGCGGCGCCGCGACGGTGGGGCCGGAGCCTCCGTGCTCGACCAGGACTACCACCGCGATCTCGGGCGCCTTTGCCGGCCAGTACGACGCGAACCACGCGTGGTCGCGCGCGAGGTACCACGCCTTCTTCGGATCGTCGCCGCCGGTGTTCACGTAGCCGGTCTGCGCGGTGCCGGTCTTGCCGGCGATCTCGAGCGTCGCGTCGCGCACGGGATACGCGGTGCCCTTGGGATCGTTGACCACTGCGAAGAGCGCCTCGTTGACGCGCGCCAGGTTCTCGGGCGCCACCTTCGCCTTCTGGCGCACGCGCGGCGGGAAGTCCTGCACCACCGAGCCGTCGGTGGTCTCGACCGCGCGCACCAGCTGCGGCGAGTACACGGTGCCGCCGTTCGCGAGCGCGGCGTACGAGAGCGCGAGCTGGAGCGGCGTCACGGTGGTCGCGCCCTGGCCGATGGCGGTGTTCAGGGTGAAGCCGATGCGGAACTGGCCGCGGTAGCGGAGCGCGTACCAGGAGCGCGTGGGGATCCGGCCCGACGACTCGGGGTTCACGCCGATGCCGGTCTTCTGCCCGAGCCCGAACTCGGTGGCGACGCGCGCGATGCGGTCCATGCCGACCGACTCGGCGAGCTTGAAGAAGTAGATGTTGCACGACTCGGCGAGCGCGTCGTGCATGTCGACCTTCCCGTGCACGTGGGTGCAGTGGAAGATGCGGCGGCCGAAGGAGAGGTAGCCGTCGCAGCGCTCGCGCTCGGCAGGGTCGACGATCTTGTCCTCCAGCGCCGCGAGCGCGCTGAAGGGCTTGAACGTGGAGCCGGGCTGGAACGCGCCGCTGATGTTCTTGTCGAGCATGGGCCGCAGCGGGTCGGTGTAGAGCTTGTTGAAGCTCTCACGAATGCGCTCGCGGCCCGCGCCGCCCGACAGATCGTTGGGATCGAAGTCGGGCTTGCTGAACATCGCGAGGAGGCGACCGGTGCGGACATCGACCACGACCGCCGAGCCGGCCGCGTGCGGACGCATCGCGTGCTCGATCGACTGCACGAGCTCGATGTCCATGGTGAGCCGCAGGTCGCGGCCCGACAGCGGGTCCTGGCGTGACGGCGCGTCCAGCAGGCGCTCCGCCTCGGGGCCGGTGCGGTAGCGGCCGCGCGCATCGACGACGCGCTTTTCCCAGCCGCGCTGGCCGCGGAGATAGCTCTCCCAGGAGCGCTCGACACCGGTCGCGCCGATCACGTCGCCCGGGTCGTAGCCGAGCGGGTTGACCTTCTGCCGGTCCTCCGCGGACATCTTGTCGTAACCCTCGGGCCGGTACCGCGCGATGGTCTCCGCGTCGATCTCCGCGGTGTACCCGATCGTGTGGGATCCGAGATGCTTGTACGGGTAGTAGCGGATCGGCTGGCTGATGACCTCGACGCCGGGCATCTCGATGGCGTGCTGCTTCAGCTCGGCGGCGATGTCGCGCGAGAGATCCTCACGCACCAGGATGGGCCGCCAACAGGGCGAGCGATCCTCGTCGGTGATGCAGGCATCCCTGATGCGCGCGGTGAAGCGGGTGTGCTCGTCGGGGTTGAGGCGCAGCGTGTCGGCGACGCGGTTCCAGGAGTCGGGCTCCTCCTTGGGCACGATGCTCGCGCGCACCGGCTTCGTTGGGCGCGCGCTCGGCATCACGCGGCCGGGAACGATGAGAACGTTGAACGAGGGGCGGCTCGAGGCGAGCACGCGCCCCTGCGAGTCCCGCACGATGCCGCGCGTGGTGGGGATGGTGACCTTGCGGATCACGTTCTCGTGCGCGGTCTGCGCGTACTCCGAGCCCTTCAGGACCTGGAGCTGGAACAGACGGGCGCCGATGATTGCGAACGCCAGGAATGCGACGAGCGCCAGCCAGCGGTACCGCTTGCGGAACTCGCTCACGTCGGAGCGGGGGACGAGGAAGGCGCTCACGCGTTCCTCGCTGCGTCCTTCGTGGAGCCCGACATCGTGGCGAGGTGGATGCGCTGCGCGATGCGAAAGACGATGGGCGCGACGGCGCCGGTGGCCAGCACGTGCGGCAGCGTGAGCGGATAGAGAGTGCGCGGCACCCAGGCGTCACGGCCGAAGATGGCGAGGAGCACGAGGATCATCACGCTGTGGACGAGCGTGAAGGCGAGCGCGAGCCCGACCTGCATGAGCATGGTCTGCGCGGCGAGGCGAACGCCGGCGGCGCGCGCGAGGATGAAGATCGCGACGTACGTCGACGTGTAGAGGCCGATCGGCGCGACGCCCACGAGATCGGTGAGGTAGCCGAGCGCGAACGCCACGCAGGCGCCGCGCACCAGCGAGTACTCGTGCACGCCCATGAAGAGGATGAGCGGCAGCACCAGCGAGGGCACCAGGCCGGGCATCGAGAGATCGTGGTTCGCCCGGAAGATCCAGCCCACGGTGCGGAGGAGCGCTCCGATGAGCCGGAACAGGTTCGACTGCACGAGGAGGAGCAGCACGCCCGCGATGAAGAACGCGGTGTTCCTCACTTCGGAGCCCCCTGCTTCGCGCTGGCGGTGGGCTTCGTGGGGGCCGGCTCCTCGTCGGTGCCGGGCGCCACGAGGATGAGTACCGAATCGAGACGCGAGAAGTTCACGGTGGGCGTCGCCTCGATCTCCTGGTCGCGGCCCGGCTCGCGCTTGACCACCTTCGTCACGCGCGCGACGGGCAGGCCCTTGGGGAACCACTTGCCCTTGCCGCTGGTGACGAGGAGATCGCCGATCTCCACCTCGTCGCGCGAATCGACGTTCTCCACCTTGCAGGCGTAGCGCGAAGGGTCGCCAGTCCCGCGGGCGAAGCCGCGCGCGTGGGTGCGCTCGTCCTCGACGTCGATGCCGAACTGCGCGTCGACGGCGAGCTGGACGTCGACCGCGTCACCCGCCACGCGATGGACCGCGCCCACCACGCCGTCCGGGCTCACCACCGGCATGTGGGGGCGGATGTTGCGCGAGCCGCGATCCAGAACCACGCGCGTGACGCGAAAGAACTCCGTGAAGTCCTTGCCCACCACCTGCGCGCTCACGAGATCGCCCGGCAGCGACTCGCGCAGCTGGAGGAGGCGTCGCAGCTCGCGGTTCTCGGTCTCCTTCTGCTCGAGGCGGTGCACCTGCTCCTTGAGGCGCGCGTTCTCGTAGGCGAGCCGCTCGTTGTCGGCCTTCACGTCGACCAGGTAGACGTAGCTCTCCCAGAGGTTCGAGACGCCGCGCGCCAGGCTCGACGCCGCGAACTCGATGGGCGCGCTGATGCGCAGCACCACCCGATCGAGCCCGTTCAGGTTCTCCGGGCGCTTCATGTTCGCGCGCAGGAAGAAGAACGGGACGGCGAGCAGGAGGATGACGATCCCTGCATCGCGGTACCGCTTGAACGCAGTCACCGGGTGCTACTCCGAACGAAGCCACGAAAAGGCGGGGCGCAGACCAAAGCGGTCCGGCCTAGCCGATCGTGACCTCCTTCAAGAGCTCCATGTGGTCGAGCGTCTTGCCGCTGCCGAGGACGACGGCGCTGATCGGGTCGTCGCAGACCATGACCGGCAGGCCGGTCTCCTCGCGGAGCAGCACGTCGATGTTCTTGAGCAGGGCGCCGCCGCCCGTGAGGACGATGCCCTTGTCGACGATGTCGGCGGCGAGCTCGGGGGGGGTCTTCTCGAGGGCGAGGAGGACGGCCTCGACGATGGCGTTCGTGGGCTCGCTGAGGGCCTCGCGGATCTCGTCCGAGTTGACCACGACGGTCTTGGGGATGCCGGCGACGAGGTCGCGGCCCTTCACCTCGGTGGTGAGCTGGCGCTCGAGGGGGTAGGCGTTGCCGACCTCCATCTTGATGCGCTCGGCGGTCTGCTCGCCGATCGCGAGGTTGTACTTGCGCTTGAGGTAGGCCTGGATGGCCTCGTCCATCTTGTCACCGCCGACGCGGACCGACTGGGAGTAGACGATGCCGGCGAGGGAGATGACGGCGACCTCGCTCGTGCCGCCGCCGATGTCGACGACCATGTTGCCGGACGGCTCGGTGATGGGGAGGCCGGCGCCGATGGCGGCCGCCATGGGCTCCTCGATCAGGTAGACCTCGCGGGCGCCAGCGCCCTCGGCCGACTCCTTGACCGCGCGCTTCTCGACCTCGGTGATGCCGAAGGGCACGCAGATGATGATCCGCGGCTTCACGAGCGTGCGGCGGTTGTGCGCGCGCGCGATGAAGTACCGGAGCATGGCCTCGGTGATCTCGAAGTCGGCGATGACGCCGTCCCGGAGCGGCCGGACCGCCCTGATGTTCCCGGGCGTGCGCCCGAGCATCTCCTTGGCCTCGCGCCCGACCGCGAGGACCTTGTTGCCGCCGCGGGCGTCCCGCTGAACGGCGACGACGGACGGCTCGCAGGAGACGATGCCTTTGCCCTTCACGTAGATGAGCGTGTTGGCGGTCCCCAGGTCGATCGCGAGATCGTTCGAGAACAGGCCGTGGAGCCAGTCGAAGATCATGAGGCGCTCGTTTGGTTGGGGGCTAGCAAGGGGCGGGTCATAGCACAGGGGGTCAGCGTGTCTACCCGGGGGGGCGGCGAGAGGGAGGACGAGATCACGGGGGAGCAGGCGACGGGCAAGCGGCGGCGGGCAATTTCCTGCAGGGCCAGCCCGTCATCTCGCTCGGTGCACCGCCGCGCACCGACCAACGCCAGAAAGCCCGCCACACCTCTCGGTGCGCGGGCCTCTTGAATCGCTCGAGAAAAGGTCAGCCCTTGCTGATCTTTCCTTCCTTGTGGGGATGGTGCTTGCGGCACGTCGGGCAGAACTTCTTGATCTCGAACTTCTCCGCCATCGTGCGCTTGTTCTTCGTCGTCACGTAGTTGGCGCGGGCGCAGTTCCCACAGGTCATCTTGATGATGTCACGCATGATCTTGCTCCAGCCAGTCGAGCTGGCCGTAATGTCGGAGGACGCAACCTAGTGACCGAGACCCACGCCGTCAACCACAACCAGCCCCGACAGGCCTGGCTAGCGTGGTGCAACGGCGCGGGAGGCCGAGCCGTGCCGACGCCGGCAGCGCGAAGGAATCGCGCGCCGATGCACCGCCCTAGTCGTCTTCTTTGTCGGGGAGGGCGCTGCTGCGCCAGTCGAAGTCTTCACCGCCGCCCGAGCTGCGGTCTCGCTTGCCACCGCCGCCCGCCTTCTTCTTCGGCGGACCGCCCTCGCCCTCGCCCGCGCCCTTGCGCTTGCGCTCCTCGAAGGACTTGCGTGACGCCGGAAGTGCGTTCGGTCCGAAGCCCGGAGGAGGAGGGGGGAACCCACCCCCACCGCCGCCGCCGCCGCCGCCGCCCTGGTAGCCGCCGCCGCCGCCGCCCTGGTAGCCGCCGCCGCCGCCGCCCTGGTAGCCACCGCCAGCGCCGGCGTAACCACCGCCGCCGCCACCACCGCCGCCGGCGTAGCCGCCACCCGCCGGGCGATCGCCCTTCGGGTGCGCGATGTTCACGACGAGACGCCGACCGCGCATGTCGATCGTCTTCAGCTGCTCCGAGGCGGTCTTGGCCGTCTCCGAGCTGGACATGGTCACGAAGCCGAAGCCTCGCTTACGACCGTCCGGATCCATCGGCAGGTGGACGCGGACGACGCTTCCGTCGCCACAGACGCCGTTGATCAGCTGCTCGACTTCCTGGACGTTGATGTCGTACGGCAAGTTGCCGACGTACAGCGTGCGATCCGGCGCCTGCGGAGGAGGCCCGCTGGGACGTGCCGCGAACGGCGCCGCTCCAGGAGCAGGACCAGAGCGAGGTCCGCTCGACATGGGCCCCCGTTCCGTTCCCACGCGCGGTGGCTCTTGCTGGAACGGTCGCACGGAGATCGAACGACCCCCCTGCAACGATCCGTCGAGCGAATCGCGCGCCGCCTGCGCTTCCGCAGCGGACGACATGGTTACGAACCCAAAACCCCGCGGACGACCCGTCGTCCGGTCCTTCGGAAGGCTCACGCTGACGACTTTGCCGCCAGTAGCCTCGAAGACCGTCTTGAGCACATCTTCCGAAACGCTATCGGGCAAGCCTGCCACGAACAGCTTCGCATCCTCGTTCTGACCCACCATGCCGATAACCCGGATATCTCCTACTGCGAACGGACCTCACCCGATACGGACGGGGCCCCGCGACGAAGGCCAAGATATCCTCATACGGCCCCCCGTCAACTGACCCGTTGCGCGTCCGTGTCGGAAGTTGCCGATTTTGCCGGTTCGGTGCCCGGAAGGACCCTCCGGGCGGGGATGGTGAGGGTGAAGGTCGACCCGCGGCCCATCTCGCTCTCCACCCATGCCCGGCCGCCGTGGCTCTCGGCGATGTGCTTCACCAGCGCCAGGCCGATCCCGCTGCCGCGGACGGGAGATCGGCTATTTTCGCTCTTCTCCCGCTCTTTCTCCTCGCGCGTGAGCCGGACGAACCGCTCGAAGATGCGCGTCCGGTCCTCCGGCGCCACGCCCGGACCCTGATCCGCGACGTCGATCCGGACGCCGCCGTCGTGGGACGAGGCCCGGATGGTGATCTCGCCCCCCGGGGCGTACTTGAGCGCGTTGTCGACGAGGTTGATGACCGCGAGCTGGATGGCGCGCTCGTCGATGCGCGCGCGGGGCAGGGAAGGCGCGACGTCGAGGACGAGCTTCACGCCCTCGGTCTCGGCGCGGTAGCGGTAGACGTTCGCGGCGCGGCTCACGGCGTCCCCCACGTCGCTCTCGGTGAACTCGTAGCTGCCGCGGCCGCGCTCGAGGCGCGCGAAGTCGAGCACGTTCTCGATCAGCGCCGAGAGGCGCTCGCTCTCGCGCACGATGATGTCGAGGTACTCCTTTTTTTTCGCGTCGCTCGAGACGCGCCCCGACTGGAGCATCTCCGCGAACATGCGCACCAGCGCGAGCGGCGTCTTCAGCTCGTGGCTGACGTTCGCGACGAACTCGCTCTTGAGCGCCGAGATGCGGCGCTCCTTCTCGGAGACGAGCACGATGGCGATCGCGCCCACCACGATGACGATGCACGAGAGGCTCACCATCGTGATCTCGAGCAGGCGGCGGTTCTGCACGCGTGACGCGAGCTCCTCGCTGGCGAGCGGTGAGACCTGGACGCGCCAGTTGTAGAGCGTGGTCGGGAACGGGACGCCGACCGTGAACTCGCCGCCGGAGCGCAGCGGCGGGCCGTAGATGATGCGCGCCTCCTCGTCGACGACGTTCACGCGGCTCGCAGCGCTGCTGCTGACGCGGGTCTGCGCGGGGGCGCCGGGCACCGCAGGCTCGGCATAGAGCATCGGCAGCGTCTCGCGCACGATGCGCCCGATGTCGTGCCACGCGACGACGAGGTAGCGCTTCCCCTCGTGCAGTCGCTGCCAGTAGCTGAGCAGGTAGCTCTGGTGGTTGTATTCGTGGTGGAGATGGCGGAGCTCGTCCGGCGCCTGCGCGCCGAGCTCCATGTCGCCGAGCATGCGGTCGACGAGCAGGCGGCGGAACCCTTCCTCCTCGGCCAGCGCGCCGGTCGCGCGCGAGGCGAAGGCGAGGACGGTGCGGCTCTCGTCGAGGACGAGGATCGCGCGCACGCTCGGCGTCTCGCGCTGCGCGGTGGGTAGCCAGCGCTCGGTGAGCACCTCGATGCGCGCGGGGTCGGCGACGGCGACGACGACGTTGTCCTGATCGATGATCTGTCGATCGACGCGGTTGGCCTTCTCGGTCGCGAGCGCGAGCGTTGCCTCGAGGACCGAGCGCTGGCGGAGGGTGTCGATCTGCAGCGTGGTGCGGAACGTGAAGTAGGCGAGGGTCCCGACCGCCAGCACGACCAGCGGCAGGAGGACGAATTGCTTGAGCCGTTGCCGCCAGCGAGACATCGCGGGGAAGACTACTCGCCCGACGGGTGCAGGTCTTGCTCCGGGGGGCCGGATGCCTCCGTCACGCAAGCGCGTACTTCTCACCGGGGCGACCGGCTTCGTCGGCTCGCACCTTCATCCCGTGCTCGTGAGGCGCGGCTTCGACGTGATCGGCGGCACCCGCGAGCCGGAGAAAGCCCGCGCGAACGCCCCGGACCGGCAGTTCTGCCACGTCGAGCTGAGTGACCGCGCTTCCGTGGCGCAGGCACTCGAGGGCGTCGATGCGGTCGTCTACCTGGTCCACAGCATGGGCGCGAGCAAGGACTACGCGGATGCCGAGCGGCAGAGCGCGGAGACGCTGCGGGCCGCTGCCGCGGAGCGCAAGGTGGTGGAGCGCATCGTCTATCTCGGAGGGATGCGCCCGCGCGGACGCGTCTCGAAGCACCTCCGGAGCCGGCTCGCGACCGGGGAGGTCCTGCGCTCGGGTCCGGTCCCCGTCGTCGAGCTCCAGGCGACGATGGTGATCGGCGGAGGCAGTGAGAGCTTTCGCATCGTGCGCGATCTCGCGGCGCGCCTCCCCTGGATGCTGCTGCCGAAGTGGCTGCGCAGCGAGAGCGAGCCGGTCGCCATCGACGACGTGGTCGAGGCCATCGCGTACGCCCTCGCCATGCCGCTCCGCGAGAGCTGCGTGCGCGCCGTGCCCGGCCCCGAGAAGCTGAGCGGTCGCGAGATCCTCACCCGCACCGCGCATGCGCTGGGCCAGACGCCGCGGATGATCGAGGTGCCGTTCGTCACGCCGAGCCTGTCGAGCCACTGGATCCGCCTCGTGACCCGCGCGAACCCGGTCCTCGCCGCCGAGCTCGTCGAGGGGCTGCGCTCGGACATCGTGGCCGAGGGACCGACCATCTGGCAGGAGCTGCCCGACTACCAGCGCATCTCCTTCGACGAGGCGGTGCGGCGCGCGCTGCGCGCGGAGCAGGACGTCTTGCCGGGCGCGACTCGCCTCGTGGAGAGCGTCCTTCATCGACTCGCGCAGTGAGTGACGCTGCCGCGTTCTGGCCGCGCACCGGCCTCTCGCACAGCGTCGGCGGGCTCTACGCGAACGCCGCCAGCGCCAGTCTCGCGCTGGCGCTCGGCGCGACGGTTCTGAGACCGCCGCTGCGACGCTCAGCGCGCGACGGCGGCGTTCTGGATGCGCTCGCGGTCGAGCACGATGCCGCGCGAGCCCAGGTACTCCGCGAACTGCTCGGCGATGTACGTCATCGCGTTGCCTTCGTCCTCGGTGAACGGCATCCCGTCGAGCGGATTGATGATCTCGAGCGCGCCCAGCGCGCGGCCCGCCTGCATGATCGGCGCGACGATCAGGCTGCGCCCGCCGCCGATCTGTCGGTAGCGATCGGCGCTCGCGTTCGACGCGTTCGGGACCACGAGCGCGCGGCGCTTGCGTGCCGCCTCGCGGAGGATCTCGTCGCCGTCGGGTGAGCGCATCGTCAGCAGCCGCTGGGTCTCCTTGCCTCGCGTGCACGCCACGACCCATTCGCGCTTCTCGATGTCGAAGAAGTGGATGAGCGCGGCACGCGCCGGCAGCACCTCGGTGGCGAGCGCGAGGCAGAACTGACCGCCGTCGAGCGCGTCGCGCAGGAAGTGGAGATCGTGCATCGACTCGAACAGCGAGGTGATGAGCTCGTCGCCCGAGACGCGCCCGCGCACGAACCGACCCGATGGCGTCTTCACCATGCCGCCGGGCGGCTGCGAGGGGCTCGTGCGGTGCTCGGCCTCCGTGAAGGTCGGCCCCGGGGGAGCGGTCGGCGCGAGCGCCTGGGCTGCGGGAACGGGGAACTGGGGCTGCTGCTGCGCGGCCTGCTGCTGCGCGGCCTGCGCGGCGACTTGCTGCTGCTGCTGCTGCGCCGCCGCCGCCTGGAGCACCGCCTGCTTCTGCGCCTCCGCTGCGGCCTCGGCCGTGCGACGAGCCACCTCGGCCTCCGCGGCGGCTTGCTGCTGCGCCTGCGCCTCGGCCTGCGCATGCGCGGCGGCGACCTGCGCGCTCGCGCCCTCGCCCATCGGCTGCGTCTGCGTCGAGGGGAACGCGCCCTGCGCGGCGGCCTCCTGCGGGACCGGCGCCACCACCACCACCGACGGCGCGCCCGCGACCGTGCGGGCCTCGAGCGACGGCGGCATCTGTGACGGCGGGCGCGGCGGCTTGCTCGCGCCGCCCCCGCGCCGCGGATACGCGAGCACGGGGTCGCCCTTCCAGTCCTTCCACGTCAGCGTCGCGAGCGGTGCGCGCGGCGGCTTGCCGGTAAACTCGACGTCGAAGCACGCGAGGTTCACGAGCTTGCCCATCTTCGCCGTGGCGATGTGCGCCTCGACGTAGCGCAGCTGCGCGCGCAGCACGTCGGCCGCGCCTTCCTCGCTCGTTCCCTCGGGCACCGCGAACGCGTACTCGCGGTAGGTGAGCGGCGAGGCATCGTTCGGGTTCTGCTCGCGTGACGTCAGCAGCTTCACCGCGGGCAGGCCGGGGATCGACGACCCGATGGCGGGCGGCGCCGCGCGCTCGATCGCCGGCTCGGCGACGGCGACCTCGCCGGAGCCGAACGACATGGTCTGTCCCTTCTGCCGCCGCTCGCCTCCGCCTCCCGCCGCCGCCGTGGCCGTGGCCGTGGCCGCGGGCGGGGGCTGGCTCGCGCCCGGGCGCGGCGCGGGGATGGACGGGCTCTTCTTGCCGTTCAAGCTCGCCGACGACGAGCTCGGCGTCGCGGGCAGGTTCTTCACCGTCTGATCGGTGGACGACCCGGAGCCGGCGGCGATCGTCACCATCGCCGGCGACCCGGCCGAAGGCGCGGACGGCGCGACGCCCTTCGGCGCGGCGGAGGGCCGATCGAGGACCGCCGTGAGCGCCATGTCGTCGGGCGCGCGCTTCACTACGAAGCGAACACGCGCGAGGGGATCGACGGCGCGATAGCCCTCCTCGAGCAGCTCGATGGAGAATCCGGACATCGGCCCGTCCTCGCCGCGCTGCGAGCGCGCCGACTGGAGCGCGCGCTGCCAGGAATCGGCATCGACACAAAATCTCTGGGTGTCTGTCTTGCCGAGAGACGAGACTTCGACGAGCCAACGCATTGCGCCATGGAAGTTACCATCACCTGCCCGTCCGGGTGCCGCCGTTTTTCGGCGACTACCTCGACGCCGTGGTCGTGCCCCGCCGCAGCCGTGATTCGTGAGTGAGAAGGAGAATCCCAGAGTCGCGGAATCGGGAACGGAGGAGGAGAGCTCGAGGCCAGCTCTTCTCCCGTGGGGAGCGGAGCCGCTCCGGCTCTCCTCGTAGGGGGACCTGGCCGTCGACGGGAGCTACTCGGCGCGGAGGCCGTCGGAGGGGCGGAGGCGCGCGGCGTAGAGCGCGGGGAAGATGGTCGCGATCAGACAGATGATGATCGCCACGAAGCCGGTGATCAGGAACTCGGTCGGCCGGATGTTCACGGGCAGCTTCGAGATGAAGTAGACCTTCGGATCGAGGGGGAAGCCATAGGCCGCGAGCGCCTTGCACCCGACCCATCCGATGCCGAGCCCGAGCGCGGTGCCGACCACACCGATGATCCCGCCTTGGTAGAGGAAGACGCGCAGGATCGCGTCGTCGCTCGCGCCGATCGCCTTGAGCAGGGCGATTTCCTTCTTCTTGTCGAGCACGACCATGATCAGGGTCGCGATGACGGTGAAGGCGGCGACCACGATGATGAGCGTCAGCACGACGCTCATCGCGATCTGCTGGATGAGCAGCGCCGTGAAGAGGCCGTGGTTCAGCTCGCGCCAGTCCATCGTGTGGTAGACGCCGTTCGCGAGGATCTTGTCGACCTCCTTCGCGATGTCGGCGGCGTGCTCGATGTCGTCGACCTTTGCCTCGACCCCCGTGACGCTGTCGCCCTGCTCGTAGAAGGCCTGCGCCTCGTAGAGGTCGGTGTAGACGAGCTTCGAGTCGTACTGATCGAACCCGGCCTCGAAGATCGCGATGACGCGGAACTGCTTCGCGATCGGCGGGCGCGCGCCGCTCGCGCCGAACGTCATGCCGATCTGCGGCGAGGTGATCTGGAGGCAGTCGCCGAGGCCGACCGCGAGGCGCTTCGCCAGCGAGTTGCCGATGATCACGCCCGGCAGCATCTTGATCTGCTCGGGGCTGCGGCACGGATCGGGATCGATGGTCGGGGGGAGCACGTCCTCGTCGGGTAGCGTGCTGCCGAAGCCGCCGGTCGGGGTCACGCTGCCAGGCGGCATGAGGACCACGGGCGCAGTCGGACCGCCCAGCGCCGGCGGCGCGTCCCCGGCGAGATCGGCGAGCAGGTCGCTCGTGCTGCTCCCGGACGGCTTCGGTGCGTTGCCCTGCGCCGGCTTCTGCGCGGCCAGCTCGCGCGCGGCGCCCGTGGCGACCAGCGTGGCCATGTCGACCTCGCCGGCATCGAGCGCGGCGTAGGCGCCGGTGCCCGCCGCGTCCTTGGCGCGATCCTCGGCGATCTGCGCCTCGATCGCGTCGAGGAGCTTCATCTTTCCGCCGTCCGGCCCGCCGGTGGAGCCGTTGGTCGCGCTCGGGAACGGCGCGAAGGTGTCGCGCGGCGGCTCGGGCGGCTTCGCGCCCGGCTTGCGCATGCCGGCCAGCGGATTCATCCCGGGCACGGGCTTCGGCAGGATGATGTGGCGCGGGAGGTCGAGCACCTTCGGCATGAGCTCGGGATCGACGCCCTTGAGCAGCACGCCAGTGGCGGTGCGGTCCTCGTGGGTGATCATCATCGGGTTGATGACGAACGGCGCGACCGCCACGACCCCCGGCACCGCAGCCACCTTCTTCATCACCTCGCGGTAGTCGCGGAAGTGAATCGCATACTTCAGGACGATGACGTGCGCGTTGACCCCGAGGACCTTCTCGCGGAACTGGTCCTGGAACCCGCCCGTCACGCTCATCACGATCGCGAGCGCGGCGACGCCGAGCGCGACGCCGAGCATCGCGAAGGCGGTACCCACCGACACGAACGCACGCTTCTTCGATCCGAGGTAGCGGAGCGCAATCTGGACGGGGTAACCCATCGTCTCTCGCGGGGTCTAGCACGGGGCCCGAGCGCTTCCTTCCCGATTTCGCACGCAAGACCACCATGTCGGACAACCTTGCGGCTTTCCGCGCGGCCCCGGACCTCGTAGTGGTTGATGGCCGCGGCATCGCCTCGGCCCTTCATGTCTCATCCGAACGACCGCAGTGACTCCAGCCAGCGCACGCTCGCCGCGCACCAGGATCTGGCTGCCGCGCAGCCCGTGCAGCCGCGCGTCGATCCGTACCTCGGTCGCACGCTCGACGGGCGCTACCTGATCGAGAAGCTGCTCGGCGAAGGCGGCATGGGCGTCGTCTATCTCGGGCGCCACAAGGTCATCGACAAGCGCGTCGCCATCAAGATCCTGCGCGGCGACATGGCCGCCGACTCCGAGATGGTCGAGCGCTTCCTCAACGAGGCCCGCGCGGCGTCGAGCATCGGCAACCCGCACATCGTCGACATCTCCGACTTCGGCCGCCTCGACGACGGCTCGACCTACTTCGTGATGGAGTTCCTGGACGGGCAGGGCCTCGGCGATCTCGTCGCCAACAGCGGCGTCATTCCCATCCCGCGCCTCGTGCACATCGCGAAGCAGATCGCGCGCGGCCTCGCGGCGGCCCACGCGCGCGGCATCGTTCACCGGGATCTCAAGCCCGACAACGTGATGCTCATCCAGCGCGGCGACGACCGCGACTTCGTGAAAGTCCTCGACTTCGGCATCGCGAAGGTGAGCGGCGAGTCCGGCAAGCTCACGCGCGCCGGCAGCGTCTTCGGAACGCCGCACTACATGTCCCCCGAGCAGGCGGCGGGCGTGCCCGTCGATCACCGTACGGACGTCTACTCGCTCGGCGTCATCCTCTACGAGATGGCCTCGGGCAAGGTGCCGTTCGACGCCGACAACTTCATGGGGATCCTCACCCAGCACATGTACAAGTCGCCGGCCCCGATCCGCGCGCTCGTGCCGCAGCCGCAGGACGTGCCGCCGGGGCTGGAGGCGGTCGTGCTGAAGGCGCTCTCGAAGCGGCCCGAGCTCCGCTACGCGTCGATGGACGAGCTGGCCGTCGATCTCGAGCGCGTCGAGCGCGGGATGGTGCCCGAGGCAGTGCAGGAGATGATGGGCCGCTCCGGCGGCTTCAACGTCCCCGCGGACTACTTCCGCAAGCAGCAGGTGACCGGCGGGCCGACGATGCTGCCGGCCACGCCCACGCCGCGGCCGAAGAACAGCGCGCTCAAGGGCGTCATCGCGGCCGCCGCGACCGTCTCGTTCCTCGTGATCGCCGCGCTCGTCACGACCACGTTGCGCGCGTCACCGGAGCATCCTCCGTCGAGCGGATCCGCGGCCGTCGACCCCTCGGCCGCGCCGCTCCCGGCCACGAACCCGACCACGACCGAGCCCGCGCCGCCTCCGGATCTCGCGTCGCAGGTCCGCCCGGTCGTGGTCCTCACGGTCCCGACCGACGCCACCGTCTTCTCGGGCACGAAGAACCTCGGCATGTCGCCGGTGACCATCGCGGTCCCGCCGGACGGCACCGTGACGATCCGGGTCGAGCACCCCGGCTACGTCACGAAGGAGAAGATCCTCGACGGCTCGAAGCCGCGCGAGAGCCTCACGCTCGATCGTGACTTCGGCACGTCGGGGCCGCGCGCCGGCACCGGCCGGATCGTATCGCCTCCGCCGTCCGCGAGGACCGCGGCCACCGCGGCGCCGCCTCCGCCGATCCCGCCGAGCGCGAAGGTCGTGAAGCCCGCGGCTCCCGAGCCGTGCGACCCACCGAGGATTCGCGACCCGTTCAACGGCGTCTGCCGCTAGCCGGCGAAGCGGTTTTACACCGTAAATGTGGCGTGCTACGACCTGACGATGCGCTGTCGCCGCTTCGCGCTGGCCCTTGCGATTGGTCTCGCGGGCTGTTCCTCGGCCACGCCGCCGTCCGCCGTCGTCGACGCCGCTCCGAGCGACGAGTCGACGAACGGCCTCGAGCCTGCGGGCGCGAAGCCCGTGTGGCTCTCCGATGTCAAGCGGCTCGTGGCTGGCCCCGACGACACCTCGATCGATTGCCGCACGCTGATCTGCCGGCACAACGAGAACACCGACCTCGTCGCCTGGAAAGGCGCCATCTGGCTCGTTCACCGCACCGCGGTCAGCCAGGTGCTCGGGCCCAACAGCGCGCTCCACGTGTATCGCTCGACCGACGACGGCGCGTCGTTCACGGAGACCGCGCGCATCCAGGCGCCCACGGATCGCGACATCCGCGATCCCCACTTCTACGTCGTCGGTGATCGCCTCCACGTGAAGGCGCTCACAAGGCTTCCCGTGCTCTCGGCACGCGACTCGAACGTCGACACCATCGCCGTGGAGCTGCACTCGGAGGACGGCACCTCGTGGTCCGCGCCCACACCGATCGGCCCGAAGGGCCAGAGCTTCTGGCGCATCAAGGCGCATGCTGGCACGTACTTCACGGCGTCCTACCAGGATGGCGATCAGGCGGTCGCGCTCTTCTCCTCGACCGATGGCCTCACCTGGACGAAGGGCGCGACCGTCTACGGCGTCGCCGACGACGCGCCGCTCGAGACCGAGCTGGTCTTCATGCCGTCGGGCAAGCTCCTCGCGCTCGTGCGAATGGATGGCACCAACGACGAGCTGCTCGGCGATCAGGGGCGGCTGCGCACGAAGATCTGCTGGGCCGACGCGCCGTACGCGTCCTTCACGTGTCCCGACGAGATCACGGGCCAGCGGCTCGATGGCCCGCTCGCGTTCTTCGCGGGGGAACGGCTCTTCGTCGTCGCGCGCAAGCACCTGCAGGGCACAGGCAAGAAGCGCACGAGCCTCTTCGAGCTCACCGGCGACTTCGCGGGCGGCCCCCTGGCGATCCAGGATCTCGGCGATCTGCCGAGCGCCGGCGACACGTCGTACGCCGGCGTGGCGCTGCGCAGTGACGGCAAGGCACTCGTGAGCTGGTACTCGGGGCGCCTGCAGAAGGACTCGATCTGGCTGCTGGGGATGATCGACGTCACGAACGTCTGGCAGGGCGTGATCGACGTGTCGAAGATTCCCTGGCGCCGCTGACGGCGTTGTTGCCCTGGCGCGCGAGGAGTAGCCTGGCAGCGGGGGGTGGGGCCGGTGACGATTTCGGTGCCGCAAGGCCAGCGGCTGGCAGAGGACAAGCGGCAGGACGCGCTCGACGCACTCGACATCCTGGACACCGCCCCTGAGCCCGCCTTCGAGGCCATGGTCGACGTGGCGTGCGCTCTCTTCGCCACGCCGATTGCGGTCGTGTCGTTCGTCGATGGGCAACGGCAGTGGTTCAAGGCTCGACGCGGTTTGCTCGCCAACGAAACGAAGCGGGACATCGCGTTCTGCTCGCGCGTGGTCGACACCGGAGAGTGGCTCGTCGTCGACGACGCCCTCGTCGACGAGCGCTTCGCGTACAACCCGCTGGTGGTCGGCGGGCCGATGATCCGGTTCTACGCCGGGGTCCCGCTCGTGCTGAGCAGCGGGGCGCGCGTGGGCTCGTTTGCGATCATGGACCGAGTGCCTCGCACGCTCGATGCGCCGAGCATCGAGAGCTTGCACCGGCTCGCTCAGGTCGTCGTCGACGCCGTCGAGCAGCGCGTTCGTGCCGGCCTCTCGCGCAAGGTCGTGCTCCGCACCCAGGAGCAGGTCGAGATCGAGGCGAAGCGGCACAGCGCCATTCTCCACGCGGCGCTCGATGCGATCGTGCTGGCCGACGCGGAAGGCAGGATCGTCGAGCTGAACCCGGCTGCCGAGGCGGTCTTCGGCCTCACGCGCGCTGCGGCGATAGGGCGACTGGTCAGGGAGGTCGTCATCCCGCCCGCGCAGCGCGCGGCGCACGAGCTCGCGTGGGCGCGCCACCTCGCGACCGGCGAGACGAAGATCCTGGGCCGCCGGATCGAGGTCAGCGCCGTGAACGCGGAGGGCCACGAGTTCCCCGTCGAGCTCACGGTCGTCCGCCTGCCCGAGGAGCCGCCCGTCTTCGCGGCCTTCCTGCGCGACCTCACCGAGCGCCGCTCCCTCCAGGCGCAGCTCCTGCACGCGCAGAAGATCGAGGCGGTGGGACGCCTCGCAGGCGGCATCGCGCACGACTTCAACAACCTCCTCACCGTCATCATCAGCTACACCGATCTCCTCCTCGACGAGATGCCGGCCGAGGACCTGCATCGCGGCGACATCCGGGAGATCTCGAAGGCCGCCCAGCGCGCGGCCGCGCTGACGCAGCAGCTGCTCGCCTTCGGCCGCAAGCAGCAGCTCGATCGCAGGGTGCTCGTCCTCGACGAGCTGCTGAGGAACATCGGGGGCATGGTCGAGCGGGTGCTCGGGCCCGCGGTGTCCGTCGCGTGGCAGCTCGCGGCGCCGGCGATCACCGTGAACGCCGACCCGGGCAGCCTCGAGCAGGTGGTGATGAACCTCGCCATCAACGCACGCGATGCGATGCCGGAGGGAGGAGTGCTCACCGTTGCGACGTCACGCGTGGAGCTGACCGAGCAGTCGCAGCCACCCTTGCCGGCAGGGCCGTACGTCAAGCTCTCCACGGCGGACAACGGGGCCGGGATGGGCGCCGCCACCAAGGCTCGGATCTTCGAGCCCTTCTTCACCACGAAGGAGGCGCAGGGCACGGGGCTCGGGCTCGCCATGGTGCTCGGCATCGTCGAGCAGAGCGGCGGCGCGGTCCACGTCGACAGCACGCTCGGAAAGGGCACCACCTTCGAGGTGTATCTGCCGATCGCGGAAGAATCCGCGGTCCGCGCGACCGCCCATCCCCCGACGACCCAGCCCGCTCGGGGAACGGAGACCATCCTGCTCGTCGAGGACGAGAACGCGATCCGCCAGGTGGCCGCGACCATCCTCCGCCGGCTCGGATACACGGTCATCGTCGCCGAAGACGCGGCCGATGCGCTCGCGGTCTCCGCCCGCACCACCACGCCCATCGATCTCCTGCTGACCGACGTGGTCATGCCGAACATGACCGGCGTCGAGCTGGCCGAGCGCCTCGTCGTCGCGCGCCCGGGGCTCAAGGTCCTGTGCATGTCGGGGTTCACGGAGGAGAGGACCGTCCAGCGCGTCGCCGACCACGGCTACGGCTTCATGCAGAAGCCCTTCAACCCCGAGCGGCTCATCCTGCGCGTTCGCGAGGCCCTCGACGGCGCGTCGCCAGCCGTGGAGTAGCTACGCTCCGGACGAGGTTGGTCCGTCGTGCGCCCACGCGCATTCCCGTGAGCGACGACTCGTGGCAGACTCCGCCTTCATGACCTCGAGCGGCTCTCTCCCATCAAGCGCGGACCCTCTCACCTTCGGCGGCGGCGGCGACGCGCCGGTCGATGCGTTGCTCGTCGTCAGCTTCGGCGGCCCCGAGGGCCCCGACGACGTGGTTCCGTTCCTCGAGAACGTCACCCGTGGACGCGGCATACCGCGCGAGCG
>JAYTHX010000440.1:0-9696 GCA_043732195.1 Polyangiaceae bacterium
TTCTCGCCGCGCCAGGCTGACGTTCTTATCTGTGCCGGACGAGTTCCATTCAAACTTGCGCCGATTATTCGCCGAATTTGGCAGCAGATGCCCCAGCCCAAATGGTGCATCTCCATGGGCGCGTGCGCGTCGACCGGCGGCATGTTCGACAATTACGCCGTGGTCCAGGGCATCGACACCATCATCCCGGTGGACGTATACGTCCCGGGCTGCCCGCCGCGCCCCGAGGCCGTCATCGACGGGCTCATGCTCCTCCAGGACAAGATCGCGCGCGGCGACAAGACGCCCGGCATCGTGAAGCCGCGCGAGGATCCCGCCTCGCTCGTGAAGGACCTCGTGAAGCTACGGCGCGGCAAGGAGTCGGTCTGATGAGCGAGCGCGTTCTCGAGGCGCTGAAGAGCAGGTTCGGCGCCGCGATCCTCGACAGCCACTCGCAGTTCGGGGACGACACGGCGATCGTCGACCCGAAGAGCTGGAAGGCCGTCTGCCGGTTCCTGCGCGATGATCCGTCGATGAGCTTCGACATGCTCGTCGACCTCTGCGGCGTCGACTACCCCACGCGCACGCCGCGCGTCGAGGTGGTGCTCCATCTCTACTCGGTGGCGCGTCGCCATCGCGTGCGCCTCAAGAGCCGCGTCGGCGAAGAGGACATGGTCGGCTGCGAGATCGAGACGGTCAGCGACCTCTGGCCCGGCGCGAGCTGGTTCGAGCGCGAGACCTACGACCTCATGGGCGTGACCTTCCTCGGTCACCCCGACCTCCGCCGCATTCTCATGTACCCGGAGTTCGAGGGGCACCCGCTCCTCAAGGACTATCCGGCCGACCGCACGCAGCCGCTCGTCCCGTACCGCACCGAGGCCGAGGCCGGCCTCCCGCTCGAGAAGCTCGCGCCCTTCGGGCGCGACGAGGGCATGCCCTTCCCGCTGCGCACTGCAGGTGCGCGCTGGTTCAACCAGGGCCAAGGAGAGAACTGACATGGAGCCGATCGACCTCGATCTCGACGAGAACGAGCTGGAGCTCCCGTCGGAGCCGATGCACCTCAACATGGGTCCATCGCACCCGGCGATGCACGGCACCGTACGTATCGTGCTGGAGCTCTCCGGCGAGACGATCATGAAGAGCGATGTGCAGATTGGCTATCTGCACCGCGGCTTCGAGAAGATGTGCGAGCGCGGCACGTGGGCCCAGGTGTTCCCGTACGTGGATCGCCTGAACTACGTCTCGCCGATGCTCAACAACGTGGGCTACGCGCTGGCCGTCGAGAAGATGTGCGAGATCGCCGTGCCCGAGCGCTGCCAGTGGTACCGCATGATCCTGGGCGAGCTCGCCCGCATGTCAGACCACCTCACGTGCACCGGCGCGATGGCGATGGAGCTCGGCGCGTTCACGCCGTTCCTCTGGTACATCAAGGCGCGCGAGATGATCTGGGACATCCTCGAGGAGGAGACCGGCGCCCGCCTGACGCACTCGTTCGGTCGCATCGGCGGCATGGCGCACCCGCCGACCGCCGCGCTGAAGGAGCTTTGTCGGAACATGATCCCGACCGTCCTCGGCCTGGTCGAGGAGGGCGAGGGCATGCTCCTCAAGAACCGGATCTTCATCGACCGGCTCGAGGGCATCGGCACCATCTCCGGCGCCGACGCGGTCGCCCTCTCGTGGACGGGCCCGTGCCTCCGCGCGAGCGGCGTGCCGTACGATGTTCGTAAGTCGCACCCGTACCTCAAGTACGACGAGGTCGACTTCGACATGCCGCTCGGCAAGAACGGCGACAACCTCGATCGCTTTCTCATCCGCTTGGGGGAGCTCCGGCAGAGCGCGAAGATCATCCTGCAGGCCTGCGACCGCATGGCGGACGACGGGCCGATCAACTGCGACGACCCGCGCGTGATCCTCCCGCCGAAGCACGAGGTCTACACGACCATCGAAGGCACCATCCAGCACTTCAAGCTGATCATGGAGGGCGCGAAGGTGCCGGCCGGCGAGTGCTACTCGTACACCGAGGGCGGCAACGGCGAGCTCGGCTACTACCTCGTCTCGGACGGCAGCGGCGCGCCGTACCGCGTGCGGATCCGTCCGCCATGCTTCGCGATCACCGGTGGGCTCTCGAAGCTCATCAACGGTCGCATGCTGAGTGACATCGTCCCGACGTTCGGCTCGCTGAACATGATCGGTGGCGAGTGCGATCATTAGTCAGGACGAGGGGGCTCCGCCCCCACTGACCGCTAGATACGACGAGGGGGCTGCGCCTTCTCCGACTGCTGGACCTCTGGTCGGCGAGGCTCGAGAGGCGGAGGAGGCCCCTGGTGGGGCGGCTCTACCGAGCGCTTCCGCAACTTCGTGGCGCGGCGAGCGCGGCGAGCGCGATCGAGGCGCGAGGGCGGGACCGCGGGCTGGCCGCCGCGTCGCCCAATGACACGCGTCGGATGTCGTCCACCGGGGCGGACCGATCGGGATCGATGCAGCATGCATGCTCCTCGGTGCCCGCGGAGGGCATGGCGCGATCGATCCTCCGGAGGGTCACCGCCGCTCGCGCTCGCGCCGTCGAGGCGTGTTGGCGGCTGGGCGAGGCGTGGAGGCGTGCTTCGTGGAGACTAGGGCGCCACCGCGGCGAACGCTGGCTCGACGCGCTCCTGCTCCGCCCGTGACAGACCCAGCGCCTTCGCCTCGGCGCGCCACCCGCGGACCGAGGCGACGACCTCCCCGAGGATGACCCCGGCGCGGCGAGCGTTCAGCCGGAACAGCTCCGCGACCTCCCGCACCAGCGCCAGGTCCTGGGCGTTGTCGGTCTCCGAGATGTTCAGCGTGAGGCCGTTCCCCGTGGGCACGGGGTTCACGTCGTACGCCGGCGCGAGCGACCAGCCATGCGGCTCGAGCAGAAAACCGTGGTTCCGGAGGTGATCATCGACGTTCGAGACGCACACGGAGAACGCGATGCGACGCCATAGCTGCTCCAGGTCGCGCGCGGCGTGGGCGCCGTGCTGTACGAGCAGGCCTGCGATATCGAGGTAGCTGGCGCCCTCTTCGCCGTCGACGCGCTCGAGGAGCGTCATCGCGGAGGCGAAGTGGACGCGCTCGTCGGTGTTGGTCCGGTCGAAGCGTCGCGTCACGAACGTGTGGTGCTTGCTGCCGAAGCGGCGACACGTCGCGGTGGCGGTCACGATCCCCGCGCGCCGGGCCAGCGTGGCCACCACGCTCTCCCACGCGCCGGTGTCGTGGGTGTCGAGCGCGCTCGGAAACTTCGCGATCCACAGGTGGCCGTCCTCGTCGAGCACGCTGGCCTTGGGGCGCGCTCCGCCGAGCGAGCGGCCCGGGGCGATCAGCATGCGGAGCCACTTGGCATGGCTCGGGCTGGTGCCCTCCTCGTCGCGCTCGAGGTGGAGGCTCGCGGCTTCGAGCTCTCGCAGCGAGGTCCAGGGAGGGGAGGCGAGCTCGGTCTGATCGTCGAGGAACGGGCCTCCCTCGAACCGGTAGCGCAGCGCCCCCATGCGATGGCCGTCGTACACGCCCAGCAGGTAGTCGAGCTCGTCGAGGCGTCGCGGCCTGCGCTTCTCATCACGCGCGCGCTGCGCTTCGCGGCGCTGCATGAGGACGCGACCCCAGCGATCGGGCGAGGAGTCGAGGAAGACGCCGAAATTCTCGCGGCCCGCCGCGACGTACTGGGGGCCAGGACCGAGCCGTAGCGCAGGGTCGAGCGCGCTTCGGTGGCCGTCCTCGAGCCATGCCTTGTCGTATTCGAAGGAGAAGACCTCCTTGCCTCTGGCCGGAGTGGCGTGGAGAAATCCCATGCGGCGCGGCCCGCCGAGGCGCGCCCAGTCGGCGCACACTTCGACCCTGCGTCGTTCAGCGGCCATCGCCGCCACGGGAGCGAGCGCGACGGGGCGTGGCGCCGTACAGCGCGGCGTCCTGGAGCTTGCGTCCGACCTGATCCTCGCGCGCGAGGAGGGCGAGGTCCTGCTCGAGACCGAGGCAGTGCAGCACGTTCGCGATCGCCCCGATGGTGACGGTCGCGCCGCCCCGCTCGAGAGCGCGAAGCGTCGGACGGGACATGCCCGCACGCTCGGCAACCAGCGCAGCAGACAGCCCGCGACGCTTCCGGGCGAGACGGATGTTCGCTCCGAGCTCGACCAGCAGGCGGCCGATGGCGGGCAGAGGAGAGCTCGTGACCCTGGGCATGAAACTATTATTGCCATTACTGGCGTGTTTGGAAGAAATATCTTCCATTGCGTCGCTCCCGGCCACGAGGCCGGCGGGCTCCTCACACGCGGTGAACGCTGCGCTTCGAGACGATCAAGAAGCGCCACAGCAGCGCGACGGCGACGACCGCGAGGCCCGCCAGCAGCCCCCACCACAGCCCTGGCGCGCCGAGGCCGAGGCGGAACCCCAGCAGGAGCGCGAGCGGAAATCCCACGAGCCAGTGGCCAACGACGTTCGACGCGAACGCGAACCTCACGTCGCCCGCGCCTCGTAGCGCGCCCGAAGCGACGCCTTGCACGCCGTCGAAGAGCTGGAATGCCGCCGCGATCCCCAGCAAGGTCACGCCGAGGTCGAGGATGGCGGGGTCGTCGGTGAAGAGCTCGACGAGCGGCCGCGGCGTGAGCAGGAACAGCGTGCTCGTGCAGGCCATGAAGGCCGCGCCCAGCGCGATGCCGAGGAGCCCGGGTCGCCGCGGCGACCGCCGTTCGCCGACCGCGTGACCGACGCGCACCGCGGTCGCGCCGCTGACCCCGAGCACGCCCATGAACGTGAAGCTCGCGAGGCCAATCGCGATGTGGTGCGCGCTCACCGCGACCTTGCCGAGCCTCCCGGCGAGCACCGCCACCAGCGAGAACACCCCGATCTCCGCGAGGAGCTGGAAGCCGATCGGTGTCCCGAGACGGATCACCTTCCACACCGAGACGTCGGCGCTGTCCGTAGCAGCGCCGCGTGGCCGCATCCGGAACACCACGATCAAGACGCCGCCTGCGAGCACCAGGCTCGCGACCGTGCTCGCGAGGCCCGCGCCGAACGCACCGAGCGGAGTCGTGCCGAACGCGATCGTCCCGAAGCGTCCGAGCGGCAGCTCGCCGCGCACGAGCACGTTGCAGACGGCGAGGTTGACGACATTCGCCGCGATGGCCGAGGCGAGCGCGGGCCACGTCTTCTTGTGTGCTTGGAGGTACGTCTTCGCCGCGAGATAGACCGGGATCAGGAGCAACGCGGGCGTCTGCGCGACGATGAACGCGCGCGCGGGCGCGACGAGCTCCGGCGCCACGCCGATGGGCACGAGCAGCCACGTCGCGCCGATGGTGACGAACGAGACGGGAACCCACAAGAGCGCGCACGCCTTCGTGGTCGAGACGAACGCGCGCCACGCGACGTGCGGCTCGCCCGCGCCGACCGCCTGGGACGCGAGTGGCTCGAGCGCCGCCGCCGCACCGATGCCGAGCGCGAGCCCCGCGAAGGCGATGGAGCGGCCGATCGAGCCGCCGCCCAGCTCGGAGGCCGAGACGCGTCCGAGCACCGCGACATCGACGAGACCCAGCAGCGTGAGGCCGAACTGCGCGAGCGCGATCGGCAGCGCGAGACGCGCAATGATCCCGAGCTCCTCGAGCAGGCGGGGTTCGTGCTTCGTCATCGCCGTGTCGGGTGGCCAGTCGGTTGACCAGCGAGAGGGCGCCTTGACTGTGCCCTTTCGGTGGTTCTTATACTGGATCGCCAAGCGCAAGCGCGGCGTGGATACGGGGGGGAACCGTGGAAAAGCCGAAGCGACGAACACTCACGAACCCGGGGCTCGGTAGTGGGCTCCATCCGAAACATCCGTACTCGTCCGTCCCGCCGATGTCCGGTACGCGCGCTCGTGACGAGCGCGAGAGCCTGCCACCGGTGGACGTCGAGACGCGCGCGGACAAGATCTCGACGCGACGTCCGCGAACGAACCGTCCTCCGCTCCGCGTCGACGACGTAGGCGACGTGGCCGTAGCCATCGCCGGAAAGCACTCCCGGGTCGTCGCCGTGGCGGCGCCGCGGCTGCTGAAGACGCGCGCCGAGCTCGTTGCGGCACCGATCGATCATCGCGACGCGTTCGTGCTCTCGCTGCTCGATGGCAAGACGAGCGTCCAGGGCGTCGTCGATCTCGCGGCCATGCCTGACGGCGAGGTGCTGGGCATCCTCGAGCGCCTCGCGAAGCTCGGCATCGTCCAATTGCCCTGACCGGCGGGCCGGCGGGCTAAGGGAAACCACAGGCCCCTCGAATTTGTGACGCCGGTATTGACGCCAGCCGTGGCCGCGCGATCCTGGGGGCCCGGCAGCTCCGGCCAAGCCCCATGAAGTCGCGAGAAAAAAGGACGACCACCGAGCCCGGCCTCGGCAAGGTCGACGGCGAGGCGCGTCGCACGGCGATCCGCGAGCGCACGAACGGCGAGGCGCTCGCGCGCGAGGCGCTCGCGCGCGAGGCGCCGACGAGCGAGGCGCCGACGAGCGCTCCGCCGATCAGTTCGCCCCCGCTGAGCGCGCGGCAGACGCGCGCGCTCGAGGGTGTTTCTGTCGCGCGTCCGGAGGTGGTCGAGCCCGAGCTCGACGAGCCGCCGTCGACGAAGCCGGTCGACACGCAAGCGCTCGCCGAGCAAGATCGGATGGAGCGGGTCGAGCGTCGCCCCATGACCATCCGCGAGGAGCCCACCACCGACTCGCGCGAGCTGAAGCCTGCGCAGCCCTCGTCGCGGCCGATCGAGGGGCGCCCTCTTCGCCCGAGCCGCGCGCCGGAGCCCAAGCCCGTCAGTAGCAAGCCCCCGCGCCGCGCGCTCACGAGCCGTCCGCCGAAGGCAGCCTCGATCCCGCCACCGCGGTCGGTCCGCCCCGCAAAATCAGCGCGCGCGTCCATCCGCGTCGACGACGTGGGCGCGGCCGTGAAGAGCGGCGCCGATGCCATCGGCGTCGCCGGACGCCAGGTGCCCAAGATCGTTCGCACAAAGGACGAGATCGCCGAGGCCCCCATCGACCACCGGGCGGGCTTCCTCCTTGCCCACATCGACGGCGTCACCACCGTCCAGGGCCTCGTCGACATCGCCGGGATGCCGGAGAACCAGGTCCACGAGATCCTCGATCGCCTCCGCAGGCTCGGGATCGTCACGATTCGCTGAAGCTGCTTCCAACCGGCAGCAATTCGTCGTAAATCAGGCGCATCTTCATGCCCACCTTCAAGCTTGACGGCAAGGACATCCCCTTCGAGCCGGGCGAGAGCATCATCAAGGCCGCCTCGCGCTCCGGGATCGATATCCCGCACTACTGCTGGCACGCGGGGCTCAGCGCTCCCGCGAACTGCCGCATGTGCCTCGTGGAGCTGAAGCCTGCCGCGAACCAGCGCGCGATGATGCTCGACATCGTCGAATGGGACCCGGTCCTCAAGGACTACAAAAACGTCCAGAAGCCGAAGCTCCAGCCGGCCTGCCAGTACCCGGCCACGGAAGGACAGGAGGTGCTCGCGGACAGCAGCAAGCACGTGCTCGATGCGCGCGCGAGCGTGCAGGAGTTCCTGCTCCTCAACCACCCCGTCGACTGCCCGATCTGCGACCAGGCCGGCGAGTGCAAGCTGCAGGACTACTGGCTCGAATACCAGGCGCGCGACCACACCGGCAAGCGCATGCGGGACGAGCCGATCCACAAGCCGAAGGCCGTCGTCTTCGGGCCCACCATCGTCTACGACGCCGAGCGCTGCGTCATGTGCACGCGCTGCATCCGCTTCATGGAGGAGGTCGCAAAGGATCCCGTCCTCGACATGCGCGAGCGCGGCAACCTCAACGAGATCTTCGTTGCCCCCGGCCGCCAGCTCGAGGGCCACTACACGTTCATGACCGAGCACGTGTGCCCGGTCGGCGCGCTCACCACGAAGGATTTTCGCTTCAAGGCGCGCGTCTGGTTCCTCAAGTCGGTCTCGAGCGTGTGCCAGGGCTGCGCGACGGGCTGCAACGCGCACCTCGACTACGACCCGCGCTCCAACAAGGCCTACCGCTACCGCCCGCGCGACAACGAGGCGGTCAACAAGTACTGGATGTGCGACGAGGGAATGCTCTCGTACCGCGCCGCCCACGAGGGCCGCGTCATCGAGGCCAGGGTCGGCCGCACGCGCCTCGGCGTCGATGCCGCGATCAAGGAGGCGAAGAAGCGCCTCGGCGACGTCCCGAAGGAGGCGATCGCGGTCGTCCTCTCGGCGCAGCACTCGCTCGAGGACAACTGGGCGATGCGCGAGCTCGCGAAGCAGCTCGGCAGCAGCACGCTCTACGCCGCGGGCGCCGGCACCGGCTACGCGGACGACATCCTCATCGACGCGGACAAGAACCCGAACACCGCCGGCGTGAAGGAGCTCGCGCCGAACGCGCGGACCTACCTCCAGCTGCTCGAGGACATGCGCTCGGGTCGCATCTCTCACGTCATCGCGCTCGGTGGCGTGACGCCGCGCAACGACCCCGAGGACGCGACGGCGCTCGGCATGCTCGGCACGCTCGTCGTGATCGCGTCGCACGAGGGCGCGCTGACCGACGCGGCCCACGTGGTCCTGCCCGCCACGTCGTGGGCGGAGCACACCGGCACGTACGCGAACCGGCAGTCGCTCCGCCAGGTCGCCGACCGCGCGCTCATCCCCCAGGGCGCCTCGCGCCCGGCATGGGAGCTGACCAAGCTCCTCGCCACCGCGCTCGGCCTCGAGGTTCCGTTCACCAGACTGAAGGACATCCGCGCGGGGCTCCTCGGCTCGAGCACGGCCGCTCCTTCCACGCGCGACGTCGCCGCGATCACCACCGGAGCCACCTGACATGGCAATGACGCTTCTCTGGGCGGTCGTGAAGATCGCCGTGATGGTCGGCTTCGTCTTCAACGTCGCCGGCCTCCTGACCTGGTACGACCGCCGCGGCGGCGCGATGATGCAGGACCGCATCGGTCCCAACCGCGCGGGCATCAAGATCTTCGGCTTCGAGCTGCGGATCGCCGGCCTCCTCCACACCGCCGCCGACGGCGTGAAGTTCTTCACCAAGGAAGACTTCATGCCGCCCAAGGCGGACAAGCTGCTCTTCAGCCTCGCGCCGATGCTCGCGATGATCCCGGTGCTCGTGCTCCTGGCAGTCATTCCTTTCGGCGACACGTTGAGCCCCGATCTCCTGTGGCGGCACGTCTGCTTCAGCAGCACCCCCGGCGGCCAGGCCATGCTGCCGGTCAACGGCGTCTGCCAGGCCGGCTACAACATGTCGCTGGTGTTCCCGGCCGCGCAACGGTTCGGCCTCAGCACCACGTCGCCGTCGATCGACCTCGTGATCTCGTCGCTCAACGTGGGCGTGCTCTTCGTCTTCGCCATGGCGGGGCAGGGCATCGTGGGCGCGGCGATCGCCGGCCTCTCGAGCGACAACAAGTTCTCGCTCATGGGCGCCCTCCGCGCCGCGAGCCAGATGGTCAGCTACGAGGTCACGATGGGCCTCACCCTCATCGGCGCGATGATGGTCTACGGCTCGGTCCGCCTCGACGACATGGTCCGCTGGCAGGGCGACAACGCGTGGGGCATCTTCGTGCAGCCCGTCGCGTTCTTCCTGTTCTTCGCCTCTGCCGTCGCCGAGAGCAAGCGCATCCCGTTCGACCTCCCCGAGGCCGAGAGCGAGCTCGTTTCCGGCTACTTCACCGAGTACTCGGGCATGAAGTTCGGCATGTTCTACTTCGCCGAGTACATGGAGGTCG
>JAYTHX010000441.1:0-25640 GCA_043732195.1 Polyangiaceae bacterium
CGTTCGTGGCGTTCGTATCGGGATCGGGCACCTCACCAAGGTGCATCAGCGCGGAATGGCTGAGCGACAAGATGAACGTCGCGAAATCGATGCCGGGGAGCGTCTCGTGCTCGCTCATGGCGCTCACTCGGGCGTGCTGGTGTCGGCGGCAGGCTCGACCGTCGCGGCCTCGCCCTCGCCCTCGACGTCGTCCTCATCCTCGTCGTCGCCTTCATCGGCGCTGGTGTCGGCGACGTGCTCGACGACGGGCTGGAGCAGCGCGGGCTGCGACGTGGCGAAAGACTCCGACTGATCCGCGAGGTCGGGCAAGCCGCCGAGATACTTCTCGACGTCCTTGTCGGTGACCGTGCCGGCCTTGAGGTTGCGGTCGCGCACTCGGACGTCGAACGTCCACGGATTCGTCTTCTGCGTCATGTGCTTCCGTCTAGCGCCGGCGACGACGGGCCGCAAGTGCCGGGTTTGCCGGCCGTTTCGGCGTCAGGACGGCTTCTTGGCCGCGGACTTGGGCGTGAGCTGGACGAGGTTGTCCCCGGCCCCGTGGGAGTGCCCATGATCGTGCCCATCTCCATGATCATGCGAGTGATCATGGGTGGGGTCGTCGCAACCGCCGCCGTAGCCGGCCTCCTCGAAGCCTGCCGCCGCCTCCGCGATCTCCTCCTCCGAGGCGGCCGCGATCTCCTTCACCTTCACCGAGTAGCGGAGGGTGACGCCCGCGAGTGGGTGGTTCGCATCGACCATGACGGTCTCGTCGCGGACCTCGACCACACGCATCGGGACCTCGTCCCCGTCGGGCGACTCCGCCACGACCTCGTCGCCCACGGTGACGTTCTTGGGATCCGGAAAGTCGGTCTTGTCGATCTCGAGCACCAGCTCGTCGTCGCGGTCGCCGAAGCCCTCGGCGGGCGTGACGGTGACGTCCTTGCTCGTCCCCTTCTCGAGACCCACGAGCGCGGCCTCGAGACCCGGCACGAGCATACCGTAGCCGTGCACGTAGACGATGGGCTCGCCGTCCTCGGCGTCGCTCGAGTCGAGGACCTCTCCTGCGTCGTCACGAAGCGTGTATTCGAGGACCACGCGGGCATTCGGCTGGATCGAATTCATGATCTCGTCTCTCTACTACACTGCCTCGGGTCCCGCGATATGACCGGCGATGGCGCTCGCGGCGACCACGAGCGGGCTCGCGAGGTAGACCTTGCCGGGACCGCTGCGGCCCGGAAAATTACGGTTGATCGCGCTGACCGTCACCTGCTCCGGGGAGTCGCTGACGCCCGGCCCAGCCTTGATGCACGCGCCGCACGACGGGTCGACGAGCTCGGCCCCGGCCGCCGCGAAGATCGCGAGGTAGCCCTTTTCCTCGGCGTAGCGGCGGATGTCCTGGGAGCCGAACTGGATGTAGAGGTGCACGCCGTCGGCCACCATCTTCCCCTTCTTCACCGCGTCCGCGAGGACCGACGCGTACATGTCCATGTCGGCTTTCTTGCCGCCGGTGCAGGAGCCGCCGTACGCGATGTCGATCCTGACGTCCTTGCCGCCGGAGGCCGCCGCGAGCTCCTTCAGTGGGATGCCGTTGCGCGGGTCGCCGGGTGTCGCCACCATCGAGTCGATCGCGGACAGATCGATGTCGAACGTCGCGAGGTACTCCGCGCCGGGGTCGGCCTTCACGATCCGCCAGCGGACGTCGTCGGGGTCGAGCCCGCGCTGGTTCGCGAGGTAGTCGACGACCACCTCGTCGGCCTCGATGATGCCGGTGAAGCCGCCCGCCTCGACCGCCATGTTCGTGAGCGTCGCGCGCTCGTCGAGCGACATGCTCGTGATGCCCTCGCCCGCGAACTCGAGCACCTTGCCGATGCCCTTGCCGCTCTTGAAAAACTCGGAGCTCAGGATGTGGAGCATCACGTCCTTCGCGCAGACGCCGGGCTTGAGCACGCCGTGGAGGACGAAGCGCGCGGTCTCGGGGACCGTGACGCGGACGTCCTTCGTGTACCAAGCGTTCGCCATGTCGGTGGAGCCGACGCCGAACGCGAAGCAGCCGAGCGCGCCCGCCATGCACGTGTGCGAGTCGGTGCCGGCGACCAGCTGGCCGGGCAGCGCGATCTCCTCGATGACCTTGTTGTGGCAGATGGCCTCCGACCCGACGAGCTTCCCGTCGCGATGGACCTCGCCGTAGAGCTTCACGCCCTGCTTCTTCGTGAACGCCTCCTGCACGGTGGCGAGCTTCTCGGCTTGCTCCTTGAGCCCCATCTCACGGTGGGCCCTGGGCATGACGAGATCGAGAAACGTGAGATGGTCACGGAACGCCCACACCGATGCGGGGTCGGTGACCTTCGCGTCCGCGCCCATCTCCGCGGAGAACAGCGCCTCGGCCATCGGCGTCACGTACTCGTGCGAGAAGCGCACGTCGGCGCGCGCGAAGAACGCGTCCCCCGGCTTCACGGCAGCGACGCCGGTCTTGCCCGAGCGGGCGTCGGTGATGACGTGCGCGGCGAGGATCTTCTCGCAGAGCGTCATCGGGCGCGCGGCGGTGGTGATGGCGGGCGGGGTGGTCTCGCTCTTCAGCCGCGCGCGGTTGTACGCGAAGAGGCCACCGTGCTCGACGATCGACGCGCTGATGGGATCGAGCTCCTTCGTGAACTCGGAGATCGGGATCGCCTCGCCCTTCTCGATGCGCTCGATCAGACCGAAGTCGGTCGACGTCAGCAGGCCGATGTTCTGCGAGTTCTGCTTGTAGATCTTCTCGATGCTCTTCGCGATGACGAGCTGGACGCCCGACTTCAGCTCGCTGTAGGGCGCCGTCTCCCGGCTCGACCCGCAGCCCTTCGAGCTGCCGCTGACGATGACGCCGAAGCCGCCGGACTTGATCGCGTCTTTGCCGACCTTGCCGCCCCGCAGGCCGACCAGGCAGTACCGGGCGAGCGTCTCGTCGTAATAGTAGCAAACCCAGCCGGGCGTGAGCTCGTCGGTCGAGATGTTCGACACGAGCGGGCGCTCCGCGTCGAACGCGAGGTCCTCACCGTTGAGCTGTCTCTCGAGCAGCGCCGCGTCCTCCGTGATGTAGAGGATTCTTCCCTGGATGCGGACTGAGCGGGCCGGCGTGTCCATCGGAAGCGTCATTAGCACGGCTGGCGATCGGAACCGATGGCGCCAACGCGGCGCTTCGGGGTAAGTCCGCGACGTGGCGAACCTCGGCCCCATCTGCGTCGTGACGACGAGCTACCCGTCGGATGACGGGGACCCGTCGGGTCACTTCGTGAAGGCGGAGGTCACCGAGCTCGAGCGAGCCGGGCACGCCGTGACGGTCGTGACGCCGCGCGCGGGCGGCGCGTTCGGCTGGCCCGGCGCGGCCAGCCGACTGAAGCAGCGGCCATGGCGCGCGGTCGAGGCGATGGGCTGGATGTTGCGCGCTGCGTCGCAGGTGCGTGAGGCGCGGCCGTCGCGCATCATCGCGCAGTGGAGCGTCCCGTGCGCGTGGCCGGTCGTGACCACGAGCGCGCTCGACCACGTGCCGCTCGAGATCGTCTCGCACGGCGGGGACGTGCGCCTGCTCGCCGGGCTACCCGAAGGGCTCCGCCTCCTGCTCGTGGGCAAGCTCCTCGCGCGCGCCGCGGTCTGGCGCTTCGTCTCGCAGTCGCTGCTCGATCAGCTGGCGCGCGCCGTGCCGAGCCACGCGGTCGCCCTCCGCCAGCGCGCGGTGGTCGCGCCGAGCCCGCTCGGCATGCTCGACGTGCGCGAGGCGGTGAAGGTCAGGAAGAGCACGCTCGGAGATCGTCCGCTCTACGTGTGCGCGGGGCGCCTCGTACCGAGCAAGCGCGTCGATCGGGTCATCGACTACGTCGCAGGCTACCGCGCCGGTCAGCCGATCCTGATCGTGATCGGTGACGGGCCGGAGCGCGCACGCCTCGAGAAGCTCGCGCACCGCTGGCGCATGGACGTGCGCTTCCTCGGCAACACGCCGCGCCGCGAGACGCTCACCTGGATCGGCGCGGCCGACGAGCTGGTCCACGCATCGATCGCCGAGGGCATGTCCACGGTGGTGCGCGAGGCCGAGCACCTCGGCGTGAAGATCACGATGCTGTGAGCACGTCGATCTCGTCGACCACCGCGTTCAGCAGCGCCTGCACGACCCTTCGCCCTTTCTCACGGCTCGCAAGCGTCGGGTCGCCCCAAGTGCCGGTCGGCGAGTACGTGCCCTCGCCCTTCGGATCGCGAGTGAGCTTGCCCTTGCCGCCCGGCGTGTAGTCCTTCTTGGCCTTGCTCATGTCGACGCGGTCGGGCGCGAGCACCAGCATGATCGAGGTCTCGATCTCGTCGGCGTGCGTGCCGCCTTCCTGCTCGGCGATCGCCTTCTCCACCGGTCCAAGCACGGCGAGCACGTCGGTGTACTTGAGGAGGATGCCCTCCTTGGCCAGCTCCTCGGCGGCCGGCCGCAGGGCACGCACCGTGGAGACGCCGGTGTTGAGCGCGTAGAACCGACGGGGGCCGTGCGCGGAGAGCGAGCGCACGACGTCGATCGTGAGGTCGCGCGCGGTCTCGAGGCGAAGGGTGGTCGAGCCCGGGTACTCCACGAACGCGGGATAGAAGTGGTAGTTGAGCGTCGGCGCGATCACGACGTTGCGCACCTCGCAGAGGAGGCGCGCGTAGCCGTCGGCGAGGCGCTCGTCGTTGTCGAGGCGGAGGTGAGGCCCATGCTCCTTCGCGGCCGCGCCGATCGGGATGACCACGACCGTGTCCGGCCCGAGCACGCGCTCGGCGTCGAGCCACGTGAGGTCGCGGAGGAAGACGCCAGGCATGATCGCGACTGCACCACGAGCGCGCGGCGTGGGCAACCCCCATCCCCGCCCGCTCCGCTTCACATCTCGTCGTGCCGGAGGAGGACGCGCGGGTGGTCCTCGACGCGGTGGAGCTCGAAGCTGCCGGGGGCGCACCAAGGCACAGTCCAGGGCCCCGCGGCGAGGCCATGACGCCGGTGGTCGCCGAGGGAGAGCGGCTCGAACGCGACCTGCTGCGGGCCGGCGGTGCGCACGACGTGCGTCGCGCCGGTGCAGAGCCCGTCGACGTCCTCCGCGAGCAGGTCATCGGGCTTCGCGCGGCAGCCCTCGAGGACCTCGACGTGACAGCCGAGGACGCTCGCGACCGCGCGCTCCCCCTTCGCTTGCTTCGTGTCGACGCGCCGCCGGCCCTCGGGGTCACTCGTTGCGACCCGATCCTCGGCCTGGAGGGCGACCATGTCCTCACCTCGGGCCTCAGCCACGAGTGGACCGAGGGCTCGTCGACGCTGCCTGGGTGCGCGGGATCGTGGTTCACGTCGGCGAATCGCGCGAGATCGCGCTCTCCGGCGACGCGGAGACGTCGGGCCCTGGACGGTCAAGGCGCGAGCACCTCACGCGCTCAGTCCGACAAAAGCGAAAGAGACCGGGCGTTGGTCGGCGCGCGGTCTCCTTCTCGAGTCTCGAAACCGTCAGCTGTCAGCCGTGGGCTGTCAGCTTCCTCCCTTGCGCTGGAACGCCGGGACGTCCCAGTCCGTGTCGAACGCGGGGAAGTTCGACGACGCGCGCTCGCGCGCCGGGATGCGCGTGCTCGCGGGGACCACGCGGGCCCCCTCGGGCGCCGGGATGCGACGGCTCGAGAACGCCGGAGCCGCCTCCGAGGTGCGGGTCGACGCCTGCGGCTGCTGCTGCTGGAACGTCGGCTGCTGCTGGAACACCGGGCGCTGCGACGCATGGCCGGGGTGCTGCTGCTGCTGGTGCGACTGCTGCGGGATGTACTGCATCGAGGGGACGGTCTGCGGGCCGGCCGGGAGCGAGAGGCGCGTGCCCTCGCCCATCGCCGCCATGCGCTCGATGGTGTCGAAGCCGGTCGCGATGACTGTGACCTTGACGTTCTCGCCGAGGGCCTCGTCGATGCTCGCGCCGAAGATGATGTTCGCATCCTCGTGCGCCTGCTCCTGGACGAGGCTCGCCGCCTCCTGGATCTCGCGCATCTTCAGGTCCGGGCCGCCCACGATGTTGATGAGCACGCCGGTCGCGCCGTCGACGGAGATGTCGTCGAGGAGCGGCGAGCTGATGGCCATCTCGGCCGCGAGCCGCGCCCGGTTGTTGCCCTTGGCGATGCCCGTGCCCATGAGCGCGCGGCCCATGCTGTTCATGACCGTCTTCACGTCCGCAAAGTCGACGTTGACGATGCCGTTCTGCGTGATGAGGTCGCTGATGCCCTTCACGGCCTGGAACAGGACCTCGTCCGCCTTGCGGAACGCGTCGATGAAGGAGAGGTCCTCCTCGCCGAGCATGAGGAGCTTCTGGTTCGGGATGGTGATGAGCGTATCGACGTTCTCGGTGAGCTGCGCGAGGCCCATCTCGGCGCGGCGCGAGCGCTGACGACCTTCGAAGAGGAAGGGCTTCGTCACGACGCCGACCGTGAGGGCGCCTTCTTCACGCGCGAGCTGCGCGATGACGGGAGCCGCGCCGGTGCCGGTGCCGCCGCCCATGCCGGCGCAGATGAAGACCATGTCGGCGCCGGAGATGAGCTCCTTGATGCGCTGGTGATCCTCCATCGCCGCCTTGCGACCGCGCTCCGGATCCGCGCCGGCGCCGAGGCCGCGCGTGATCGCGCCGCCGATGTTCAGCTTGGTGGGGGCGGCATTGCCGTTGAGGGCCTGCGCGTCGGTGTTCACCACGATGAACTCCACGCCCTCGAGGCCGAAGTTGATCATGGTATTGACCGCGTTGCCGCCGGAGCCGCCGCAGCCGATCACCTTGATGCGCGCCTGGTATTCCTGCTGCTCGTCCGCGAACTCGATCGAAAACGTCATGATCCTTATTCTCCCGGGGATTCAGTGCGATGGAGAGCTCGCGATCGCGAGCGAATCCGCTGTATCGAGGCGCCTCTTCCTCGATATGGCGGTGTAGACAGAATGGGTATTG
Source organism: Polyangiaceae bacterium (assembly GCA_043732195.1). Classification (GTDB taxonomy): domain Bacteria; phylum Myxococcota_A; class Polyangia; order Polyangiales; family Polyangiaceae; genus Labilithrix. Next base: position 6,918 of record JAYTHX010000441.1, read on the forward strand.
TCGTGACTCGTGACTCGTGATCAGAAAGCGGCCTTCAGCCACTCCCACAGCTTCGACTGGGACTTCGGCATCTCTTCCGGCCGCTCGTCCTCCGCCTTCTTCACGGCGGCGGCAGTCATGCGCATCATCGAGTGCGCCGGGGTGGCGGCGCGTGCATGCGCGTCGGCGATGGCCTGCGCCCCGTACTTCACCAGGCCGACGCCGGTGGCGTACTGCGGGCCGTGGACGAGCTGCGTGATGCCGCGCACGCCCGTGGGGAAGCCGATGCGCACGGGCATCCCGAGGATCTCCTCGGCGATCTCCTGTGTGCCCTCGAGGAGGACGGCGCCGCCCGTGAGGACCACGCCCGCCGAGATCTGCTCGAGGAGGCCCGTGTCCTCGATGCGCTTGCGGACCACGGCGAAGATCTCCTCGACGCGCGGCTCGATGATGTCAGACAGCACGCGGCGCGGGGTGCGGCGCGGCTTCTGCCCGCCGACGCCGGGGACCTCGATGTCCTCGTCCTCGCCGACCATGCGCGCGAGCGCGCAGCCACACAGGCGCTTCAGGCGGTCGGCCTCGGCCATGGGCGTCCGGAGGCCCGCGGCGATGTCGTTCGTGATGTTGTTGCCGCCGACCGGGATGACGCTGGCGTGGGCGATGCCGCCGTCGACGTAGATCAGCAGGTCGGTGGTGCCGCCGCCGATGTCGACGACCGCGACGCCGATCTCCCGCTCGTCGTCGGAGAGGACGGCCTCGGAGCTCGCGAGGGGCTCGAGGACCACGTCCGCGACGATGAGGCCGCAGCGCTCGGCGCAGCGGATGACGTTCTGGACGCAGCTCGTCGCGGCGGTGACGAGGTTCACCTTCGCGCCCAAGCGGACGCCGCTCATCCCGATCGGATCGCGGATGCCGTCCTGGATGTCGACGACGTACTCGCGGGGGAGCACGTGGAGGATCTGGCGGTCGGCGTCGACCGGGATGGCGCGGGCGCCTTCGAGGACGCGCTCGACGTCCGCCCGGGTCACCTCGCCGCCGGCGATGGCCGCGACGCCGTCCGAACTCTGCGACCGGATGTGACTTCCGGCCACGCCGGCGTAGACCGTCCGGATCTCGACGCCGGCCATCGTCTGGGCCGCCTCGATGGCGTCCCTGATCGATCGCACGGTCCAGTCGATGTTGCTCACGATCCCCTTGCGGAGCCCGCGGCACGGGACCGAACCGACCCCGAGGATCGTGATTCCGTCTTCGGCGATCTCTCCGACCACGGCACACACCTTCGTGGTCCCGATGTCGAGGCCGACGACGATCTCCCCTTGCGAAGCCATCGTGCTCATCTCAGCCCAGGGTTCGCATAGTCGGATCCGAACGGCCAAATAAGTGACGAAGCAAGTGGCGGCGCGTCGCTCCTCCGGGGAGCCCGGGAGCGGTCCCAACCGGCCTAAAGCGGGCTAGACTGCAACTCGGAGGGCCTGGAACATGAAGTCGAAGCGCATCGTCTCGTTCGCCTGCGCGTGCGTCGTCGGCGCGCTCCTCGCGGGCTGCTCCGGCAGCTCCGGCGGCGACGGCTCGACCTCCTCGAGCGGCGGCACCAGCGGCTCGTCTGGGAGCAGCACCAGCTCTGCGGGCTCGAGCGGCTCGAGCGGCACGAGCGGCTCCGCGGGCTCGAGCGGCACCAGCGGCACCAGCGGCACCAGCGGGTCCAGCAACGGCGACCCGGTCGCGGCCTGCATCTCCGCCTGCGAGGTGCAGCAGCCCAAGGGCGTCGCGCTGGGCAAGGGCATCGACACCTGCTGGAGCGCGAGCTGCGCCACCCCATGCACCGGGATCGGCACGGGGTCGCCGAAGCCGCCCACCACGGGGATGTGCAAGGCCCCGGTCAGCACTCCGGCCACGGCGTGTAGCCAATGCACCGTGGACCACTGCTGCGCGGCCTGGGATGCTTGCTTCGACGACCCGGATTGCTCGGCGCTGAATGCTTGCTCGATCGCTTGTTACAAGTGACGTAGTCTCGCCGCTTCGAGAAAACGGAGATCTTGATGCGTATTTGCAAGTGGATTGTGGCGTTGGCGTGTTCGTTCCTGGTCCTGTCGACGAGCTGCAAGCCGAAGGTCGGGGGCAAGTGCACCATCGGGCAGAGCTACTGCACGAAGGACGGTGCTTTGTTCTGCGGCGAGGACGGCAAGCTCGTCGCCACGAGCTGCCAGGGGCCGCTCCGCTGCGTCCAGCACGGCAAGGCGGCGGCGTGTGACCAGTCGCTCGCCGTCGTCGGTGAGCCCTGCGAGGATCAGGACAACGTCGCCTGCTCCGTCGACAAGCGCTCGGAGCTCGATTGCAAGTCGAAGAGCTGGGTCCTCGGCGCGACCTGCAAGGGCGCAAAAGGCTGCGAGCTCAAGGGCGACGAGCTGTTCTGCGACCACACGCTCGCCGACAAGGACGACCCCTGTCACAAGGACGGCCAGATCGCCTGCGCGAACGACAAGTCCGCGATCTTTCGCTGCGAGGGCAGCGTCTTCAAGGCCATCGACTCGTGCCGCGGCCCCAAGTCATGCACGTTCGAGGAGCATCCTGCGCAGCAGCGCATCGAGTTCAACTGCGACGACTCGGTCGCTGAGGCGAACGACCCCTGCGAGGCGGAGAACAACCACGCCTGCTCGTTGGACCACAAGGCCATTCACGTCTGCCACAGCAAGCTGTTCGTCCAGCTGAAGGCCTGCACCGGTCCCAAGGGCTGCACGTTCGACCCCAGCACCGACAAGCTCTCCTGCGATCAGGGCAGCGGCGGCATCTTCGTCGGCGCCGGCGGCGCCGCGAAGATCTCCTCCGCGGGCGGCGCGGCCGGCGGCACCAAGGGCAAGGCCGGCGCGGCCAGCAGCGCCTCGGCGAAGCCTGCGGTCTCGGCGGCTCCCTCGGCGGCAGCCTCGGCGAAGCCGACCACGTCGGCGGTGGCTTCGGCCGCGGCCTCGTCCTCCGCGAAGCCCACCGCCTCGGCGGCACCGGCGACCTCGAGCTCCGCGAAGCCCCTCGGCTCCGCGAAGAGCACGGTCAAGGGCAAGCTGAGGTAGCGGCAGGCTCGTCAGCGCGCGAGCTTGCCCTCGGTTGCGCAGGGTGTGCTCGGCGCCGGCGACATCGTCGCGCCGCCGAGCGTCGCCACGCCTCCTGCGAGCTGATGCCGCCAAAGCTACCGCCGCCCGCGCCGACGTGGACCGAGCCCGTAGCCTCGATCGCGATCGACGTGCCGGCCACGAGCTGGATGGCGCCGCCGCCTGCGCCGACCGGGTCGTCGCCGCCCGAGGAGCCAGCGACGGGGCGCCGCTCTCCGCGCCGCCCGCGCGCGCCGCGCCCCCCCGCGCCCCACGCCCTTTCCGCCGTGGGTCTTCTGCGCCTTGCCTCCGGCGATTCCCATCACGCTGGGTAGCGATCTTGAAGCCGAGGACCCCGGCGCCGTCACCGCACGACGCGAGGTTGGAGTCGGTGTCGATCGCGCAGTCGCCGTCGACGACGAAGTCGGTGACGGGCGTGCTCGTGTCGGGCGGGTTGCCCGCGTCACCGGTGGGCCCGCCATCGGGAGCGATCGGCGTCGAGGTGATTCCTCCTGGTTCGAGCAAAGCCGAGCGCATCGCCTGCGCCCGTGAAGCGCAGCCCTAAAGGCTCCGCGCCGTCCGCGCGCACGAGCTCACGTCGCACATGCGAGCGCCGTCATGCGTGCTTTCGCCTTCTCCGCGCTGATCGAGCGCGGCTTCGCGTTGCCCCAGCGGTCGACGACCTTGTGGTACGCGCGGCATGCGCCGGACGCGTCGCCGGACCGCTCGAGCGCCTCGCCGAGCTCGAGCGCCGCGCGCGTGTAGACGAAAGGGTGCCGGAACGCGACGCACGTCGCGACGGCCTTCGTGAGGTAGGGCACCGCCTCCCCGACCCTGCCCGCGAGGAGGTAGGTGCGCCCCACCTCGGCGTCGGGAATTCCCGCGTAGTGCACGACCGACGAGAGCGGCGCGTACTCCGGCAACACGCGCAACGCTTCGATCGCCTCCTTTTCTGTCTCTGCGCTGGACGCGAAGGCATACGTCCACGTCAGGCCGGGGTGCGCGATGTTGCGGCGCTCCGCCTCGATCCATGCCGTGCGACGCCGGACGAACTCGGCGCGCGGCATCCCGCCTGGGCGCACCGCCTGGCGCTCGACGGCGCGCGAACCGTCGATACCGGCATCGCCTTGCGTGGACTTGCTCCAGGTGTCGCTGCGCGTGGCGAAGTCCATCGCGATCCGGAAGGCCTCGGCCTCGTCGCCCGTCTCTCGGGCGATGCCGATCAGCAGCTCCGCGGCCCGCAGGTGATCGCGGAGTGGTGCATGGATCGCCGCGTCGACCATGGCCTGATAGCGCTGGGTGAGCGCGCGCGCCCGCGCGAGCTCGCCGACCGCGAGCAGCATCCGGATCTGGTCCATCAACGTCTGCGTGGTGTTCGGGGCCATCGCGGCGGCGGACTGCTCGATGATCTCGCCCACGGCCTCGACCGAGCGACCTGCGCCGTACATGACGCAAGCGAGGTTGCCCGCCAGGTGCGGATCGCGATCGACCGCCCGGCGAGCGTCGTGCTCGGCGTCGGCGCAGCGCCCCTCCGCGGAGTCGAGCCAGATCAAGCCGAGGAAGCACTCGGCCGACGCCGGAGAGACCGCGCCGCAGTGCTCGTAGGAGGCGCGCGAGTCCTCCGTCCGACCGAGCGTCGCCAGGACGTCGCCGCGGCTCTGCCAGGCCTGGCCGTCTCGCGGATCGAGGGCCAGCGCGCGCTCGGCCGAGGCGAGGCCGGCGGCGTTCGTGTCCTGGAGGAGCGCGAGCCACACGTGGATCTCGACGTCCGCCGGGTAGCGGTCGCTCAGGCCGTGAAGGCGCCTCACGGCCTCGGTGCGATCCTCGCGCAGACGCTGCAAGATCGGCTCGAGCGCCTCCATCATCCCCTGATCGCGAGGACTGAGCTGGCTCCGGAGCGTGACCGCCTGCGCGTAGTGCTCGCGACGGATCGACTCGTCGAGCGTCCCTTCGGCGACCATCGCCAGGCGTAGCTGACCGATCGCGAGGAGCGGCTCGAGGTCCACCACGCGCTTGAAATGGGCCTGCGCCGTGCCCCAGTCGTCGTCGCGCAGAGCCTGCAACCCTGCGCCGTACTCGGCGCGCACGACCGGACTGCTCGTGGGCGGCGGCGGCAGATCGGTGAGCGCGGTCGCGACCGGGCTCGACGTTCGCGGAGAGTCACGCGGTCCGACGAGGCGCGCGCCGAGCGCGACGACGGCGGCGGCCCCGAGCCCGGCGAGCAGGATCCACGAGCGGCGCCGCCGTGGCGACGAGCGGGTGGGGCCGCTCAGCGAGGTCTGCGTGGGGAGGCTGCCGACACCGTTCCGGTCCGTCGGCGCGGCGACCGAGGGCAAGGACGTTCGCTCGCCGTCGCCGAGCGCATCGAGTGCGCGCATCAGCTCCGCGGCGTTCCCGTAGCGGGCGTCGGCGTTCTTCTCGAGACAGCGCAGGATCACCCGCTCCAGATCCGCGCGGAGACCGACGACGATCGCGGAGGGAGCAACCGGCTCGTCGCGAGCGGTCGCGATCACGATCTCCATCGGCAGCGCGCCCGTGAACGGGCGCACGCGGGTGACCATCTCGTACAGCACCACGCCGATCGCGAAGATGTCGGTGCGTCCGTCGACGGCGCGACCTGCAGCTTGCTCGGGGGACATGTAGCCCGGCGTGCCGAGCAGCTGACCCGCCTCGGTGACGAGCGAGAGGCCGTCGGGCCCGTCCGCGAGGGCGAGCGGCTTCGCTAGACCGAAATCGAGGACCTTCACCTCGAGCTCCTCGCTCACCATCACGTTGTCGGGCTTCAGGTCGCGATGAACGATCCCCAGCCCGTGCGCCTTCACCAGCGCGCGCGTGAGAGCCCGCGCGATGCGCAGCGCCGTCGCGGTGTCCATCGGCCCGCGTTCCAGGCGCTGCCTGAGGCTGGATCCGGAGACGAGCTCCATCGCGATGTAGATGTACCCCTCTTCGGTCTCGCCGACGTCGTGCACGGCGGCGATGTTCGGATGCGTGAGGGACGCGGCGATGCGTGCCTCCCGCAGGAACCGACGGCGCCGGTCGGCATCCGCGACGACGCCGTCGCCGAGCACCTTGAGCGCCACGGGTCGGCGCAGCTTCTCGTCGGTGGCCTCGAAGACGACGCCCATGCCGCCTTGACCGATCTTCGCCACGATCCGGTAGCGGCCGAGCCGCTTGCCGATCAGGTCGCGGTCGCTCAAACGCGAGCCTTCATCGTCTCAGGCTACTCCTCGTCGCTCGCGATTCCGTGCTTCTTCATGAGCCGGTAGAGCGCGTAGCGGCTCTTCAGACCGAGGGCGCGCGCGGCCTTCTCGACGCTCCCGGCATCCTTGATCGCCGTCCGGATCTTCTCGCCGTTCGGCTCGCGCTCGCGTCCGAGGCTCTCCTTGCGCAGGTCGTGGGTGAGGAGCACGACCTCGCCCGGGCTCCCTGCCATCGCGCGCCACAGAAGCGCGTCGAGCTCGCGCACGTGGGTGTCGTAGCAACGGACGAGCAGCTCCTCGACGAGCGCCGGGTCGACCCGCGGCTCGAGGCGCCCGTCCGCGGCCTCGTGCAGGAATCGCTCACCGATCTGCGGGCTCTTCTTTGCCGCGAGGAGGAGCAGGTGGCGCACGAAGAGCGGGATGTCCTCTCGCCGCGCGGCGAGATCGGGCAGCTCGAGGCGGAGCGTCAAGCGGGCGGCGAGATCGTGCTTCAGCGCTCCGACGTCACGGTTCGTCGCTCCGACCAGGACGAAGTCCGAGCGTCGCGAGTGTGGCTCGCCGAGCCGCTGGTGCTCGCCGTCGGCGTCGAGAACGCGCAGGAGATGCGCCTGTTGCTCCACGGGAAGCTCGGCGATCTCGTCGAGGAAGAGCGTGCCGCCGTCGGCCTGCCCGATCAGCCCGCCGCGCTCGTTCATCCCTGGATTCGGATAGTTCTTTGCGTTCCCGAAGAGCTCGGCGTCGATGAGCCCCGCGGGGAGCGTCGCGGCGTTGCGGGCGATGAACGGCGCGCGCGCGCGAATCGAGAGCGCGTGGATCGCCCGCGCTGCGACCTCCTTGCCGGTACCGCTCTCGCCGTGCAGGAGGACATGGCGGCCGGCGTTGGCGGCAAACGCGATCTGCTCACGCATCCGCCAGATCGCCGGGGACTCGCCCAGAATGCCGAGGGGATCGGCGTCCCCGAACGCGCCGAAGCGCTCGTCGAGGAAATACATGTTCTTCGGGATCGACGCGACGCGGCGGACGCACAGGAGCAGGAGCTGACCACGCAGCAGGAGGGTGTCGTTCGCGACGAGGGCGCAACGCTCCGTCGCGGCCCCGTTCACGACCAGCTCGCAGCGCCCCTCGCGCGCGACGAGCAGCTTGCCGCCCTGCGGCGTCACCGTCAGCTGACGGCGGGAGAGCGGCAGGCCGGCGAGCGGCTCGGTGGGGTGTAGCCGACCGGGGCGCTGCCGGAAGAAGCGGACGCGCGGCTCCCCGTCGCCTGCTCCGCGACCGAGCGTCGACGGGCCGCCGCGGTCCGGGAACGGGGCGACCTCGCCGACCCGCCGCGCGTCGTCGGCACACCACGCGATGACGAGCGCGAGCGACTCGGTCGGCGGCCGGTCGTCGACCGCCAGCGCGCCGCCGGCGATCGAGATGGTCTTCGGGTCCGTCATCGCGCCGTCCACTGTCGGCTGTCCGCCGTCGGCTGTCAGCTTCTTCCGTCAGCGCATGCGGACGACGACGCGGTCGGGCCGAGCCTCGTTGTCGAGCATGATGGAGTCGGCCTTGGCGCCGCGCCGATCCAGCTCCGCCACCACGCGCACCGCCTGTTCGAGCTTGCGCCGGTAGGGCGCCGCGCCCATGTGCAGCGAGATGGCGCTCTTGCCGACCACGAGCGTCATCTCGCTGTTCGTCTCGACGTGCACTTCCTGCAGCGGCGAGCGCTGCGCGAGCGGCGAGCGCTCGTAGTCCGCGCCGAGGTCGAGCGCGCGCCGCACGGTGCGCGTCGCCCCCTCGCGGTCGTCGATGAGCTGCTGGAGCACGACGCCGGTGACGATGGTGAAGTCGGTGGGGTCGCCGGTCTCGAGGCGCTTGATGATCGCGCCTTCGCGCGTCACGAGGTACGTATCGCCGCCGGCCGCCCTGGCGGTGCCGTCGTTGGTGGCCACGATGCCGCCCGCCTCGCGTTCCACGACCCGCAGGAAGATGGTGCCCGGCAGCTGGCGAGCGAGCGTCGCCTCGCTGACCCACGGATCGGCGACGAGCCGCGCACGCGCGCGGTCGAGATCGGTGGTGAACACATTCTGCCCCTTGGCGATGCCGGCGATGGTGGCCAGCTCGTCGGGCGTGCGGCGCTTCGCGCCGGTGGTGATGATCTCGCTCACCGCGAAGCGCTGGCTGGTCTTCACGTAGCGCCGGGCGCCCCACGCGACGGTGCCGCCGATGCCGATGACCATTGCGAACCCGATCACCCCGCGCGCGATGCGCATGGTGCGGGACTCGGTGCTCGGGACCGGAATGACCTTCGCCTCCAGCGCGACGGGCGCGACGCTCCGCGGCCCCGCCTTGCCCGCGGGCTTCGAGGCGGGGGGCTTGCGAAGGTTACGGCTGCGCGGCGGCGGCGGCGACGATGGCGGCAGAGAGCTCATGGCGTTCCCTCCTTCTCGAGCGCCGCGCACAGCTCGCGCGCGCTCGCGTTGATGTCACCCGCGCCCAGCGCGATCACGAGATCACCCGGTCGCACGTGCTCGAGCAGCGCCTTGCCGATCTGCCTCTTGTCTCCGATGTAACGGACGTTGTGGTGGCCGTGAGCGCGAATGGCCTCGGCCAGCGCCTCGCCGCTCGCGCCCGGGATGGGCTGCTCGCCGGCGGCGTAGACGTCGGTGACGATCAGGAGGTCGGCCTTGTTGAACGCGCGCGTGAAGTCGTCGAACAGCGACTGCGTCCGGGTGTAGCGATGCGGCTGGAACGCCACCACCACGCGGCGATCGAAGCCGTTCTGCGCGGCATCGAGCGTGGCCTCCACCTCGGCCGGGTGGTGGCCGTAGTCGTCGACGATCATGACGTCGCCCTTCTTGCCGTCGCGCTCGATGGTCGGCGTGCCGAGCACCGTGAAGCGTCGCTGGACGCCGTGGAAACTCTTGATCGCCTCGCGCACGATGTCGAACGGCACCTCCAGCTCGTCGGCCACGGCGATGACCGAGAGCGCGTTGAGCACGTTGTGGTGCCCGGGCATCTTCACCGTGAACGCGCCGAGTGACTCGCCGCGCCGGTGCACCTCGAAGTGCGTGGAGAGCCCGCTGAACTGGATGTTCTTCGCGCGGTAGTCGGCCTGGCGCGAGACCCCGTAGGTCACGTAGCGCCGCGAGATCTGGGGCACGATGGCCTGCACGTGTGGGTGATCCATGCAGAGTACAGCGAGCCCGTAGAACGGGATCTTGTTGGCGAACTGCACGAAGGCTTCCTTCACCTTCTCGTGCGTTCCGTAGTGATCGAGGTGCTCGGCGTCGATGTTGGTGATGACGCCGATGGTCGGGGTGAGCTTGAGGAACGAGCCATCACTCTCGTCGGCCTCGGCGACGAAGAGGTCGCCCTCGCCCAGCCGCGCGTTCGAGCCCAGCGCGTTGACCTTGCCGCCCACCACCACCGTCGGGTCGAGCCCGGCGGCGCGCAGCACGGTGGCGACGAGCGACGTGGTCGTCGTCTTGCCGTGCGAGCCGGCCATGAGCACGCAGTACTTCACGCGCATCAGCTCGGCGAGCATCTCGGCGCGCGGGATGATGGGGATGTCGAGGGTGCGCGCCCGCTGGATCTCGGGGTTCTTGCCGTCGATGGCGCTGGAGTAGACGACCACGTCCGCGCCTTCGACGTTCTCGGCGCGGTGCCCGACGTCCACCCGTACGCCCATCGTCTCGAGGCGCCGCGTGATGTCGTTCGGCTTGAGGTCGGAGCCCGAGACGTCGAACTCCATCGTGCGGAGGATCTCGGCGAGACCGCTCATGCCGATGCCACCGATGCCCACGAAATGTGCGTGTCGAACCCGGCCGCGGAACATCAGGACACCACTTTCGCGGTCGGGACGTGCATGGAGGAATGGCCGTTCGTGGCGCCGTTGCTCGGCTTCGGCGGGGGCGTGCCCTTGCGACGCTCGGGGATGCCCGCGAGCTCGAGGAGGTCGCGGGCGACATCCTCCGCGGCGTAGGGGTGACCGTGCTCGAGCGCGGTGCGGGCCATGCGGACACGGCGGTCTTCATCGGCGAAGAGCTGCGCGAGCTCGTGGCCGAGGCGCGTCTCGTCGGCGGCGTCCTGGCGGATGCACAGTGCGCCGCCGAGGTTCGCGAGCGCGAGCGCGTTCTTCGCTTGGTGGTCGTCGGCGGCGTGCGGGAACGGAACGATGAGCGACGCGCGACCGATCGCGGAGATCTCCGCGACCGTGACCGCGCCCCCGCGCGCCACGATGACGTCGGCCGAAGCCATCTGGAACGCGACGTCGGTGACGAACGAGACCACCATCGCGCTCTTCACGCCCGCCTTCTGGTACGCCTCGCGGACCGCGGCCTCGCGATCGGTGCCGGTCTGGTGCACGACGTCGATGTCGCCCACCTCCGCCGCGGCGCGCGCGATCGCAAAAGGCAGCCGCTCGTTGAGCGCCACCGAGCCCTGACTCCCGCCGAGGACGAGCAGGCGGCGCCGCCCCGGGGGCGCCACGTAGGGCTGCGGGTCGAAGCCGGGCCTCAGCGGAACGCCGAAGAGGCGCGCCTTGTCGGTGCGGAAGCCGCGCGCGGTCTCCGCCCACGCGACGTACGCGCGCCTGGCAAACGGCGACAGCATGCGGTTCGCCAGGCCGAGCACGCTGTTTGGCTCGAGGATGGCGAGCGGCACGCGCGCACGCACGCACGCGAGCGAGGCTGGGCCGCCGGAGTAACCGCCCACGCACATCGCCGCGCTCGGACGCAGCCGCCCCACCATGCCGGTGGCGGCGCGCATGGCCTTCGCCGCGACCAGCGCACCACGGAACGCGCGCGCCGGGCCTCCACCCATCATCGGCTCGACGTCGAGGATCTCGAGATCGTAGCCATGCTGCGGCACCACCTTCGTCTCCAGACCGCGCGGCGAACCGGCGAAGACGACGCGCACGTCGGCGAGCTCGGTGAGCGCGTGCGCGACCGCGAGGCCGGGAAAGACATGCCCGCCCGTGCCGCCGCCCGCGATGAGGATGCGCGGGGTCACTCCGCCGGGCCCTCGGCGGCCAGCGAATCCGCGATCACCGTGTCTCGCGTCTCGGGAGCGGGCGGGGTCTCGAGCTCGGACTCGAGGACCTCGCGGGGCGCGCCCTGGCGCGAGATGTTGAGCAAGATCCCCGCCGCCACCGCGTTCACGAGCAGCGACGAGCCGCCGAAGCTGAGGAACGGAAGCGTGAGGCCCTTCGTGGGAAGGATGGCGAGCGCCACCGAGAGGTTCACGAGCGCCTGCGCGCCGAACATCGTCGAGATGCCGAACGCGAGGTACGAGCCGTAGTCGTCGGGCGCGCGGAAGGCCGCTCGCACGCCGCGCGCGGTGAGCGCGAAGTACACGATGCACAGCGTGAGGATGCCGACGAACCCCAGCTCCTCGCCGATGATCGCGGCGATGAAGTCGTTGTGCGCCTCGGGCAGGTAGAGCGTCTGCAGCCCTTTCCCCACGCCCGTGCCCCAGGTGCCGCCCGAGCCGAACGCCATGACGCTCTGGAACGGCTGGTACGCGAGGTCTGCGCGGTGCTGGTCCATGTTGACCCACGCGAGGTACCGCTCGTAGCGATACTGCTTCGACATGATGGAGATGGCGCCGAACGCCCCGCCCAGGATGGAGGCGCCGAGGATGTAGCCGACCTTCGCGCCCGCCACGAAGAGCATCGTGAACGTGAGGAGCAGGAGCACGACGGCGCTGCCGAAGTCCGGCTGCTTCATGCACAGCAGCATGAAGAGCCCGGCGACGAGCAGGTGCGGCAAGAACCCGACGGTGAAGGACTTCACCTTGTCGGCCTTCTTCGCGAGCGAGTAGGCGAGCCAGGTGACGAGCGCGAGCTTCGCCATCTCCGCGGGCTGGATGTGCACGGGGCCGACCGAGAGCCAGCGCGTCGCTCCGCCGCCGCTGTGACCGAGGCCGACGACGCACATCAGGAGCAGAGCGCCGACGCCGCCGAGCACCGGGTACGTGAGCTTGTAGAGGCGGTGGTAGTCGATGAGCCCGATCAGGAAGAAGAGCGCGAGCGCCCCCACGGCGTAGGCCGCCTGGCGCTTCAGGAAGAACTGTGGGTCGTGGTAGTGGAGCGTCGCCTGCACGGCCGACGCGCTGTAGACCATCACCACGCCGAAGCCGATGAGGCCGACGACGAGCGCCGCGAGCACCACGTCGACGGGCTTGGCGCGCTGGTTCTCGACCGGCTTCGCGTCGAGCGGCAGCGCGAGCTGGAGGGGAAGCGCTGGGGGGAGGCGTCGCACGTTGCGGATCATGGCGTTTCCTCCACCGGGCCGGTGCCGTTCGCGAGGCCCTGCACGGCGACGACGAAGACGTCGCCGCGCTCCTTGTAGTCGCGGAACATGTCGAAGCTGGAGCAGGCGGGCGAGAGCAGCACCGCATCTCCGGGCTGCGCGAGCGTGGCGGCGAGGACGACGGCGTCCGTCATGGACTCCGCGAGGCGTACCGGAACGGCCTCGCCGATCGCGTCGCGGATGAGCGAGGCTGCCTCGCCGATGAGGACGGCGGCGCGTCCCTTCTCGGAGAGCGCGGCCACGAGCGGCTCGTAGCTGCCGCCCTTGTCGCGCCCGCCGGCGATGAGCACGACGCGCTCCTCCACCACACCACGCACCGCCGTGACGGTGGCGCCGACGTTCGTGCCCTTGGAGTCGTCGTACCAGCGCACGCCGGCGCGGGTGCGAACGAGGACCATGCGATGCGGCAGGCCGCGGAAGTCCTCGATGACCTCCTCGATGAGGAGATCGTCGAGATCGAACGGCGCGACCGCGGCGATGGCGGCAGCCACGTTCAGCGCGTTGTGACCGCCCTGGAGGCCGATCTGCGAGCGCTGGTAGGTGTCCTTCTTGCGCTTGTCGACGATGGCGTCGGCGCGGACGTCGAGATCGCCGCCGGGTCCGAACGTGACGATCTGACCGCCGCCCCGCTTGGCCTGCACCAGACACGCGTCGTCGTCCGCGGGGATGATCGCGAGATCGGCGCTGGTCTGGCGGAGGAACGCGTTGCCCTTCGCGTTCGCGTACTCGGCCTCGCCCGGGTAGCGATCGAGGTGATCGGGCGTGATGTTGAGGAGCACCGCGACCTCGGGGTGGAACGCATCGACGCGCTCCATCTGGAAGCTCGAGACCTCGAGGACGAGCACGTCGAACGGCTCGTCGGCATGCGCGGCGAGCGGCTCACCGAGGTTGCCGCCGACGAAGATGCGCAGCCCGCTGCGCTCGAGCAGCGCGCCGACCAGCGAGGTGACGGTGCTCTTGCCGTTGGTACCGCCGATGGCGATCAGACGCGGGATGGTGCGGCCCGCGGCGATCGCTGCCTCGTTCACCACGCGCACCGCGAGCTCGACCTCGCCCCAGATCGGCACGCCCGCTGCGTCGGCGAGCTCGAGCTCGGGGAACGTGGGCACGCCGGGGGAGACCACGATCAGGTCGGCGTCGATGAGACGCGCCGCAGCGTGGCCGCCCAGGGCGAGCGTCACGCCGTCGGCCTCGAGCGCGCGCACCGCCGCCGGCGCCGCCTCGGGCGCCAGGCGATCGGTGGCGGTCACCTTCGCGCCGCGCGTGAGCAGCAGCCGGCACGCGGCGATGCCGCTCAGGCCGAGCCCCACCACCACGACGCGCTTGTCGGCGAGCGCCATCTGCAACGGTTCGGACATCATCATCGAAGCTTCAAGCTCGCCAGGCTGACCAGGGCGAGGAGGATGGAGATGATCCAGAAGCGCACGATGATCTTCGGCTCTGGCCACCCCTTCTTCTCGTAGTGGTGGTGGATCGGGGCCATGAGGAAGATGCGCTTGCCGGTGAGCTTGAACGACACCACCTGCGTGACGACGCTGAGGCCTTCGAGGAAGAAGATCCCGCCGAGGATCACCGAGAGCAGCTCGTTCTTCGTGAACACCGCGCAGCTCCCGAGACCGCCGCCCAGCGCGAGCGCGCCGACGTCGCCCATGAACACCTGCGCGGGGTAGGTGTTGTACCAGAGGAAGCCGATGCCCGCGCCGACCATGGCCCCGCAGAACACCGCGAGCTCACCCGAGCTCGCGATGAACGGGATGTCGAGATACTTCGCGACCACGAAGCGCTGCGCGACGTTCGCGATGCCGAGCGTCGCGCCCGAGAGGTACGCCCACACGAGGTACGTCCCGGAGTTGAAGATGACCGGGCCGATGGCGAGGCCGTCGAGGCCGTCGGTGAAGTTCACCGCGTTCGACATCGCCACCACGGTCAGGACCGCGAACGCGATGTAGAGCCAGATGGGGAGATGGATCGGGTGCTTGTCGAACGCGACGAACGGGATCGACACGCGGTCACGGATCGCCCACCAGTCCGGCGGCAGGTGATCCTTCGCGGTGAAGAGCCACGTGAGCACCGCGGTCGCGACGAGGAACTGCCCCACCAGCTTGTAGCGGGCCGAGAGGCCCTTGGAGTTCTTCGCCTTGATCTTGAGGTAGTCGTCCAGGTACCCGATGACGCCGTAGCCCGCGGTGATGGCGGTAGCGGCGAGCACGAAGACGTTGCGGAGGTCGCACCAGAGGATGGTGGAGCCGAGCACCGCCAGCAGGAGCAGCGCGCCGCCCATCGTGGGGGTGCCGCGCTTCTTGACGTGGCCTTCGGGGATCATGCCGTCGGCGCGGCCGACCTCGCCGATCTGCTTCTTCTGGAGCTCGCGGATGAACCACGGCGAGAGGGCGAAGCAGATGAGCATCGCGGTCATCGTCGAAGCGATGATGCGAAAGGGCACGTACCGGAGGACGTTGAGCCACCCCAGCCAACTCACGGAGTGGCGCAGCGGGTAGAGGAGCTCGTAGATCATTCCAGGACCGACGTTGCAGAAAGATCGACGCCGGGCCAAGTCCTCGACAGAGCGGCGACCACCCGCTCGGCGCCCACGGACCGCGATCCTTTGACCAGGACGGCGTCGCCGGGACGCACGATCCCCAGGGTTTCTCGGGTCGCTTCGTCGGTCGAGCCCGCCTTGATCACGGTCATGGTGGCGAGCTCGGCCGCCCGGGCGAGGGTGCGGTCGATGAGGCCCCCGCAGCCGATGGCGACGGCGACCCCGGAGGCCGCGAGGGCGTCGCCCAGGGCGTCGTGCTCGGGCTCGGCGTGGGCCCCGAGCTCCTTCATCTCGCCGAGTACCGCAACGCGGCGGCGCGGGCCGGCGAGCTCGGCGAGCGTCTGCAGGGCGGCGCGCATGCTGGCAGGGTTCGCGTTGTAGGTGTCGTCGAGCAGCAGGATGTCCTCGCCGAGGCGCCGGACGGTGGCGCGGCCCTCGAGACTTACCGCAGCGAGCGCCGCCTCGATCTGGGCCGCCGAGAGCTCCACGCCGCTCGCCGTCTCCTGCGCGGCGATCGCCGCCGCGAGATCGATGGCCGCAGCCTCGCCGGGCAGCCCGAAGCGGATCTCGAGCACGCGCGGCGCGAGGCCGATGCTCTCGCGCGAACACACGATGGTGACGAGCGACGCGCCGCCTTCCGCGGGCGCGCGACCGGCGAGCCGGTAGTCCGCGCTCGCCACCGTGCCGAACGTCACCACGAGCCCAGCGCGCGTGCCTTGCGCGGAGCGAATGGCGCGTGCGTCGTCGGCGTTGACGATCGCGACGCCGCGCTCGTCGAGCGCGCGGTACACGGCGCCCTTCTCGCGCATCACGCCCTCGAGCCCGCCGACGCCCTCGGCATGCGCGAGGCCGACGTTCGTGACGAGCGCGACATCGGGCCGCGCGAAGGCGGCGATGGCGTCGAGCTCGCCGGGCAGGCTCATTCCCATCTCGAGCACCGCAAAGTCGTGTTCGTCGGTGATTCCCAGCACGACGGATGGAACGCCGATGCGGTTGTTGAGGTTCCCGGCGGTGCGATGGGTGGGGCCGATCGCCGAGGCGAGCGCGGCCGCGAGCTCCTTGGTGGTGGTCTTGCCCGCGCTGCCGGTGATGGCGATCACCTGGCGCGGATGGCCTTCCGACGCGCCCGCGCGCCAGCGTTCGAGGTGCACGCGCGCGAGCTCGCCGAACGCGACCAGCGAGTCGTCGACCTCGATCAGCGCGAGGCTCCCCGGCAGCGCCGCGGCGCGACCTCGCTCCACGATCGCCGCCGCTGCGCCCCGCTCGGCCGCCACCTCCACGAAGCGATGGCCGTCGTGCGACTCACCGCGCAACGCGACGAAGAGCGAGCCAGGCCCCACCGCACGGCTGTCGGTGGTGATGCCGGCGATCGCGCGCGCGCTGCCCGGGCGCACGAGCGCGCCGCGCGTGGCGCCGAGGATCTCCTCGACGGTGAGCGCCGCTCGATTCGCGGGGATGGCCGTCGCCATCAGGCAGGCCCTCGCGCGCGCCGCGTCGCCAGCGCCGCGCGAGCCTCGGCGCGGTCGTCGAAGGGGCGCTTCGTCGTGCCGATCACCTGGTAGTCCTCGTGGCCCTTGCCGGCGATCATGACGATGTCATGCGGCTGCGCAGCCTCGATGGCGAGCGCGATGGCGCGGTGGCGATCGAGCTCCACAGTGTAGCCCTTCGCGGCCGAGGCGAGCTCCTGCGCCGCGAGACGTGTTAGCCCGGAGGCGCGAACGCCCTCCTCGATGGGCTCGGCGATGGCCTCGGGGGCCTCGGTGCGCGGATTGTCAGCGGTGATGATCACGACGTCCGCCCGAGCGGCCGCGGCCTCGCCCATGGGCCCGCGCTTCGTCGCATCGCGGTCGCCGCCGCACCCGAACACGCAAAAGATCCGCGGCGCGAGCGCGCGCGAGCCGCCGGCCTCGTCGAGCGGCTGCGAGACGCTCCGCACGGCATCGAGCACGCGCGCGAGCGCATCGGGCGTGTGCGCGTAGTCGACGAGCGTGACCACGTCGTCGCCGGGGCCGTCGCAGCGCTCCAGCCGACCGGGCGCGCCGATCTCGTCGGCGAGCGCATCGGCTGCGCGCTGCGGATCGAGGTCGAGCGCGCTCGCCACGCCGATGGCCACGAGAAGGTTCTCGAGGTTGTGGAGGCCCACGAGGCGCGAGCCGATGTGCACGGTGCCGCCCGGGACGCGCGCGGTGATCTTCAGGCCCGAGGCGCGGGCATCGACGGCGAGGGGGACGATGTCTCCGTCATCCGAGGAGCCAGGCCTCGTGCGCACCCGCAGCACCTTGCACTTCGCGGCGGCCGCGAGCTCGACGCCGAACGGGTCATCGACGTTGATCACGGCGAGCCCCGGCTCGGCGGCGGTGAAGAGCAGCTTCTTCGCCGCCGCGTACTCGGTCATCGTTCCGTGGAAATCGAG
Source organism: Polyangiaceae bacterium (assembly GCA_043732195.1). GTDB lineage: Bacteria > Myxococcota_A > Polyangia > Polyangiales > Polyangiaceae > Labilithrix. The sequence goes on from JAYTHX010000441.1 coordinate 24,425, forward strand.
GTGATCCTGCGTCAGGTTCGTGAACGCGGCGACGCGGAAGCGAACCGCCCTCACGCGCCCCAGGACGAGCGCGATCGACGAGACCTCCATCGCCACGTGCGTCGCGCCGCGCTTGCGCATCACCGCGAGCACGCGCGCGAGCTCGTCGGCCTCGGGCGTGGTGTGCGCCGCGGCGATGGTCCGCCCGGCGAACGTGTGCCCGATCGTCCCGACGATCCCGCACTTCGACAGTCCGAGCGCGCCGTCGATCGCCGCTCGCACGAGATGCGAGGTGGTGGTCTTGCCGTTCGTGCCGGTGATACCGATGACGTCCAGCGAGAACGCGGGATGCCCGTAGACGGCGGCCGCGGTGTACGCGAGCCCGGTCGGGACGTCGTCGACGCGCAGCACGGGGAGCGTCGTCGTCAGCGCGAGGCCGCGCTCGGCGAGGATGGCCACGGCCCCGCGCGCCGCCGCACTCTCGACGAACGCGCTGCCGTCGTGCTGCGCGCCGCGGCGCACCACGAAGAGATCTCCGGGATCGACGTGGCGCGAGTCGTGATGGACGCCGAAGCAGCGCACGCTCGCGTCACCTTCGACGCTCGTGGCCCCCGGGATCTCGCGCGCGAGATCGGCGAGCGTCATCCCGTCGGCCGAGCGGGCTTCCTGCGCGACCCCGCCCTCCGCCGCGGTCATGACGCTGGCTCGAAGACCAGCCGCACGCTCGAGCCCTTCGGCGCGGGCGTTCCGGGCGACGGCACCTGCTTCACGAGGCGTCCCGTCCCTTCCACCAGCGGCACGAGACCGGCGTTGCCGACCGTGCGCACCGCGTCCCGCGCCCCGAGCCCCAGCGCATCGGGCACGCGAACCGAGGCCGGCAGCGGCGGGCCGGCCGTCGCGCTCGCCGGCTGCGGGCCGGGCGGCAGATCCTTCGCCCCGCCGGGATCGACCCTGGGTCCGCCGCCTGCGCCGTCGATCTTCATCGCGGCGAGCGTGGCGTCGGCGGGGTCTCCGGTGCGGGTCACGGTCTTGATATTGGGAATGGTGTGCGTGGGCGGGACGCCGAGGTACCGGAGGCTCGCCTCGGCGACGCGCCGGAACACGGGACCGGCGAGATCGCCTCCGTAGCGCCCCGTCGCGGGCTCGTCGAGCACGACCGCAATGACGAGCCGCGGCTTCTCCGCCGGGACGAACCCGACAAACGACGCCGTGTAGTGTTCTTGCGAGTACTTGCCGG
>JAYTHX010000442.1:0-25595 GCA_043732195.1 Polyangiaceae bacterium
TGAAGAACGCGCGGAGCACGCCGTCTTGATCGCGCAGCACGATGATCGACTCGCCGTCGAGGTCGACGACGCGATAGTCCCGCGGCCCCGCGAGATCCGACTCGCGCATGACGAGCCGCCAGCGGCGCCCGAACACCCGCGCGCGCTCGACGGCGAAGTGCTCGGGGCTCACGTACATCGCCTGGGGAAGCGTGCGCTGGCCCCCGACGGAGACGGCGGCGGTGGGCAGGAAGGTGCCGGTCGACATGTCAGTCGGTCGCGGCGTCGGTCGCGCCCGCGTCGGCCGGGGCGGCACCAGCCGCGCAGACGTAGAACGTCTCGGACGTGCCCGCGAGCTTCGCGGGGGTGCACGTCTCGCCGGTCGCGCAGCCGTGGGCGGTGTTGCCCGGCTCGCAGAACGAGGAGCACGTGCCGCCAGCCTTCACGAGCTGGAGGCAGACCAGGCCGTCGCCGCAGCTCGTCGCGCCGATCGTGTTCTGGCAGGCGTCGGCCTTCTTGCCGGAGCCGCTGGTCAGGCAGGCGAACGCGCCGCTCTGATCCTTGACCGAGCAGGTCTGCCCGGCGCCGCAGGTGAAGGGATTTGCCGAGCAGGAGCCCGCCGAATCACTGGAGGAAGAGGAGCACGCGACGACCGAAGAAAGGGCCGCAGCGGCGACAAAGGCAAGGGAAAGCGATACGCGCATGCGCGAAACCTAGTGGTCTGCCCGACATTCCGCAACGGATCGCCGTAGCCGCCGATTTGCTTGGGTGATTGACGCCCGGACCCTCGCGCGCCAAGAAGGAGCTGGCATGACCGACATCGACATCGCGGGCGTTCGAGGCAAGATCGTCGTGCGCCGCTGGGATCCCGCGGACCCGCCGCTGTTCGTGGCGGTGCTCGTGCACGGCTACGGCGAGCACGCGGGCCGCTACGGGCACGTGGCGACCGCTCTCAACGAGGCGGGCGCCGTCGTCTACGCGCCGGACCACCACGGCCACGGGCGCTCGGGCGGCGACCGCGCGCTCGTCGACGACGTGGACCGGCTCGCCGCCGACGTGGCGAAGGTCGTGGAGCTCGCGAACCGCGAGTACGACGAGCTGCCGGTGGTCCTCATCGGCCACTCGCTGGGCGGGATGATCGCCACGCGCTACGTCCAGAAGCAGCACGCGCGCATCGCGGCGCTGGTGCTCTCCGCACCGATCATCGGCGGCAACCCGGCGCTCCTCGCGCTCGCCGAGCTCGACCCAGCCCTCGAGGTCCCCCTCGATCCCAAGGCGCTCAGCCGCGACCCCAAGGTCGGCGAGGCCTACGCCGCCGACCCGCTCGTGTTCCACGGTCCGTTCCACAAGCAGACGCTGAAGGAGCTCACGGCGACGGTCGCGCGCATCGCGAAGGATCCCGGCTTCGGCGACCTGCCGACGCTGTGGATCCACGGCGAGAAGGACGCGCTCGCGCCCTACGCCGCGACGAAGAAGGCGATGGCGCACCTGCGCGGCACGATCTTCGAAGAGAAGGTCTACAAGGGCGCGATGCACGAGATCTTCAACGAGACGAACCAGACCGACGTCATCGCCGACGTGGTGGAGTTCCTCCACCGCAACGTCCACGCGAGCTGAGCGGGAGCCGCGCCCCACGCGCCCTCACGGCCCGCCACGCTCCAGGTGGGTCAGCGCGAACAGCATGGCAGCTACGGCAGCGTAGGCGCATCGAGGAACCCCGCGCAGCATAGCGGATCAGCCTCACGGTCCCGGGGGCGCCTCGTGACTGCGTGCCGCATGGCGGGCCGCGATCGAGGGAACGCGCGGCGGCGGTTGCATCTCCGGACGAACCCGCCTTGAATTCTCCGATGTCCGAATCGACGAAACCGACCGCACGCACCTTCCTGATCACCGGCGTGAGCACCGGGCTGGGTCGCGCCTTTGCCGAGGGCGCGCTCGCCGCGGGGCACCGCGTGATCGGCACGCTGCGCAAGGAAGAAGAGGTCGCGCAGTTCGCAGCGCTCGCGCCGGGGCGTTCGTTCGGGCGCCTGTTCGACGTCACCGACACCGCCGCGGCGGCGCCGTTCGTCCACCAGCTCGAGAGCGAGGTCGGCGCCATCGACGTGCTCGTCAACAACGCCGGCTACGGTCACGAGGGCACGGTCGAGGAGTCCCCGCTCGACGAGCTGCGCAAGCAGCTCGAGGTGAACTTCTTCGGTGCGGTGGCCCTCATCAAGGCGGTGCTCCCGCACATGCGCCTGCGCCGCGCCGGCCACATCGTCAACATCACCTCGATGGGCGGGATGATCACGATGCCGGGCATCTCCTATTACCACGCCAGCAAGTTCGCGCTCGAAGGGCTCTCCGAGTCGCTCGGCAAGGAGCTCGCGGGGTTCGGCATCCACGTCACCGCCGTCGAGCCGGGCGGGTTCCGCACCGACTGGGCGGGGCGCTCGATGGTGCGCGTGGAGCGGACCATCGCCGACTACGACGAGGTCTTCGCGCCGCTCCGTGAGCGCCGCCTCGGCTACAGCGGAAAGCAGAAGGGCGATCCCACGAGGGCCGCGCAGGCCTTGCTCGCGCTCGTCGCCATGGAGAAGCCGCCGGCGCACCTCCTGCTCGGCACCGATGCGCTGAGGCTCGTGAGCGAGAATCTCGACGCCCTGCGGTCCGAGATCGAGGCGCACCGGGAGCTCACGCTGTCGACGGACTTCCCGGACTGATGCGCGAGGCCGGCGAAGATCGCGGCATCCACCTATCCTCGCCTCCTCTCCGCGAGCGCGACCAGACCCCAACCGCCTCCATCAAGGCCCGAGCCGAATGAACACGCCGAAATCCGACCGCGTCACCGACCTCGAAGCGAGCGTCTCCGCGTTCGTCACCGACCATGTCTACCCCGCGGAGGCGGTCTTCCAGCGTCAGCTGAACGAGGCGGAGACCCGCTGGGCCATCCCTCCCGTCATGGAGGAGCTGAAGCAGAAGGCGAAGAGTGCGGGCCTCTGGAACCTGTTCCTCCCCGCGCACGAGGGCGGGGCGGGCCTCACGAACCTGGAGTACGCGTCGCTGTGCGAGATCATGGGCAGCTCCCCGATCGCGCCCGAGGTGTTCAACTGCGCCGCGCCCGACACCGGCAACATGGAGGTGCTCGCGCGCTACGGCAGCGACGAGCAGAAGAAGGCGTGGCTCGCGCCGCTCCTCGCCGGCGAGATCCGCTCGTGCTTCGGCATGACCGAGCCGGCTGTCGCCTCGTCCGACGCGACGAACATCGAGTGCTCGATCCGCGGCGAAGGCGACGACTACGTCATCAACGGCCGCAAGTGGTGGACCTCGGGCGCGCTGGATCCGCGCTGCAAGATCGCCATCGTCATGGGGAAGACGAGCACGGAGGGACCGCGGCACATGCAGCAGTCGATGGTGCTCGTGCCGCTGCCCACGAAGGGCGTCGAGATCCTCCGCTCGCTGAGCGTGTTCGGCTACGACGACGCTCCGCACGGCCACGGCGAGCTCGTCTTCGAGAACGTGCGCATCCCGAAGAGCAACGTGCTGCTGGGCGAGGGCCGCGGCTTCGAGATCGCGCAGGGCCGGCTGGGCCCCGGACGCATCCACCACTGCATGCGCCTCATCGGCCTCGCGGAGCGCGCGCTCACGACGATGTGCAAGCGCGCCGAGGAGCGCGTGGCGTTCGGCAAGCCTCTCGCCGAGCAGGGCGCGCTCCGCCACGAGATCGCGAAGAGCCGCATCGAGATCGACCAGTCGCGCCTCCTCACGCTCGACGCCGCGCACGCCATGGACACCGTGGGCAACAAGGAGGGCCGCAAGGCCATCGCGATGATCAAGGTGGCCGCGCCCAACATGGCGCTCCGCGTGATCGACCGCGCCATCCAGGTGCACGGCGGCGCCGGCGTGTGTCAGGACTTCCCGCTCGCGTACGCCTGGGCCACGGCGCGCATGCTGCGCATCGCCGACGGGCCGGACGAGGTCCACCTCGAGTCGATCGCGAAGCAGGAGCTCTCCGAGCAGCGACGAAAGGCCGAACGCGCGCGGTGACCGGCGGCCTCAGCCGAGGTTCACCGAGGTCTCGCTGCGCGCCGTGTAGATCTCCCGGAGCTTCGCGGCGATGGTCTTCGCTTCGAGCGTCGCCGTGCCTTTGTCGAAGGCGGTGCCCTTCGCCGCGCCCATCACCACGACCTCGCCGACGTACACGTTGTCGGCCTTCAGCTTCTCCGCGAGGAGGCCCACCAGCTTGTGCTTCGCGGAGTTCGCGATCGAGACGCCCATCGCGTTCCACTGCCCGCCCCTCGCGTCGACCTGGGGATCGAAGTGCCGAGGCCGCCATTCGTGACGAGCACCGCGGCGTCCTTCTCCTTGCGGAGATCCGGCAGTGCCTCCTGGATCGCGGTCACGAGGCCCGTAACCGCCGTCCACTGCACGACCGTGATCGGCCCCAGCGCCGCGCGCACCTTCGCGATCATGGCCTTCGCCGACGCCGGATCGCCGAGATCCGCGGGGAGCGCGGCCGCCTTGATGCCCTTCGTCGCGAGCGCCTTCGCGCCGGCCACCGCGCCGAGCTTCTCGGCGACCGCCTGGGAGATTCCGGCCCTCACCCGCCGACGATGATGGTCCTGGACATGCGCGCGATTTTCGCGCGGACCGCCCGGCAACGCGAGAAGATGGTCGGGATGGCTCGCCTTCCTTTCCGCTCTTTCACCACGTCGCTGTGCCTGATCGTTCTGCTCGCAACCGGGGCGGCGTGCGGGCATCGAGCACCGAGGACGCCGCGCCGCACGCAACCGGCGACGCCGTCGACCCTCACCACGACGGAGGAGCCCGCGCCGCTGCCGGTCGCCCCCGTCTCCGACACGACGTCGACCGCGCCGACCCCGCAGATGAGCGAGCCCGAGCGCAAGGCGGCCGCGCGCGCCGCGTACGCCGAGGGCGTGCAGCTCCAGGAGCAGAAGGACTGCGCGAAGGCGCTGCCGCGCTTCGAGAGCGCGGAGCGCCTGTTCGACGCGCCGACCCACCTCCTGCACATCGCGCAGTGTCAGGCGGCGACGGGGCGCCTCGTCGAGGCTCAGGAGACCTACGCAACGCTCAGCCACCTCGGCCTCGACAAGCAGTCGCCGGCCGCGTTCCGCGAGGCCCAGGAGGCGGGACGCGCGGAGCAGGCGAAGATCAAGCCGCGCGTCCCAACGCTGCGTCTCGACACCAGTCCGCCAGCCGCTTCGCTGAAGGGCCTCGTCGTGCAAATCAACGGGACGCAGATGCCCGCCGATCTCGTGGGCATCGCGCGACCCATCAATCCGGGGCGCTACCACGTGACGATGACCGCCGGTCCGGGCCGCTCGGCGAGCGGCGACATCGAGGTCAAGGAAGGCGAGGCGAAGGCGCTCGAGATCAAGTTCGCGAAGTAGCGCTCAGCGCGGCGGACTGCCCCCATCGATGATGATCGGCCACTTCGCGGTGACGGGGAGGATCAGGAGGATCGGCATCCGCGCGTCCCTTGAGGAAACGAGCGGCACGTCCACCTCGATGCCCGCGGAGAACACGCCGACCGAGAAGAAGAGGCCGGCGAACGGCCCGACGCCCGTGCCGTAGGGACCGCTGCCGATGCGGGTCATCAGGCCCGCCTGCGCGCCGAGCGGCCCCACGGTTCCCTCGCCGCCGATCGCGAGCCGCGCGTGCGGGCCGGGATCCTTCGGCGACGGATGGTCGGTGAGCGCGAGGCCGCCGACCTGCGCCTGCACGAGCCCGCCGTAGCCGGTCTGCGTGAAGATCGTTCCGGAGGCCGGCACGAACCGGAACGCGCTCACCTCCACGCCGACGTCGATGAAGCTGCCGTCGCGCTCGTTCCCGCAGCAGGCGCGGAAGCCCGGGCTGACGAGCGGACCGACCAAGGGCGAGCCGGTCATGACCGAGTCCGTCCTCGAGGTCGACGCGAAGGATCGGACCAAGGCCGTCGACTGCTCGATGGGCCCGGGATTGCTGCCGCCTCCGCCGTGACACGCCGAGCCAGCACGCCTCGCTCGCGGCCGGTCGCGACCTCGGGCATGCTCTCCTCCGTGCGGATTCTGAACCGGGCCGTGTTGACGTTCGCGGGCGCCCAGCTCGCGGCGGTCCTCATCGCCATGCTGGGTTCGCGCGCGATCACGTCGTCGACCGCGGCCCCCGCGGGTGCCATCTTCGCCGCGCACTGCGGCCTGCTGTGTCCGGTGGGGCTGCTCGTGGGCGCGGCGATCCTGGTGTTCGCGCTGGTCATCGAGCCCGAGGGCAGGCCGACCATCGCCGAGGAGGTCGCGGTGGTGCGGCGCGCGCCGCCGAAGCGCGCGCGGGCCGCGGCGCTCGCGCCGCTGCTCGTCCTCGCCGTCGCCGTCACCACGGTCGGCGCTGCGCACGTGGCCCGCACCGCGGTGGGCGCGCGCGAGGCCGCGCCCAGCGGCCTGACGATGGGGATCGCGACCGTCGCGCTCGCGCTCGCGACGTGCGTGACCGCGCTCTCGCTGCTACCCGCGGTCTGGCGCCTCGTCGGCAGGGCCGGGCCGCGATCGCCGATCGCCGATCCGCTCGTCACCGGCGGCGCCGCGCTCGTGCTCTCGGCGGTGGTGCTCGGCGCCGGCATCTTCACCGGTGATCCCGGCGGCGCGGGCGGCCTGCCGGGCGTCGGGCTGTTCGGGGTGCTCACGCGCTCCGAGCTCGATCTGCGGCCGGTCGGGTACGCCGGGCTCATGGCGGTCTGCGCGTACATGGCGGGGACGGTCGCGCGCACGAACGTCGCGCGGCAGGCCACCGTGGGCGGCGGCCTCGTCATCGCGATGCTGCTGATTATGTTCCTCCGCACGTCGACGGCGCTCAACGAGGCGCCCGCCGTGGCCACCACCATCGACGTGAACGCGCCCCTCGGCCACGTGGCCCTCAAGGTGCTGCGCAAGCTGACCGATCACGACGGCGACGGGCACTCCGCGAAGTTCGGCGGCGCCGATTGCAATGACAACGATCCGCGCATCAACCCCACCGCGGTCGACATCCCGGGCAACGGTATCGACGAGGACTGCTCCGGCGAGGACACGCCCGCGCCTGCGCCGCGCCTCGTCGCCACCGCCGAGGACGCCGCCACGCCCACCCCGGGCGCCGCGCCCCGGCCCACGCGCGCAGGGCCGGATCGCACCTTCAACGTCGTCTTCTTCACCGTCGACACGTTGCGCGCCGATCTCGGCTTTGCCGGCTACCCGAAGCCCGTCTCCCCGAACATCGATGCGCTCGCCGCGAAGAGCACGGTGTTCGAGCGCGGCTACTCGATGTCCTCGTACACCGCGAAGAGCATGGGCTCGATGATGATCGGCCGCTACCCGAGCGAGGCGGCGCGCGACTACGAACACTTCACGACCTACTACCCAAGCAACATCTTCATCGCCGAGCGCGCCCGCGAGGCGGGCGTCCACACGTTCGCCGGTCACTGTCACTACTACTTCCAGTGGAACACGGGCTACCAGCAGGGCTTCAACGTCTGGGACACGTCGGCCATCCCGCCGGGCATGGGCGACAACGACTCGAGCATCACCAGCGAGCGCCTCAGTGATCTCGCGATCAAGATGCTCTCCAGGCCCGACAACGTGACGCCCAACAAGGGCGACGGCGGCGCGCCGCCGCGCTTCTTTGCGTGGTTCCACTACTTCGATCCGCACGCGCAGTACGTGCGCCATCCCGGCTCCCCGCCCTTCGCCACGATGGAGGGCGGCCCGCCGATGCGCCGCGTCTACGACGAGGAGGTCTGGTTCACCGACAAGCACATCGGACGCGTGCTCGATCACATCGCGTCGCAGCCGTGGGGCGCCGACACCGCGATCATCATCACCGCGGATCACGGCGAGGCATTCGGCGACCACGGGGTCCTCACCCACGGGCACGAGCTCTACGAGCCGCTCGTCCGCGTTCCGCTCATCGTCTACGTACCCGGCGTCGCGCCGCGCCGCATGACCATCAAGCGATCGGCGATCGATATCGCGCCCACCATCGTCGACCTGGTGAGCCGCGAGAACAAGCCGGCGCCCGAGCTGCGCGGCGAGAGCCTGCTCGCGGACATCTACTCCGCGGCCGGCGCCGTGCTCGCCGAGCGCGACATCTACCTAGACATGCCGCAGGGCCCGCTGAACGACGTGCGACGCGCCATCATCACCGGCCCCACCCCCGGTATGAAGCTGATGCACTTCGGCGGCAGCCGTTACTCGCTGTTCGACCTCGCCGCCGACCCCGCCGAGGCAAACGACCTCGTGAAGGAGGAGGCGCTCTTCCGCCCGGCCATGACGCGCATGCAGCAGTTCCGCGGCGGCCTCGAGGAGATCGCGACCGGAGTCATCCCGAAGAAGTGACCCAACCCCTTGGCATCGTGCAACAAACGCGGGACTCCTCTTGCGCCGCGTCATTCTCGGTTCAGCGAGTCGATCGCATGTTCTCGCACACTGCCTTCCGGTCCGTCCTCGACGAGGACGCGCGACATCGAGGTCGGCGCCTCGGCGAGCGCGCTCAGCACGATGCTCGACGGGGCCGACCCGCTCAACGCGAAGCTCCCGGGCAAGACGACGTCGATCAACGACGCGCTGATCGACTGCCTGTGAGCCATCGCCTCTGAACCACTGCCGCGTGACCGCGCAGGTCACGGTCGTGACCTGCGGCGCGGTCCGCTCCGATCACGGGGCCATCACGCGTCCGGGCGCGCCGTTCGCGCCCGCGAGGGTGTGGCAGCTGTTGCAGTCGCCAGCGGTGAGCGCGCCGGCCATCACGCGCTCCTTCGCGCCGTTGGTCACCTTCACGTGGAACGGAGCCACGATGCTCGCGCGTGACGAGAAGTTGCCGACGGCGTTCACGGGGATGTTCGTCACCGCGCCGTTCTTGTCGGTGACGACCACGGTCACGCCGCCCGCGCTGACACCGTTGCAGTCGTTCGGCTCGTGGGCGGTGGGATACACCGTCCCCGCGAACGTGTACGCCGGACCGCCGCGCATCGTATGACAGGTGATGCACGCCCCGCCGGGCCGCATGCTCGACGAGCCGTCGTTACCCTTGTTCCACGTGGTGTTGCTCGTGCACACCGTGGGCGTGTTGTAGACGTTGCCGCCGGTCGCGCCGCCGTCCGCTCCGGCGTCGCCGGGTGGAGGCGTGCAGACGGCGCCCTTGGGCGTACCCGCGGTGACCCACTGCTCGAAGGTCGCGATCTCCGCGGGCGTCGGCGCGACCGCCGGCGCGGGAGGCATCGGCGACATGGCGCTCTTCATACGCTCGACCGACTTCTGCGCGAGCGTCTTGCCGGCCTCGCTCGAGGGCTTGAGGAGGTCGTCGTAGGTGAGCAGCGCCGCGGGCGACGGCCCGAGGTGACAGCCGATGCAGCGGTTCTCGAGCAGCTGCTGGACGTCGCAGGGCAGCCCCGTCGCCGTCCCCGTCCCCGCGCCGATGCCGGTGCCGTTGATCCCGTCGCCGTAGGGAGAGTCCTCGCCGGCATCGCCGAGCGGCGTGACCGCGCCATCGGCTCCCGGGTCGCCGCTCAAGGTCGCCGTGTTCCCTGATCCGCACGCCGCGGCGAGCGCCGCCGCGACGAACAGCCCACCGATGATCCCGTACGCAAGACGCGGCTTTCGCATGGTTCGATCTCCGGCGGAGCTTGCCCCCGCGGGAGAGGGGGTACCGCAGGCCGGGCCGCATCAGGCGGCAACGTGCGAAATGACGGAGTGGAGGTCGGACAACGCCCTCGGCGCCCCGTCAACGTCATCCGCCACGGCTGGCCGGGAGCGCTCGCGTGCGAGGACTTCGCCGCGACCAAGCTGGTCGTACGCCCCCCGCGGCGGCGCGACGGCGCCGCGCAGACCCTGGTAGTCGTTCTGCATCGCGAGCACGGTGCGCGTTCCTTCGCGCATCATGACCACCTGCGTGGCGTCGGCGAAGAGCCTGGCGTCGGCGCCGCTGACGTAGAGTCCTCAGAAGGTCTTCGCGCGTCGCGACAGGTAGAGAAGCAACGTCGCGACGAGAGCAACGACGGGCAGCCGTACCTTCATTGGCGGCGAGCGTAGCTCGGCTCTCGGGCGGCGCCTCGCGCCGCTGCACCTGGGAGAGGCGGTCACGCGCTACCCGTCAGCCCAGGTCCTGGCGCCCGCCGCGCTCGCGCGCAAGCGTCCTGGCCATCGACGGCGCCCCTGCGGTCGCCGAGCATGCGCTCTTCCACCGACCGATGCGCGCGCTCGTCCTCACGGACCTCGTGTTCAACGTGCGCGCGCCGCGCGGGATCGCCGCGAACGTCGTCCTGTGGCTCGTCGGTTGCCACGGCAGGCTCGCGCAGAGCCGCGCCTGGCGCTTCTTCATCGAGGTGGTCCACGAGGACGCTCGGCGCTCGCCTGAACGCGCGCCTGAACGCGCGCCGCAGCGCCCGATCGCGCTACGCTACGGCGCGCACCGCGACGAGGCAGCATGACGACGCTCACTCCTCCCTCTCCAAACACGAATCCTCTGGCCGAGCAGATGGCCCACGAGTCGATGCTCCGCAATCTTGCGGCCCAGGCCGCGCTCATCTGGCCGGGCGAGGCGCCGCTCTTCGCGCGCTACCGGGTGCCGGAGGAAGGTCGCGTGCTGGACGTCGGCTGCGGGAGCGGCGAGATCACCTCGCGCCTCGCCGCCATGTTCCCGCGCGCCACGCTCGTCGGGCTCGACCTCCTCGAAGGGCCGCTCGAGCACGCGCGGAGCGCCCACGCTGCGCTGGCGCCGCGCGTGAGCTTCGTCCAGGGTGATGCCTTCCAGCTCGGCTTTCCGGACGACACCTTCGACCTCGTCGTCTGCCGGCACGTCACGCAATCCGTCCCCGGGCCCCGACGCATCCTCGCCGAGATGGGCCGCGTATGCCGACCGGGAGGGCGCCTCCATGTCCTCAGCGAGGACTACGGCATGATCCATCTCGCCACCCGCCCCGGCGAGCCCGATCCGAATCGCCTCTGGCGCGAGGTGCTCCGCGCGCTCTCCCGCGCGACGGGGATCGACGACCGGATCGGCCGCCGGACCTGGTCCCTCCTCCAGGCCGCGGGCCTCACCGACGTCACGGTCGACTACGTCGTGGTGGACACCCTGCGCTCTCCCCGGGGACCGTTCGCCGAGGTCCTTCGCGCCTGGCGTGACGGATTCGCCGGCGCGCTGGCCGAGCGCGCCGCGCTGCCCGAGGAGGAGGTGCGGGCGCTCTTCGACGCGGGCATCGCGAGCGTCCTCGACCCCGCCTGCTACTCGGTCTGGCACGTGCCGATCCTGAGCGGACGCAAGCCCACGCGGGCGTAGCGCGTCACGCCTCGGAGTCGCCGTCCATCCGCTCGACGTCCGGCGCATCCGAGAAGCGCCCGCTCCGCTCGCGGTTTCGCAGCGGCGAGTCGGCCCGCGCGACGAGCGCGCGCTCGACGCGCGCCTCGCCCAGGAAATCGCGGCCCGACGAAGGCGCGTGCAGCAGCGAGCCATCGAGGCGCGCGTTGCTCTCGCGCGGCGTGCCTCGCGGCAGCCCGGCCGGCGCGCGGCGCGAATCCCGGATCGCCGCGGCCCGCCGCTCCTCGCTGCTCTCGCCGCGCGGGTGCACGTGAAAGATCCCGTGCGCCGCGGTGAGATGAGGATCCAGGCGGCCCGCAGGCAGGCGGGCTCCGCACAGGCGGCAGACCTCGTGGGAGGCGCTCGAGCTCCGCTTGCGCGCGCGGCCATCGGCCACGAGCCCGTGGACGGTGCGGAGATGCCGCGCGAAGTTCTCCGCGTTGGGCTGCGCGTCGCAGTGCGGGCATTCACGCGTGCGCGGGCGCGGCTCCGCAACGCGCGCGGCGAGGGTCACCGTCCGCGCGCCGCGGTCTCCAGCGCCCTCGACGACGACGCTCGGGCGCGATGCCTCCGCGCGCGTTCGCGCAGCCTCGCCCGCCGCGTGGAGCGCGACCGCGAGGACGCGCAGGGCGTCGCGGCCGAACGCGTCGAGCAACGCGACCGCGGACAGCCGCTCGACGACGGCGTGCATGCCGTGGGCGCGCCGCTCGATCAGGGTCCACGACTCGTCGCGCGCGAGCAGGAAGAGTGGCTGCGCCTCCGGCCCACGCGCGAGCGCGATCCCGCTGGCCCGGGCCCCCTCGAAGCCGAACGAAAGATCGCCTGCGACCTGCGCGAGGCGCGACGCGATCCCGTCGAGGAAGCTCGTGACGATCGCCTGCTGCCGCGCGCGCGCGGACGCGAGCGCGAGGGTCAGTCGCTCGTGCTCGTCGCACGCCTCGTCCAGCTCGTCACGCGTGTCGCCGTCGCCCATCACGCGGGACCCTACCAGACGCCGCGCGGTCTACGAAGGCGCGCGGCCGGCTGGCGGGGGCGCGAGACGCGCCACGCGCTCGCGCAGCCGCTCGATCTCGTCGCGCACCCGCTCGTCCGTGCCGAGGACGACGAGCTGCGCGATCGTGATGAGCGAGCAATCGGCGGCCTCGGCGGGCGCGTTCGCCGCCTCCCACCGGGCACAGACCCCGCCCGGATCCCCGAGGCTTCGGAGCGCCGCTCGACACTCGGACGTCGTCGCCTCGTCCGTGGTCTCCGCGAGCAGCGCCTCGAGCTCGGCTCGTGCCCAGTCCCACGCGAGGAGCGCGAGCGTGGCCGCCGCGACGCCGCGCGAGATCGGCACCGGAGAGCGCAACGCCTTGCGGAGGAGCGGCCGGCCGAGCGGCGGCGCGAACTCGAGGGCGAGCAGTGCGGCCTCGCCGACCTCGGTGCCGCCGGCGTCGGCGAGCGTCGCGATCACCCGGTCGACGGAGAACGCGTGCCGCAGCAAGAACGCCGAGCAGCGTGCCCAGAGATGCGGCTGAGGGATGGCCCCGGAGGGGTCGAGCGCGCAGAACAGCGCCCCCACGGCGGCGCAGTGCTGCGGATCGTCCTGCTGAGCGATGAGCTCGAGCGCGATCGACGACCGCGCGTCGACGGGCCTGACCTCGAGCGCGTCGCTCAGCACGGTCGCGAGGTCGTCCGGCGCGGTCTCCGCGAGCGCGCGCAGCGAGCTGCCCTGCGTATCCGTGCGATCGCGCGCGCGGAGCCAGCCGCGGCGCCGCGCGAGAGCGTCCTCGGTGATCGCGCCGTCGGCCGCGAGGCGCTCGCCCAGCTCGCGAAGGAGCGCTTCATGGGCGCGGGACTCGGCGGTGAGGGAGGCGAGCGAGCCCGACTCCTCTGCGCGGACGAGGCCGTGCTCGACGAGCTCGGCGATCGAGACGGCCACGGTCCGGAACGACGGGTGCAGCGTGATGAGGCGCGCCTCGACCGGCTCGGGGCGCTGCAGCGATCGCAGGTACTCGGCGAAGAAGTACGGATCGACCGCGTCCGTTCGTCCGTCGTCCACGAAGTCGACGTCGATCGACGCACCGGTCTCCGCGTGGGTGAGGCAGCAGCCTCGCCCGTGGAAGAAATACGTCCATCCCGGCAGGCCCGGCGTGTCGCCTTGCGGCGCGAGGTGCTCGGGGTGACCGGCCGCGCCGAGGCGCGCCAGGAGCTTCGGGTCACCGCCGAGGTGCGTGCGGACGACGTCGCCCACCCACTGCTGCCTGCGCCGATGCCGGTCGAGCGCCACCAGCGTGCACAGCGCCCACGGCGACAGCGCGGGTTCTCCGACTTCCGCATCGAGCGCGCCGCCGTGCAGTGCGAGCGCGATCTCGATCTCCCTCCAGACGGCGTGGCTCATCGCGGGGTCGTCAGCGCGTGAAGCGGCGCACGGTGCGGAGGTGCGGGCTCGCGGGATAGTCGCGAACGAAGGTCTCGGCGCGAGCCCCCGCCTCGGGCGCGCGGCCGGAGCAGGCGAGCGCCTCGATCGAGAGCACCTCGCGCTCCTGCGCGAGCCCGCCGTGCGGGTAGCGCGCAGCGCCGGCCTTCAGCTCCGCGAGCGCGGCCTCGCACTGACCCGAGCGGAGCAGCTGTCGACCGTGCAGGAGCGACGCGCTCTCGGACGGGAGCGCGGTCTCGTCGGCCGCCGAGGCCGGAGCCGTCTCGACGGCGCCGGACTGCGCCCTCCGCGCCGCGGAGCTCCTTGACGCCGGCGCGTCCGCCCCGACGCGCGCGCTCGCCGCGACCGGCACCTCCGGCAGCGCCGACGCCTCCACGACGGCCAACGGCACCGCCGACGCCGCTGCGGCCGGCACGGCGCTCGACGCGCTCGACGCGCTCGACGCGCTCGCGGCGAGATACGCCGGTTCACCGCGCGACTCCCACGGCCGCGTGAGCCCCACGGCGGCGGCCGACCCCAGGACCGCGACGATCACCGCGCCCTTCACGAGCGCTCCGATGCCGACGCCGACGGCCTTCGAGGCGCCGACCTTCGCCAGCGCCCCTCCCGCGGTGCCCGCTGCCGCGCCGACGACGACCGCCTGCGGCAGCCTGCGCGCGAGCAAGCTCCACTGCGCGTCGCACTCGGCGTTGGTTGGCCCCGGTGACACGGCGCTATCGAGCAGCGCGCGCCGTCCCATCGCGGGTGGTGCTCAGGAGGCGAACCGGATCACTCACAGGACCTCCGAGGGGCGGAGCGCCACGCTGAACGCGCTCGCGGCTTCGCGTGAATGCAGGCGCGCGACGGACTGCTCGAACGTCGCGCGGGCGAGCCGAAGTCGTGATCGGATCGTGCCCACGAGCACCTCGAGCAGCTCCGCGATCTCGTTGCCGGTCATCCCGTCGAGCTCGAAGAGGGCGAACACGATGCGCTGCTCGTCAGGCATGCGATCCAGGATCGACTCGAGCGTGGCGCGGGCTCGCTGCTTCGCGGTCTGCACCAGCGGATCGTCAGCGGCGCTCTCGCCTCCGAAGGCGCAGTCGGTGACGTGGGCCGCGAGCACCTCGTAGCGCCCGTGCGCGAGCCTCCGCCGATCGGCGGCCACGCGGATGCAGATCGCGAAGAGCCACGTCGTGATCTTCGAGCGCGCCTCGAAGTCGGGAAGCTTGCGATGGATGACGACGAACACGTCCTGCACGGCATCGGGCACCTCGTGCTCGGGGACCCCCGTCCGCAGGAGCGCGCGCCAGACGAAGCGCACGTGATGATCGTAGAATGCGCGAAAGTCCATGCTCGCTAGGACTGCGAACCTAGCACGCGTCCGCCGGCGGGCCAGGCAAGGGCGGTGGCGCGCATCACTCGCCTTTCCCGCCCCCGAAGTCGAGCACGACCCCTGCGCGCAGCATCGCGGTCAGGGCGCCTTCCCAGGCATCGGGCGCCCCGCTCAGCGGAACGCCCCCGTGGTATCCCGCCGCGATCCCGACGGTGAAGAGCGCGAGGTGTAGATCCGCGGTGGCCGACACGCGCCCGCCGAGGACCGCGTGGTCCGGCGAAGGCCCCGCGCGCGAGACGATCCCCAGCGCGGGGCCGACGTCCAGGTAGACGGAGGTGGCCACGCCATGGAGCGGCCGCGGCTCGGTCAGCGCGTACGAATACACGGCGTCGATCAACGTGACGTTCGGACCAAAGACGCCTCCGCCGTACGTGATGGCGAAGGCGCCACCGTGCCGCGAGTGCGGATGGACGCGCAGCTCTCCGCCGAGCGTCGCGCCCGCCTCGTTGCCAGGGCTACTGCTCGTGCGATGGAAGTCCGCGAGCCCCGCGCGCGCGGCGAGGCCGACGCGAAACGGGAGGTAGACGTCGGCCGACGCCGGCGCCGCGGGCGGCGACTCGGGATCCCCGGCCGGAGGAGTCGGGGGCGCAGGCGGCGGCGCAGACTCCTCGCCAGCGTCGTCGAGCAGCACCGTGATCGTCGCGACGACCGCGTCCGTCAGCGCCGCGCACGTGGGTCCGGAAAGCACGCGCACGCCGCCTCCGGGCCTGCGCGTGCGTAAGGTCGCCGTGTACTCCGCGCCCTCACGGGCGAACGCGATCTCGAGCGCGAGCGACGAAGGTTCGCCTTCACGCCCCGCACCCGGCCCGCGCGCCGCCGCGACGGCCGCGGTGAGCGCGGCCGCATCCGGACAGGTGGCGGCTTCGGGCGGACGCGTGACCGTCCACGCGATCGCCCGCGGGTCCGCCCGGCTGGAGCGCTGGAAGGCGAAAAGGGTGCCAACGAGCGCAAGAAAGGAAAGAAGCCAACGCGACGCCATATGCCCGTGAGTGGACGCCCCCTCCCCCCGCGATCACAAAATCGACGCACCCCGCCCCTCGCGGTTGCCCGAAACGGCGAGCGGCGCGAGGTACTAGAAGAAGACGGCCTTGTTGTTCACGAAGAGCGCGGTCCACGCCGTCGGGTCGGCGACGAGGCCGCCGGGATGGCCCGCCATCGTGACCTTCGTGATCATCTTGCTCTGCGGGATGTTCGCGGCATTCAGGCTCTGGAGGATGTTGATGCAGATGGCGGCGTTGTCGGCGCCGCCGATCTGGGGCGCGGTGGTGTTCGCGTGACAGCTGTTGCACGTGCCGTTCGCGGCCATCGTGTTGCGGATGACCGGCAGGACGGTGGTGCCGAACTGCGTCGGGTTCTTGCAGACCATCGGGGCCTCGATGATGGGAATGGTCCCGGGCTCGAGCTTTTCGATCTCGATGCGGACCTGGTCGGCCGCGAGAACGAACGGCGTCCAGGCGGCGCCGCTGAACAGCGCGAAGCCGGGCGTGAGCTTCGTCTCGGCGCCGCCCGGCACCGTCTGGTCGGTGTTGGAGAACGTGTCCGCCGGGTCGACCGCCTCGCGGCCCGCCGAGATCCGCACGAAGCGTGGTTTGTAGAGGTGCACGGCAGCGCCGGGCGGCGTGACGAGCCGCATGTTGGCGATCGAGAGGATGCCGCCGATCAGCGAGGCATCGAACCGCAGGTGCACGCTGCCCACGTTCGCGCTCGCGGCGCTGCTCAGGTCGACGTCGTTCGCGCCGTTGGTGATCGAGACCGTCGCCGTCGTCGGCAGCTTCTTGCTGGTGATCGCGAGCGCCTCGGCGCCGATCCACGCCTCGCAGTTCTTCTTCAGGTCGCTGCCGGGCGTGAGGCCCGGCCCTTCGTGCTGGGTCTTGTTGAGCAGCGCGCTCTGCGACGGATCACGCACCACGATGCTGGGGAACGACCTGATCGAGACGTAGGCGTCGGGACCTGCGAGGAACGACGGCGGGTTGCCGGGATACGCGCCGGTCACGTGGCAAACGCCGCCGGTGCCGCCGCAGGTCTTGACGAGGTCGCCCTCGAGCCCGCGAAAGAGCTGCTCGGCGGCGCTGGGACCGCCGCTGCCGCTGCTGCCGCCGGGTCCGGTGCTGCCCTTGCGAACGGGGATCGATCCCTGATCCTCGTCACACGCGCCGAGCAGAGCCGCCCCGAGGAGCAGCACGAACGGCGCGACGTGGAACGAGGTGCTGCGGTTCATGGACGAGGCGCGGCTCCTGGTGTCGATGGTACCGCCGCCGGCCCGCGCGGCGGAGCGTTCTTCACGTACCTGTCGAACCAGCGGATCATCTCGGCGACGAGCTGCTCGTTCGACTCCTGCGCCGCGTACCAGTGCGGCTCGTGCGGCAACATGACCAGGCGCGCGGTGCCCCCGTTGCCGCGCACGGCCTCGTAGAGCTTCGTGGCCTGGAGCGGCGTGGTGCCGGGGTTCGCGTCGTCCTCGCCGTGCATGATGAGCAGCGGGAGCTTCAGCTTGTCGGCGAAGAAGAACGGCGAGGCCTTCAGGTAGACGCTCTGCGCCTCCCACACCGAGCGGCGCTCGTTCTGGAAGCCGAACGGCGTGAGCGTCTTGTTGTAGGAGCCGCTCGTGGCGACGCCCGCGCGAAAGAGATCGGTGTGAGCAAGGAGGTTCACGGTCATCAGCGCGCCGTGGCTGTGACCCGTGATGCCGATGCGCTCGGGGTCGGCGACGCCGATCTCGATCGCCTTGTCGACCGCGGCCTTCGCGTCGGCCACCAGCTGCTCGAGATACGTGTCGTAGGCCTTCTTCGGATCACCGACGATCGGGAATGCGGCATTGTCGACGATCGCATATCCCGCGAGCAGCAGGAGCCGGTACTGGCGAAGACGCGTGAACGTCTGCTCCGATCCCGTGAGCTGTCCGGCCTTGGAGGGATCCGCGTAATCCAGGGGATAGGCATACAGGATCGAGGGAATCCGCTTTCCTTCCTGGTAATCGGGCGGCGTGTAGATGGTGAACGAGAGATCGGTCCCGTCCTTGCGCTTGTACTTCACGATGCGCTTCTTGATGGCGCGCACCAAAGGCGTGGGATCGGGGATGTGCGTCACCGCCTTCGACGTGGAGCCGAACGCGGCCTCGCCTGGCGCCGCCGCCGACACCTTGTCCGCGAGCGTGCGCAAGAAGGCATTCGGCGGCTCGACGGGCGTCTGGTGCCACGTGAGGAACGCCTTGCCTCCCGCGCCGGCGTCCGTGAACGCCAGGAAGTTGTCGTAGGCGGTCTTCTCGCTGCGGAAGAGGCGCTCGGTGGTGCGCGTCTTCGTATCGAGACGATCGAGAAACGGCCGGTCACCGTCCACCGAGGAGCCTTGCCCGGAGAGATACACGACGTCGCCCTCCTGACGGATCACCCACGCCCCGTTCGGCAGCTCGCGCATCACCGGAGAGCCGGGGTGCTTGTACTTCTCGTCCGTCGATAGATCCCACAGCACCTTCGGTTTCGCGGGCTTCTCGTCGACGTTCACGGTGGACGTGCGCGCCCAGTGGCGATTCTCGTCGTGCTCGCGGAGGAACGCGAGGCTCGGCTGCTCCCCCCACGAGAAGCCGCCGAAGCGCTGCTCGGTGCGCAGGAGCTCGACGGGCGGCGTCGTGAACGGCGCCTTGTTCGTCATCACCTTGTCGCGCGCCGGGACCTTCGCCTTCCAGTCGCCGCCGTCGAGCGCCTCGGCCCAGGTGAGCGTCGCCGGCTCGGTGGCGCGCCATTCGAAGGAGCGCGGTCCGGTGGGGACGCCGTGCACCGGCACGCGGTCGGCGATGGGCAACGAGGCGACCGCGTGCATGACCTTGCCGCTCCGGTCCCAGATCTCGACGTCGTGCGCGAAGCGATCGAACGTCGTGACGTAGGAATAGGGCTTCTTGACGGTCTCGACGAGCACGTGGTCGCCGTCCGGCGCCACGTCGACGCCGGTGTAGATCCCTGGCTTGCCGACGCGCGTGACCGCGTTCGTGGCGACGTCGACGATCGCGAGCTGCGAGGCAGCGTAGTAGTCGAAGAGCGCTTCGTCGTGCTTGCTGGTGAGCACGTCGCGCGCCTCGTACGTGCTGCTCTCGCCCTTCTGGCCCGTCGTCTCCTGGATGCTCGGTCCGCTCGGGACGAGCGGCGCTGCGGGCGGCGGGCCCGCGTTGTCGGGCACGAGCTTCACGAAGAGGCTCTTCTGGTCGGGCATCCACTGCACGACGTTGCCGAGGATCGGATTGAGCCGCACCCCGGGCACGCCGTGCACCTCGCCCGTCGTCGCGTCCCCGATCCAGAGCTCCACGGCCTCGGCCGACGTGCTGCGGAACGAGAAGCGCTTCGCGTCCGCGGCCCAGTACGGCGCCTCGACACACCGCCCGGCCGGCAGCGCGACGTGGAGTTCGGCGCCGGTCGCGAGCTTCGTGAGCGTCATCTCGCGCGCGCACGGCGGGATGCCGTAGCCACCCGGGGTGTCGTGCTTGCGCCGGTTCTTCGGCTCGACGCGCACGCCCGCTAGGCGCAGGAACGGCTCGGCGACGCGCGACATCGGCGGATAGTCGACCCACGAGACGAGCAGGATCGTGTCGCCCGTCGGGCTCACGTACGGCACGGGCGGCGAGGGCGCGCGCAGCACGTCGAGCACGTTCTGCGGGGGCTTGTCGTAGCCGGTGCCGGCCGGCTTGTCGGCCGCGGCGGGAGTCACCGACGCCGACGAAGCCAGCGCGGGCGGGGCGCTCGGCTGCGCGAACGCCGGACGCGCGCGCGCTCCACTGGGCGCGACGGGAGGCGGCGGGTCACACGCCGCGAAGAAAACCGTGACGAGACCGAGCAGCGCGAGGGTGAGCGTGGGCCGATGCATGGGCGCCAGACTCTAGCTCACCGAGGAGCCACTCCGAAGCCACCACCGTATTGGTGATGACACGGCCTGCCGCGACGATGACTCCGCGCCGATTCATTCACGTCGTTCACGAGCACCGAGGCCTGCGAAGCCGGTCCTGCTGCTGCTCGAGGATGATGTCGCTCGCGCCGGTGACCGTGATGCCGTTCGCTTGCGCCTTGATCTCGAGATCGAGCGAGAGATTGCCCGGCTGCACCACCGTCACCAAGAAGATGGCAAGCGAGGCGACGACCGGCGGCGCGTTCGTGATCGTGAGCGTGAGCGCGTACGGCTTGCCGGCGGGACGCTTCTGCACGGTGTGGAGCGTCGATGTCCTGCACGATCGAGGTAACGAGCGTGCCCTGCCGCGAGCCCGCGGTGGACTTGCTGAAGACGCGCGCGCCCGGATCGCTCTCGACACTCGCGAGCGCCGACGTGTTCCAGAGCAGCGCCGAGAGCCGCTTCACCACCGACTCGCCCGTCGCGCCCGTCGCGCCGAGGACGCAGCCCGAGAGGGTGGTGTGCGCGCTGCCCGCGATGGCGTTGCCCGAGGGCCCCGCCTTCGGTGACGTCTTCACCGTGGGCGTCTTGCACTGCGCGGCGGCGAGCGACGTCAGCGCGTCGGAAGAAGAGGAGGCGCCGTCGTCGTCCTCGTCGGTCGCGGCCCAGCCGGCGGTGAAGGCGAGAGCGAGGGAGAGCATGGCGAGGCAGGCAGGCGTGCGTGCGTGCGCATCGAGGGAATCCTTCCGTGGTGTGCTCGGCCTACAACCATGTTTGGTGCCAAGGTGAGATACGCGCTCGCACGTAACGAACGCTGCGGTTACGGGCGCTTGGGCGGGTGATCGACGCGATCACGTGAACGACGCGCGGAGCGCCTCATGGATCGCGAGGTACGTTTCGAAACTTCGTACCTAGGGAGGCTGTCCGCAGGCAGCGTACGTTCGCACGCGCGCGCCCCGAGGCGCTGGAGCCCGATGCGATTCTTCCCGATCTGTTTCCTCGCCCTCCCCTTCCTCCTCGTGGGTGGTGGCTGCAAGCGCTCCGCCCCCACGTCCCTCGTCGCGCACGGCGACACGTTCGCCGAGATGCGGACCATCAAGGGCGAGATCGGCGTGAACGCGCCCGGAGAGAGCAAGCGCGCGCCGTATCCGCGCGAGCGGCTCGCCGAGGGCTCCGAGGTCCTCCGCGGCGCAGCCCGCGCCGGGACCAGCGCCGATCGCGCGACCGCCGGCGAGCGCCTCACGCTCGGCAACGACGGCTCGGCGAAGCGCACCCCGGCCGTCGCCTGGGACGACTGGACCGGCGGCCTCGCCACCGCCGACCCCGTCGCGCAGCCCGCGCCGTTCGGGCTTGGCACCGTCGGCGCGCGGCCGCCGGGCGACAAGGGCAAGCCCCGCTTCTCGCTCGTCATCGAGCGGCTCGACGTGCGGGTCTCCGTCGATCACGACTGCGCGATCACCGAGGTCGATCAGACGTTCGTGAACCCCAGCTCCGACACCGTCGAGGGCCTCTTCAGCTTCCGCACGCCCGTCGGCTCGGTGCTCCACAAGTTCGGCGTCGATCGCGACGGCGAGCTCGTGTGGGGCAAGGTCAAGGAGAGCGCCGCCGCCCATAAGCAGTACGAGAGCAACGTCTACCAGGGCTCCACCGAGGACCCCGCGCTGCTCGCGTGGGTCGCGCCCGGTGTCTACAACGCGCGGCTCTACCCCATCCAGGCCGGCGCCAAGCGGCGCGTGGTCACGCGCTACGCGGAGTGGCTCTCTCGCCAGGGACCGAAGGCCGACCGCCGCCTCTACGTCTATCCGATGGCCGCCGAGGGCGCGCGCGGATCGCTCCCGCGCATCGAGGAGATGCGCGTCTCGATCTCGATCTCGAGCGCGCGGGTGCGAGCCGCGTCCGCGCGGGCATGAACGGCAAGGCCGAGGGCAAGCACGTCGTCATCCAGGCCTTCGACTTCGTGCCGCGGGCCGATCTCGCGGTGGAGCTGTTCGACGGCGGCGAGCCCGATCCCGTCGCCTACCGCGCGCCGCACGCGCTGACCGCGGAGGAGATCCCGATGAACGCGGACGCGAAGTTCGCGGCCAAGGTCTCCGGCGAGGAGCCCGACTACCTGCTCGTCCCGCTGCGCAGCACCCGCAGCGAGGCCCCAGGGGCCGCAGGCACGGGCGTCGATCTCGCGATCGTCGTCGATACCTCCGCGGCCACCGAGGCCGGCGCGCTTGCCGTCGCGCGCAGCCTGACCTCCGCGTTGCTAGCGCACCTCTGGCCCGACGACCGCGCCGCGCTCTAGGCCGGCGACGCCACGCTGCGTCCCGTGAGCGCCGGCAGCGGCGACCTCGTGCCCGTCGATGCCGCGCGGCGCCGCGAATGGCTGGCCGGGCTCGCGAGCGTCGAGCGCGGCGGCGCGACCGACCTCGGCGCGCTCATCACCGAGGCCGCGAGCCGTACCGCGCGATCGTGGTGCGGGTGCAGAACGTCACCGAGCTGCACGAGCTTCATCGCGCGCTCGGCCTGCAGTCGGTCGACCACGATCTCCCCGCGGGCATGGTGGCCAAGGCGAAGACACCGACCGATCGCCTCGTCGTGCTCCGCGCCGCCGCGACCAAGTGGCCCGATGACCTCGAGCTCGGCCTGCGCGTGCGCGACGCCCACGAGGACGCCGCGGACGACGGCGGCGGTCGCGCCTGGGCACGCCGCCTGCGCCGACGCGCCGACGCTACCGCGCACGTGTGGACGAGCGTCGGCGAGTACTACCTGCGCGTCGCCTCCCGCGAGACCGGCGCCGACGCCGATCGCGATCGCATCGAGGCGCGCCGCACGTTCGGCGAGCTCGTCGAGTTCGCCCCCGACGATCCCGCAGCCCGCCGGCGCCTCGGCGATCTCCTGCGCGCGCACGGCTGGTACGACGAGGCGCTCCGCCAGTACCTCACGCTGCAGACGCTCACGCCCGACGACCCGACGGTGCCGCTCCTCATCGCCACCGCAGCGCAAAGGCTGGGACGCGTGGAGGAGGCGGTCGGCTGGGCCGAGAAGGCCTCGGCGGCCGGCTCGCCCGACGGCAAGAGCGCGCTCTCGCGGGCGGCCCGCGCGACCGCCGCCACCTTCCTCGCGTGGGCGCGCGACGAGGCGCTCCGCACCGGCAATAAGGAGGACGCCGAGAAGCTCCTGGCGCGCGCCAAGCGGCTCGTCGCGGCGAACGCCAAGCCCGGCGGGCAGGCCGATCCGAACGCCGTGCGCATCCTCGTGACGTGGTCGCACCCCGAGCTGCATCCTTCGCTCTGGACGAGCACGCTCGGCACGCCGATGCCTTCGCCCGACAACTTCCCCGTCTTCGGCGTCGCCGAGGCGAACCTCAGCGCGACGCCGGCGCCGGCGACCGCGGAGCTGCGGCTCGAGCCCGAGGACGCCGCCCGCGCCGCGCGGCTCGGCCTGAAGGCGGTGGTCACCGTGATCACCGGGCTCGGGACCCCCACCGAGAAGATAGGAAGACAGGAGGTTTGCTTCGGCACCGTGGCGGCGCCGAGCACGAAGCTCCTCATCACGTTCGCGAACGGCGCGCTGCGCGTGGGGGCACCATGAGCGGCGGCCGCAAGCTACTGCGCGCGATCGTCCGGCCCGAGATCGCGATCGCCATCCTCACCGCGGGCGCCGGCTACCTCGCGGTCACGTCGCGCGGCGGTGAGACCGTCGACATCGGCGCGATCAAGACCACGGTCGGCGATCTCGAGTCGCTGCACGCCGAGGTGCTGGTCCGCGGCGCCGAGGTGCGCGGCAAGGCCCGCCTCCGCGACGGCGACGACGTGAAGACCGCCCCCGGCGGCCGCGCGCGCCTCCGCCTCGACGACGGCACGATCGCCATCGTCGACGGCAACACCGAGATCACGCTACGCGGTCAGCGCCTCACGCTCGCGAAGGGACGGCTGTTCGTGCAGGCCGGCGCGGCCTCCCGCACCGAGGTCGCGCTGCGCGACACCGTCGCCACCGTCGTTTCCGCGGCGGCGGCGTTCGATGCCGACGGCGGCAAGGCCTACTGCGCGCGTGGCGAGCTCGTGCTCGCGGCCGGTGGAAAATCCGTGCATGTGCCGAGCGGCGAGACCGCGACGTTCGCGGCGGGCGGCGCGAAGGTCGCGCCCGAGACCGCGTTCGACGACTGGACCGGCGGCCTCGCCGTGCCTTGGTCGGGCGAGCGCGCGCCGGCGAGCGCGATCGCCGAGCTTTGGGGCGGTAGCGGGGACGCCGACCCCGGCGCGCCGCTCGTCGTGCGCTCGGAGAAGGTCGACGTCGTCATCGAGGGTGAGCTCTCGCTGACGCGCACGCGCACCACCTACTTCAACGGCTCCGACCGCGACGTCCAGGCCGACGTACGCCTCGCGTTGCCAGAGGGCGCCGTCGTCTCGCGCGTCGCGCGCGCCGAGGAGGGCGCGACCACCGAGACGCTCGCCGCGCTCGCCACCGGCAATCGCAGCGGCGGCAGCGCGGGGAGCTCGGCGAGTCGCCTCGAGTGGGCCGGCGGCGGCTGGCTGCGCGGCACGCTGGCCGGCATCAAGGCGGGCGCGTCGTTCGATCTGCTCGTCGACTACGTCGAGTGGCTGCCCGAGAAGAACGGGCGCGCGACCTATCGCTTCCCCATGGCGAGCGAGACCGAGGCGCCGATGGTCGGCGGCCTCGAGCTCCGCGTCAGCTCGCAATCACCGGCGCAATGGCTCTCCGCGAGCACCGGCGCCGCGGTGGTGAACGGCGGCATCGAGCTGCGGCGGGCCGACGTTCGGCCCACCGGCGACCTCGTCGTGGAGCTGGTCCCGGGCGTGATCCACGCGGGCAAGGCCCGCGCGTACGTCGAGCGCGGGGACCTCAACGAGGATCCGTACGTGGTGGTCCGCACCGAGGTGCCCGACCTCACCGAGACCGGCGTCACGCTGGCGCTCGTGGTCGACGTCTCGAGCAGCGTCGGTCCGGCGCTCCTCGAGACCGAGCGCGCGGCGGTGGACGCCGTCCTCGACGCGCTCGGCCCGAAGGACTCCGTCGTCGTGGTCGCCGCCGACCAGGACGCGGTCGTCGTCGGCCCCGCGAAGGCCTCGGCCGTGACGCCCGAGCTCCGAGCGGAGCTCCGCAAGGGCCTCGCCGCGGTGCATGCGGGCGGGGCCTCGAACCTCGGCATCGCGCTCGAGCGCGCCGCGGATCTCCTCGACGCGCAGGGAGACAAGGCCGGCACCGGCATGGTCGTCTACCTCGGCGACGGTCGCCCCACCGTCGGTGAGACCGACGCGCGCGAGCTGCGCAAGCGCCTTTCCCGGCGCGCAAGTGGCGTCCCGCGGCTCGGCGCGATGGCCGTCGGGCAGGGCGCCGATCGCTGGTTGCTCGCCGAGCTCATGGCGGGCGGAGGGCCCGTCTACGATGTGCTCGATCGCCCGGACGCCGCGCGCGCGAGCTCCGCGCTCGTCGCCGAGGCGCTCACGCCCACGCTGCGTGACGTCGCGATCACGCTCGGCGCCACCGTCGATCGCGTGTACCCGCGCGATGCGCGCACCGTCGCCGCGGGCTCCACCTTCACGGTGGCGGGCCGCCTGCGCGGCAAGCTGCCGACGCAGATCGCCCTGCGCTACCGGCGCGGAACGGAGCTCGTCGAGGAGATCCGGCCGCTCGAGCTCGTGCCCTCGC
>JAYTHX010000443.1:0-25555 GCA_043732195.1 Polyangiaceae bacterium
ATCGAAGCAGCCCGCCAGCGCATTGCAATGCCGAGCACGATCGTGCCGACGTTCTCCGGCGCGGCGGCGGAATTTTCGAACTCGCTGTCGAGCATGCCGCTGCTGATACTCGCGGCGATCGTCGTGATCTACATCGTGCTCGGCGTGCTTTACGAGAGCTACATTCATCCGTTGACGATCCTCTCGACGCTGCCCTCGGCCGGCGTCGGCGCGCTGCTCGCGCTGCTCGTGACGGGCGTCGAGTTCACGGTCATCGCGCTGATCGGGATCGTGCTCCTCATAGGCATCGTGAAGAAGAACGCGATCATGATGATCGACTTCGCGCTGGAGGCCGAGCGGGACGAGGGCCTCTCACCGCAGGAGGCCATTCACAAGGCGTGCCTCCTGCGGTTTCGCCCGATCATGATGACCACCATGGCCGCGCTCCTCGGCGGCGTGCCGCTCGCGATCGGCACCGGCACCGGCGCGGAGCTGCGCCGCCCGCTCGGCATCACGATCGTCGGCGGACTGGTCGTTTCGCAGGTGCTGACGCTCTACACGACGCCCGTCGTCTACCTCTACATGGATCGCCTCGCGCGGTGGCTCAAGGGGCTCGGCGGCAAGAAGGCCGAACCGGCCGCGACGAAAGCGAGCGCACCGTGAACGTCTCGGCGCCGTTCATCAAGCGGCCCATCGCAACGTCCCTCCTCGCCGCGGCGGTGATGATCGCCGGCATGCTCGGCTACAGCCTCCTGCCGGTCTCGCCGCTTCCGCGCGTCGACTTCCCGACCATCCAGGTCAACGCGAACCTCCCGGGCGCGAGCCCGGACACGATGGCGTCGGCGGTGGCGACGCCGCTCGAGCGCCGCTTCGGGCGGATCGCAGGCGTGACCGAGATCACGTCCACCAGCGCGCTCGGCACCACGAGCATCACGATGCAGTTCGACCTCGATCGCGACGTCGAGAGCGCCGCGCGCGACGTGCAGGCCGCGATCAACGCGGCGGGCGGCGAGCTGCCCGCCGACATGCCGACGCGCCCGAGCTACCGGAAGGTGAACCCGGCCGACGCGCCGATCATGATCCTCTCGCTCACGAGCAAGACCGTACCCATCGGCCTCGTCGCCGACGCCGCGACGACCATCCTCGCGCAGCGCATCGCGCAGCTGAAGGGCGTCGGCCAGGTCACGGTCGGCGGCTCGCAGCAGCCCGCGGTGCGCATCCAGGTCGATCCCCAAGGCCTCGCGGGCGCTTTCCTCACCATCGAGGACGTCCGCACCGCCGTCGCGGCCTCCACCGTCGACGCGGCGAAGGGCAATCTCTCGGGCCCCACCACCTCCCGGTCCATCGCCGCCAACGACCAGCTGTTCGGGGCCGCGCAGTTCAAGGACGTCGTCGTCAGCTCGAAAGACGGCGCGGTCGTGCGCCTCGGCGACGTGGCCACGGTGTTCGACTCCGTCGAGAACGAACGCATCGCCGCATGGACGAACGGCACGCGATCCATCCTCATGATCATCCGGCGGCAGCCGGGCGCGAACATCGTCGCCACCAACGAGCTGATCAAGGCCGCCCTGCCCGAGCTCGCGACGTCGATCTCGCCTGCCATCGACGTCGAGGTCGCGATCGACCGCACCCAGAGCGTCCGCGCCTCGGTGATCGACGTGGAGCACACGCTCCTCATCAGCCTCGCGCTGGTGGTGGTGGTGGTGTTCGTGTTCCTGCGATCGGCGCGCGCCACCGCGATCCCGAGCGTCGCGGTGCCGGTCTCGCTCGTGGGCACGTTCGGCGTGATGTACCTGCTCGACTACAGCCTCGACAACCTCTCGCTCATGGCGCTGACGATCGCCACGGGCTTCGTCGTGGACGACGCCATCGTCGTCACGGAGAACGTTTCGCGTCTCGTCGAGCAGGGCAAGCCCCCGCACGAGGCGGCGCTCGAGGGCGCCAAGCAGATCGGCTTCACCATCGTGTCCATCACCGTCTCGCTCCTCGCGGTGTTCATCCCGATCCTGCTCATGGGCGGCGTCGTGGGGCGGCTGTTCCGCGAGTTCGCGGTGACCCTCAGCATCGCCATCTCGGTCTCGGCGGTAGTCTCCCTCACGCTGACCCCGATGATGTGCGCCCTCCTTCTCCGCAAGGACGAGGGCCCACACGGCCGGTTCTATCGCGGCACGGAGTGGGTCTTCGACAGCGTCCTCCGTCTCTACGAGCGGGCGCTGGGGTGGGTCCTCCGCAAGCGCACGGTGGTCGGCGTCCTCACGCTCGCCACCATCGGCGCGACCGTCGCGCTGTACGTCGTCGTCCCCAAGGGGCTCTTTCCCCAGCAGGACGTCGGCATGCTCATGGGCTTTTCCGAGGCGCCGCAGGACGTCTCCTTCCCCGCCATGCGCGATCGTCAGGAGCGAATCATCGAGTTGGTGGGCGCAGATCCCGACGTCCTGCACGTCGTCGCGTTCGTCGGCGCGGGGGGCGGCAACACCAGCAACACCGGCACGATGTTCGTCGAGCTGAAGACGGGCAAGCGCGCCAAGGCCGACGCCATCATCGCGCGCCTCCGGCCCAAGCTCGCGCAGGTCGAGGGCATCACGCTCTTCTTGCAAGCGACGCAGGACGTCCGCGTCGGCGGCCGTGCCTCACGCACGCAGTACCAGTACACCTTGCAGGACGCCGACATCGAGGAGCTCCGCGCGTGGGGCCCCAAGGTCCTCGAGCGCCTGCGCACGGTGCGCGAGCTGAGCGACGTGAACACCGATCAGCAGAGCGGCGGCCTCGGCCTCGCCGTCGAGCTCGATCGCGACTCCGCCTCGCGCCTCGGCATCACCGCGCAGCAGCTCGACGCCACGCTCTACGACGCCTTCGGTCAGCGCCAGATTGCCACCACCTACGCCGCGATGAACCAGTACCGCGTCGTGCTCGAGATGAAGCCCGCGCTCGTGCTCGGCCCGGAGGCCATCGACCACCTGTACCTGCGCGCGGGCGATGGCGGTCTCGTGCCGGTGCGCACGCTCACCAAGCGGTCGTCGGGCGCGACGCCGCTCTCGATCGCGCATCAGGGCCAGTTTCCCGCCACCACCATCTCGTTCAACCTCGCGCCGGGCGTCTCGCTGGGCGAGGCGGTGGTCGCGGTGCACCGCGCCGAGGCCGACATCGGGATGCCGGCGTCGATAAACCCCCAGTTCCAGGGCACCGCGCAGGCGTTCAAGGCCTCGCTCGATAGCCAGCCGCTTCTCATCCTCGCGGCGCTCGTGACCGTCTACATCGTGCTGGGGATGCTCTACGAGAGCACCATCCATCCCATCACGATCCTCTCCACGCTACCGTCGGCCGGCGTCGGGGCGCTGCTCACGCTGCTCGTGTTCAAGACGGAGCTGAGCGTCATCGCGCTCATCGGCATCATCTTGCTGATCGGCATCGTGAAGAAGAACGCGATCATGATGATCGACTTCGCGATCGAGGCCGAGCGCGACGAGGGCCTGACCCCCGAGGCCGCCATCACCAAGGCCTGCCTCCTGCGCTTCCGTCCCATCATGATGACGACGCTCGCCGCGATGCTCGGCGCGGTCCCGCTCGCCATCGGCGGCGGCGTGGGCTCGGAGCTGCGTCAGCCGCTGGGCATCGCCATCGTGGGCGGCCTCTTCTTTTCGCAAGCGCTCACGCTCCTGACGACGCCGGTGATCTACCTGACGCTCGACCGCTTCACGAAGCGGCGCCGCCACGCGCTGAAGGAGAGGGCCCCGGACACCACGCGCGTCGGACCGCTACCGGCCGCGTAGCTGGCTCAGCCCGCGGCGACGCGGCGATCACAGAGCATGATGCGTAGCTCGTCGACCGAGCGGGCCATCTTCTCGGCGCGGCGGTGCGCGACCTTGTGCGAGCCGCATACGGTGACGCGGAGACCGTCCTCGAGCGTGGTCGTGGAGAGCAGCCGCGCGTCGGCGGTGCCGCACACCGCGCAGGTGGTGTGGCTGAGCGGTCTTTCGATCCAGGTTGCCACATGCATGGGCGGACGGTCGCTCGCGGCGCGCGATCTCGAGGTGCTCGCGCGACGAGGGCGCAGGCTGCTGACGTGCCTCGGGCGGCGGCTGCGTCGCTGCGGGTGCCCCGGACCAGGACTCACCGTGCGAGGCATTGCGGATCTCGAGGAGCTCGGCGGTCGTCATCTCGGCGGTGATGGTGCCGATGGTGCCGTCTCCGAAGGCCGTGACGGGCACGAAGGTCAACGCGATGCTCCTGGGGGCGCGCGGCGGCATGGATGTCACGCTGCCGCTCGGCGCGAAGTCAGCTGGCGCAGCGGCTCACCTCCTCGCGGCGTTCGCGGCGAGCAACCGAGCCGTCGAGGCAACGCCCGAGACACTCTACCGGCGACATCTCGCGCTGCTCGACGCGACCGCGCCCGGCGTTCTCCACGCGGTACACCACGAGGCCGTTGCGACGCACGCCCAAGCGCGAGCGAGAAGGCCGGACGCGCGAGGCAGCGGCACAATCGCTCGCGTGCGAGACCATCGTGGGCGGGGACATGGACGCTGGCGTGCAGGTTGAAGCGCTCGTGCACCGCGGCGTCGGTGACGCGCGGGGGCGGCTCGGCAAGCCCGTGCTCGGCGCGCGCGCCGGTGTCCTTCGCCGTCTCGAGGGTGCCCCGTTGCATCCCTGCGAGGGTCATGGCCTCGCCCGCGCTGTACGACGGCGCCTCGTTCGAGGCGGCCTCCGCGTTCGCGCTCCTCGTTACCGGGGGATGCCCGCGATGACGCGCACCACGAAGGGCTTCGTCATGCCGAGGCCAGTCGCCGTGACGTGCAGGACGCCCGGGGCATGCACCTCGGTCTCGTAGCGACCTTCCCACCCGCTCACCTTTGCGTCCGTGCTCGCGAAGGCGACGTCGCCAGTGTGCATGCGCAGCGCTTTGCCCTGCCCATCGAACGCCGCCGCTTCGAGGTCGAGTCGCGCGGGCGCGTCGACCTGGAAGGCGCCGTCCGCCCCCGGCGTGACCGTACGGATCGTGCCGCCAGTCGGCCGTGAGGTCTTCACGACGGCCTCGATGCGCTCGGGCTTCGCGACCACGAGCGCGATCCGATCGACGAGCTCGTCGTTCGGGCCGAGCACCTCCAGCGTCACGGGCCCGACCTCGTCCGCGCGGAGCGTGAAGGTGCGCGAGCACTCTCGAACGGTAGGCGCGTAGCAGCTCTCGCCTGGCGCGATCGACGCGCCCGACGAGCCGCCGCTCGCGTCGTGCTCCATGCACATGCATTGGAGGTCCTCGTGCTCGATGACGAGGCCGGGTGCGGTCACCCGTCCCCGATAGCGGGCCTGCGCATCGTCGCCCTTCGCCGCGAGCACGACGTGCGCGCCCTTCGCGATGGGTTGCCCCGGCGAGCAATCGTTCAGGCAAAAGATGCCGTCGTACGTGAACGTCATGCGATCGAGCTCGCCTCGACCCTCCGTCGGGTTGCTCGAGTGCGAGCCGCACGCGGTGAGGATGGAGACGAACGAGATCGCGAGAAACGGAAGGTGTCGCATGGTCCGCGGCGTACGCAAGACACGCGCCTCCGCGAGATCGCGCGCATTCGCCGCAAATAAAGGCCGCGAGTGAGCTGCACACGGCACACACCTGCACGGTCCTGTGCAGCGCGCTGCACGGTCACAGCGGTCCGACGAAGATCCTGTGACGCGGCCCGCCCTGCTTCAACCGCGCACGCACGTGATGGGTCTCGACCGCGAAGCCGTGATGGCGGAGGCGACGGGGCCGTTGTCGATGTCGAGCAACACGGCGTCGAACCGGCTTCACTCGCGCAACAAGAGAGCGACATCGCCGACGCCGACGCGTTTGTCATCGAGGGATGCTTCGCGAGCGGTTCGAGTGGACCTCGATTCCACTCCGTCGCGGCCTTCGGAGACGGCACCATCGACACCAGACCGTCGACCTGCGCGTCGATCTCAAGGGACGACGCGCGCTGATCTTCGAGGTGAGTGGCGATGACGAGATCCCGACGGTCGGCAAGCGGCTCGGCATCGACATCGAGCGAGGAGCCGCTACCAGGCCACCAGGCCGGCTCGCTCGCGGCGAAGCCACTTGCGGTCTTCTTCTTTGCGGGCTCTGTTGCTTGCTGTACTCGCTCTTCGGCAAGCCCGAGCCGGAGACCGCGGTGGGGCTGGTGGCGTCGATGAATCCCTTGTCGTACTTCCGGACATGCGTGACGGGTCTTCCGGTCAGGTGTCAACGGCTCGGAGCGAGTCTATCGACGACATCGACCTGCGTCGGGCTTCGCAAGGCGTTCGGGAGGGCGCGCGTGCATCGAAGGGGCCGACATCGTACCGGGTCCCTGGCGCGGAGACGCGGAGGAGGTGCATGCCGACCCTGGATGCGGCTTTCAGAGCGGGTGCACGGAGGCGCAACCCTCGGGATCCGAGAACCGATCCACCCACGCGCCGTCCTTGCACTGGTACCACTTCCCATCTGACCGCGCCTGCACGCACGCGTTGTCTGAAACGCCCGTTCCGAGCGTCGCCGAGTGGCAGCCCAGGTCGGCGCCGCCGCCTGCTCCGCCACCGCACACGCCGCCGGGATCCGCGCCTTGGTGCTCGTAGTGCCACGACTCGCTCGGTACGGTGCGAACGAATCCAAAGCGAGCCGCGTTGTTCGCGAGCCACGCTGACGTCGTGAGGTCGAGCGCGAGGCCGCTCTGGTGATTGGAATAGCCCGGACGCGCGGCGAGGTTGCCGTTGTTGCAGCTCCTCGTCTGGTAGCAGTGATAGAGGTACTGCTGCTCGGCCATCGTGCGGAAGCCGCTGGTGATCTGGAGCGAGACGCCCGCGGCATCGGCCGCACGCTGCATCGCCAGGAAGGCGTGCCCTGTGGCCCTCGACACGGCCATTCCTCCGATGGTGATGACGGAGATAGGGCGGGGAGACGCGTTCACGTACGCCGTGTCCGTGCGCGCCGCGCAGTTGACGACGCTCCTCAGTTCGTCGCTGGTCGAGGCAACCGGTTCCTCCTCGTGTTCGGGATCCGACGAACCTTGTTCCGCCGTGCAGCCGACGATGCTGACCGAGGTGGACGTGAGAATTAGCAGGGCGCGGAGGCAGTGGTTCATTTCTCGTTGTCTAGCAATGCGCATGCCCCGACCTGGGCGCGGTTTGCGAGGCGCCGCGCGGCGCGTATCGGCTCACGCTGCAAAAATCGTCGTCCCGCTCGCGATGGCTCGCGCCACCTCGCGGCCCTCGCCGAGGTCATCCGGCGATCCACCGCGCGCGGTCGCGGGAATTCATGATGGATCATTTCTTGCGCGGGACCGCACGAACTGTCGAAGGTCGACGGCGCTTCTTCATGAAGGCAGCACGTGAGTGCAGCCCGTACGTCCGACTACTGCTTACCGTTCTCCAGATTGGCGCGCGGGGTTGAGCTCCAAAAAAGCTCGACCGCACGGCGTTGGACGTGCGCTGCTGAGGCGCGCCGCAAAGTGGTTCGCAACCAGGAGGCCTCGAGTGGTGCTTCGTCGCCGAAGTCTTCTGGACGGCGAGAACGGCGACGACGCGGAGGCGGCAGACGCAAGTGAGCGCGCCGGTCTCACGCGCCTCGCCGCGTCGGCGGTCTCGGCGCGACGCCGCCCGCCGGTCCCGAGTGGCGCCGGAGGCGCTCTGCCTCTCACGCGTCGCGCGATCGGTGGCCTCGACGAGCCGGGCCGCGAGGCGCTCCTCAAGTACGTCCTGACGGCCTCGTGCGCATCGGTCTCAAGAAGGCATTCTCGTCCCCGCAACGTTGTATTTCAATCCGAGCTGGCCGCCGATCGTGTTGATGGTGTGATCCGTCGAGCACGACGCAGACCGCTTCCGGGGTACCGGAGATCGAGGCGCCGTTCCCCACCGCCATGCGGCGCCGGACCTCCTTCCCGCGGACGGACCATGTCACGAGCGCCGCAATCATTTTTCAGGGGCGCGAGAGACGCGCGCGCCGTTGCTCGGTGGACGCGCGGAGCGTCGTGCTCACGACGGCGTGTGCACGGGCCGGCCGGCGGTCTATGATCGGCCTGCCCCCATGCGTCCGCTGGTCCGCGTCATGCTCCTCGCGAACGTCGCGCTAGGCGCGGGATGTACCCTCCTCATCGACTTCAAGGAGGTTGGCCCCGTCGGCGCAGTCGCCGACTCGAGCGCCGGGGACGGAGGCGACGCACGGCCCCCTGAGGGAGGCCCGCCCGCCTTTCCGCCCCCATGCGATCCGGGTTTCCCGCTTGCCGAGTTACAGTGCAATGCGAGCTTCGCCCGTCCCAACTGCGCGAGCAACGCGACGGTCTTTCCCGCCTACCCTGCGGAACGCGCGCGCGGGGGCGATCTCGTCACGTGTAACGGCGGCCCGACGCCAACGTGCGTGCAAAACTGCCCGTTCGGTTGCACGCTGATGCCGCAGGGCTTTCCCGACGCCTGCGACGACTGCGACGGTCGGCCTGACGGCACCTACTGCGTGAAAGATCTGCGGGGGCCCGATGGGCGGAACCTCGGGCTGGCGGTCGACTGCCAGGGCGGGAGGACGGTCAGGGCGGCCGTGTGCGGGGTCGGACGCTGCGCGACCAAGTGTCCCCGAACCGACCGCACGCCGTCGTGCTGCATCTGACGGCGGTTGGCGGATCACGATCGCCGACGTGCTCGCGGCAGGTCTCCCGAAGCGCGCAGCTGCTGGCTCTTCGCGTCGCCAATGCCGCGCAGCCTGGAAGAGCGCTTCAACTTGCACGTCCTTCAGCCCATCGACGAGGTGCGCCTCGCATACGGTCGCCTCGCCGCCCTCTCGCGCGATCTCCCGTGCAACCCACTGGAAGTCCTCGCGCGTCTGCTCCGCCTTTGGCAGAACGTAGACCGCGTTCTTGATCGCGACCGCGCCGAGCCGCTGCAGACGCCGCCCGACCTTGGCGCGAAAGTACGCAGGCTGAGGGGGGATCTGGTGAATGAGGAGCAGCCACCGAGGTTCCTTCGCTGCCCGTCCCTGCATCGAGCCATGAAGTATCACAGCTGTATGATCGTGACCGATCGCCACTGACATATGCGCTATATCGCCCCTGGCCGCGCTGGCCGAGCTGGACTATCTGAGGGGGGTGAGGGACGAGCACAGCGCGCTGCGTGTCGAGGGTCTCTGCGTATCTCGCGGCGGGCGCCGCGTGGTCGACAGCGTCTCGATCACTGCGGCGGCAGGAGAAGTCGTCGCCGTCGTCGGGCCGAACGGCGCAGGCAAGAGCACGCTACTCGAAGCGGTCGTCGGGCTGGTGCCGTCGACGACGACGCTCCTCGCGGCCGCCGGTACGCCGATTCGGTCGTTTGCGCAGCGCGCGCAAGCGTTCGCGTACATGCCGGATGATGCTCGGCTGCCTGAGGAGGTGTCGGTCCGGACGTTGCTCGGGGCCGTGCCAAGCGCCGCCGTGAAGGCCGCCCGCGGACTACGCTCGTCGCCTCGGCGCCAGTGCACTCCTTGACCGCAGAGGCGGGGAACTGTCGCGGGGAGAAGCCAAGCGCGTCAGCCTGGCGCTCACGCTAGCCCTCGCCCGGCCCGTGTTCGTTCTCGACGAGCCCTTCGGCGCCTTCGATCCGCTGCAGCTCGACAACGTGCTCGGCGTCGTTCGTGACCGCGCGCGGCAGGGGGCGGCAGTCGTAGTGACCATTC
This sequence comes from Polyangiaceae bacterium, assembly GCA_043732195.1. GTDB lineage: Bacteria > Myxococcota_A > Polyangia > Polyangiales > Polyangiaceae > Labilithrix. Next base: position 9,617 of record JAYTHX010000443.1, read on the forward strand.
ACCAGATGTCGACGGCCGAACGCATCGCCGATCGCATCGTGTTGCTCGCCGAAGGCCGAAGCGTCGCGACCGGCACCGTGGAGGAGCTTCGGACGATCGCAGGCGTGCCGGATGCTCCGTTCGAGGACGTGTTCCGACGGCTCCTTTCGCGACGGAGCACGCATGATTCGCCGTGAGCTTGCGATCGCGTTCCGTGCGCGGGTCACGTGGCTCGTGTTTGCGTTCGCCGCCGTGCTCGTGGGCCACGGCTTCGTTCTCGCGGTCGATCTTTACTCTGCCGCGTCGCGATCGGCGCTGGAAAACGTGCTGATGCGGCGCGAGCTCGATCCGCTCGCCGGCATCGTGCGACCCACCTTCGGCGGCGCTCAGCTCGCGGCAGCAATGCTCGTTCCGATCGTTGCCACCCGCCTTCTCGCCGTGGAGAAGGAGCGGAACACGTTCGGTGCCCTGGCTTTGGCACTTGGCTCGCCCGCGAAGGTCCTCCTCTGGAAGCTTGCCGTCGCGTGTGTCGTCGCATTGTTCATCCTCGTCCCGCCGATCGCGCTCTTCGGCGTCTTCGCCGTGCTGGGCGGCCATCTCGATCTGCTGGAGGTCGCGATAGGTCTCGGCGGACATCTCCTTCATCTCGTGCTCGTGGCGGTGATCTCGGTTGCGGCAGCCGCGTGGACCCGGACTGTTGCCCAGGCGACCACCCTCGCCATCGTCGTCTCGCTCGCGTCCTGGGCGCTGGAGGCGGGCGAAGGTTTTGCGGCGCTCGCGTGGTTGGGACCGCTCGAGGCCGCAGCAGTCAGCCGACAGCTCGCGCCGTTCGAGCACGCGCTCGTGAGCATCGGCGCGCTCGCATGGTTCGCAGCGGCGCTGATTGGCGCGCTGGCCCTCGCGCTCCTGGGTGCTCGTTTCGATCTCCGAGGGCGGACGAGAGCCAGGGGGGCCATCCTGATCGCGCTTGCCGGAGCGGCGGCGATCGTTGCGTCCACGCGAATTCACCGCGCGTACGACTGGACCGAGTTGCGGCGCGCCTCCCTACCCCCGGCCGTAGTCGCGGAGCTCCGCGCCCTCGAACATCCCATCGAGATCACGGTGTGGCTGGACCGAGAGGACTCCCGGCGGCGGCAGCTCGAGCGCGACACGCTGACGAAGCTTCTGCTCGCACGGCCGGACATTCGCGTCGTGATGCCCCTCGACGGTCCGAGCGGTCGTGCTCCTGCCGTCCACGACGACGCCTACGGTCGGCTGGTCATCCGCGTGGGCGACGAGTCACGAGAGACGCGATCGACGAGCCGCCGCGAGATCGTGACGCTCATCTTCGAGACCGCCGGCCGTCCGCTGCCCGGCTGGGCGCAGCCTGCGTACCCGGGATATCCCGTCGTGATCGATGGGTGGCGCGCAACGTTGCTGCACGCGGTCGCGTATGGCGTCGTACCGGGTGCGGTGTTCGTCATCGGTTTCATTCTCACAAGACGAAGGAGGATTTCATGATTCGGTTTTCAAGCCAGCTGCTGTCCGTGTGCACGTTCGTCATGACCATCGCCGCGTGCGACCGGCCAACCTCATCGAACGCCCCGGCGAGCTCCGTGCCACCCCCGTCCGCCAGTGCGTCGCCGAGCGCAAGCGTCGCCACGTCGGCGGCGACGTCCGGGGTCACCAACGATGCGGCCGGAGCGCCTGCGCTTGCTGCCCACTTCGACGGCGAGCCGGACCTCGGCCCATCGACCGCGTTCGAGGCGGTTGTCGGTGACTGGCACATCGCACAGGCAGGCGGTGCGACGGGCTTCGAGGTCGACGGCTCGAAGTGGCGCGATGGCGTACCTTCGTCGAACCTCGCCGAGCAGGCGAAGCGTCTCTACGGCGATCGCTATGCCGAGTTCCTCGACGGCGTGAAGGCCTTCGCGTTCTATCCGCTCGCGATCTTCAAGGAGCCGCCGCCGGCCGGAGACCTCCGCATGAGCGTTCGCTTCTATCCCATCGCGGGCAAGATCGATCAGGGTGCGGGCATTGCGTTCGGCATCACGCCGAGCGGGAGCTACACGGGCGTCCGCGCGAACGCCCTCGAGGACAATCTCCTGTACTTCACCGTCATGAAGGGAAAGCGAAGCGTCATCGACACCGTTCGCAATGTACCGACCCCGACGCGCGCTTGGCACACGCTGGTGCTCGAGCTCCGCGGTAGGCAGCTCGTCGTGAAGGTCGACGACGCAAAACGGTTCGAGAAGTCCCTCGAGAGCGTTCCCGCGGGGCGCGTCGGGCTCTGGTCGAAGGCCGACTCCCAAGTGCTCTTCGACGACTTCGAGGTGACGAAGCTCTGAGCGGCTCTGCGCTTGGCTCGGAGGTCTTGTTCCGTTTACGGAGCGGTCGGCCGCGCCATGCTGTAGGGCAGCGCAAGCCGCACGTGGTGTACGATCGCAGCACCTCGATCGTCGACTCGTCACCTGAGGTTCGCGCGGCTACGGAGCGGTTCCGGGCATTCTTCCAGGAGCTCGGTCGCGTCTTCGTGGAGCGCGAGGACGTGCAAGCCTGGTGGCAGCTGCTCGGGCCCAACGTCGATGCCGCGTGCGCTTCCGGTGCGACCCCCACTATCGGCAACGTGCTCACCGAGCTCGCCGACAGCAAGTTCTTCCACGTCACGCGTGACGAGGGCGCGCTCCTCCGTTTCGCGCTCGAGAGTCGCGTCATCGGTGACGTCTTTCCCGAAGCGGCCGCCCGCGTGGCGACGCTACGCGCGGCGATCGAGGCCACGGACACCGCCTCGAGCAAGGCGAGGTGCTCGCCGCTCCCGCATCGCAAAGCGGCTCGTGAGCCCGCAGCTCGACGACCTCGGCCGGCGCATCCAGCGTGTCGCGCTCGATCCGGCGGGCATCGAGGAGCAGCTATTCTTTCGCGTCGCCAGCCCGCTCTTCGCCTTCGCCGGCTGGAAGGCGAAGGTCCGCTTCACGGCTCTCCTCGCGCTCTTTCCTGCGCTACGCGAGGCGTCCGCGTGCGGCGACGCGAAGAACGCACGCGTGGCGTATGCCCTGGCCCTCGCGGAGCTCGTCGACAACGTCGAGGCGGTGGAGCGCGCGGCGATCGTGCGCAAGAAGCCGGCGGTCGGCTATGGCGCATGGCTGCGCAGGGTCTGGAGCTCCTCGTCGCCGCGGACCACGCGTTGACGACTCTCGAGCAAGGCACGGCCGACGAGGATGCCTTGCGCCGTACGTCCAACCCTGACGACGTGTCGGTGCTTCCGCCGCTCGGCCTGCGAACCGCCGCCACGACGGGAGAGGAAAAGCACGACGACGCCGCGTTCATTTCCTCGATCGCGACGCGCGAGGGGGTGCCGGCATCGGATGCCGACGTCAGGGTGGTGGAGCTCGAGCTCGCGGCAATCGATCATCTCCTCGCCGCGGCACGCGGCGAGGAGAGCCTGCTCGGGCGGAGGCGCCGTCTCCTCGTCGCGGCGCGGCAGCGATTGCTCGATGTCTCGGCAGCGTTGCCGCTCGATCGCACCGGTGAACGCACGCGAGCGTCGTTCATCGCACGCGAGATCGTTCGCATCGATCGACTCGAGACCCTTGGCCTCTCGCCAGACGTCGAGCTAGCGCACCAAGTACGACAGGCGATCGATCGCGGCGATCCGCGAAGGCTCTACGCGGCGCTCGCAGCGATCGACACCGCGGCGCTCGCGGCGTCGGACGGCGAGGTAGCCCGCGTGACGAAGCAGGCGATCGCCAAGCTCTGGGAGGGCGCCGACCCCACGAGCGCCGGCGCAGTGGAGGCCTCGCTCCAGGCTTCGGCATCCGAGCTGCTGGGGGCCGAGGTGGTCGCCGCGGTCCAGGAAGGCATCGAGACGGTGCGTGCGCAGTCCGCAGAACGACTCATCGCCGCGACGAACGACATCGAGCGCGCCGCGGCCGATGAACCGCTCCTCTACTTCTCGGGCGCAGGTGGCGAGGTCCTGCGCTCCACCGTGGCGATGGATGGCTGCTTCGAGGTCGGCGGCGCGCTCGGCGCCGTACGCATCGTGGAGGAGGAGCGGTTCATCCAGCACGTTCGCCATCCGACGCAGGACCATATCCTGGTCGACGCGCACGACGCGCACGACCTTCCGGACGCGATCGTGAACGATCCGCGCACCATCCTTCTCGATCTCGCGGCCGGGCGCCTGCTCGCGCGGCGCTTCGTCCGCGAAGACGTGCGGCGGCAGACCCGCGTGGTCGCGCGCAGCGAGGTGCGAGTCTACGTACTCGACGGCGCCGGTTCGATGCGTGGGCCGCGCGCGCGTGTGCGTGACGCGCTCCTCGTCGCCGAGCTCGCGACGCTGATCGCCCGGCTGAAGGCGCCCGGCGAGGTGAAGTGCACGCTCTTCTTCCGGTACTTCAACGAGGAGCTCGGTGGCGTCACCCGCGTCGACAGCGCCGCGAGCGCAAAGGACGCGTTCCGCGACGTTGTCACGACGATGCATAGCGGAGGCACCGACATCCAGAAGGCGCTGCTCTCGAGCCTCGAGCAGGTCGCCGTCGCCCGCGAGCTCGATCACGAGCTGACGCGCGCGCAGATCGTCCTCGTGACCGACGGCGAGGCGGAGGTCGACGAGGGCGCGCTCGTCACCGCGCGTGCGGCGCTCGGCGCGTTGCCGATCGGCGTGAGCGTCATCGTCCTCGGTCAGGAAAATCCCGCGCTGCGCGGCTTCGTCGCGCGCCAGCGCGCGCGCGGTGAGCCGGCCGGCGTTCTATCACTTCCTCGACGACGAGCAGCTGGCCGCCATCGCCAGCGGCGAGCAGGAGCGCGCGACGGCATTGCACCTGCCGAGCGGCTCGATTCGGAATCCCCTCACCATGGCGCGCGAGCTCGAGAGCGAGCTCGGGCCGCTCGTCGAGGAGCTCCGCTCGATCGATCGCGAGCGCGACATCGCCGCCTTCGAGCGTCACGACGCCGAGGCGCAGCAGCGCCGCGAGGCCGGCGCGGGGTCGGAGGTCGGCGCCTCCGATGGCGACCGCGCGCTGCTCGAAGCTTTGCACCGTGACCGCGCGTCGCTCGCGGCGCGCTTCGCGCGCTGGTTTCCCGCGGCTTCCAGCGAAGCCAGCGCATTGCCAGCAAAGGGCTCGAAGGAGCGTGATGACGTCGACGCCATCCTCTGCGCGCTCACGTCGGTCGCCGAGGTGGTGATGCTGGTCGGCGGCCCGGAGCTCGCACGCCGCGCGGAAGCGATAGAGCTCCTCGAGCGGCTACTTCCCGACGCGCAGCTGACCCCGGCGACCTACCGCGAGGCCCTCCGCGAGTGGCCAGGGGCCATCGCGCCGGCGCTCCGCGCCGTGCACGCCGCCGCGTCTCCGGTTTGATCGGTGGGTGGCCGCGCCGATTTTGGGGTGGCCTGGGCCAGTTGGGGACCATTTTCACTTGAAGCGGAGAAACACCTGCGCGGTCGACGGCGCGTTGGCGCGCGGTTCGGCGCCATCACGGCAAAGACGCAGCGTCCGAGCGCGGATTTCTGCGATGACCTCGACTCTTGTTAGCGAGTACCGACGGCCAAGCCGCTATCCATAGCGCACGCACTGGATGTGACCGCGCACGTCACATGCGATCGAAAATCGAAACGATCGCACGGCCAATGCGCGGTCCGAAGCGGTTCGAAGCTACCGTGCGCGCTGCGCAAGTAGCGCGAGCCGTCGCGCGGATCGGGACGCGTGTCGCGCGTCATCCGCGCGTGAAAACAACTATCGACGATGCGCATCGCAATGAGCTGGCGCGCGCGAAACTCGCGCGACATGGGCACCGCCCATGTGTGCTCCGTCGCAAGACGCGATGGATCACGGCCTACCTTCCAAGGATCCATTCATGCGCTTCTCCCATTTCTGCAAGGCGGTTCTTCCCCTCGTCTCCGTCGCTGCGCTCGGCGCGTGCACCGGTGAAACGGCGTCCCCCGACGAGCTTCCCGCAGTGCACCCCATCAGGAGCGCGCTGGCGGCGATGCAAGCGGCCGACAACGAGGGCGAGACCGTGCGCAGAGGCTTCGTGTCGGGGGCTGTAGCATCGAGGTCATCGACTGCGGCTGGGCCGAGCAAGACCGGGGTCCGTCGTGAGGCCGCCTCGACGCCCGGCGACCACGTTGCACGCGGAGATTTCGGGCGAAAGCGCAAGCGCTCCTCCGGGTACACGGCCTTCTCTGACGACCCGACCGCTTCGGGCAACATCCTGGTGGTGACGGTCGGACAAGGCACGAGCGTTACCACCGGCGTCGGCGGCGTTGCGGACGACGCTCCCGGGGCAGCAACGTCTACGTCCCGGCCGGCCAGCGCTCCAAGAACACGGCGTGCGACAACACCATCGAGCACTGGTTCGCGAAGGACACGAAGGCGGGCGCGACGAAGGTGACCATCACCCTCACCGCGTCGAGCGACGTGTCCGCGTGGGTGATCGAGCTCTCCGGACTCAGCAAGACGTCTCCGCTCGAAGGCGCTGCCGTCACGGATGACCAGCCTGCGAGCACGCGTGTGATCGCTCCGCAGGTGCAGACGGCAGGCTCCGCGCTCGTAGCCTCGACGGTTTCCTCGTGCAATCAGGTGAACGCCCTCGTCGACGGCAGCCCGTTCATCGCGCTTCCGTTCGAGAACGGCGATGACACGGCGTACTACGTCGCGCCCACCGGCGGCAGCTACGGCGCTTCGTGGACGAGCATGAACGCCACATGGAACGCGAGCACGGTCGCGTTTCATTGACCCGTTTGCAGCCCTGGCAGTGCGTCGCGAAGCGTTTCGCGTACGGCTGCGGTATACAACGACGCCTCATCGCGGCACTCTCCTCCCGGCGACGCCGCTGGGTGAGCTCGTCGCGTTCAGCCCGCACGTGACCCCGTGACCAGCATCGACAGCAAGACCGCCACGAGCCGCCGCGACGTTGCTGGCGGCGGGCGGGTGCTCCTCGTGCTCTGCGGCTCATCTGCGACGGAGCACGCGCTGCCGGACGCGGGAACCGTCGTCATCGGACGGGGCCTCGACGCCGACATCGTGATCGACCACCCGACGCTCTCGCGCGCTCACGCAAAGCTGACGCTCGGCGCGCACGTGACGATCGTCGATCAGGGCAGCCGCAACGGGACCATCGTGGCCGGTCGCGCGCTGAAGCACGGCGAGGCCGTCCTCGTCGCGCCCGGCGCGCCCATCGAGGTGGGAGATGCGCTGCTCGTCGTCCGCAGCGGACCCGATCGCGAGCGTGATCTCCTGGCATCGACCAGCGGATCGCGAGAGGGCCTCGCGTCGTTCGAGCGCACCATCGAGCGGATCGCCCGAAGTGACGTGGCCGTGCTGCTCGTCGGCGAGCCCGGCGCAGGCAAGGCGTTCCTCGCCTCGCGCCTTCACGCGTCGTCCGCGCGTGCCGGCATGCCACTCGTGGCATTGGTGGCGACCCCGACCAAGACCCCGGCAGACATCGAGCACGCCATCGCGTCGGCGCGCGGCGGATCGCTCGTGTTGCGAGAGCCATCGCTCCTTCCCACCGAGGGACAGGCGGTGCTGCTCGCCGCGCTGCGCGAGGTCGGTCCGTCAGTCCGCACCGTCACGGTCACCGTGCGCGATCTCGCTGAGGCAGCACGTCGTGGCGAGCTGGACGCCGCGCTGTTTCATCGGGTCGCCGGTGTCTCCCTCGTCGTCCCGCCGCTTCGCGCACGCGCCGGCGAGCTCGCTGCGCTCGCCGATGCGATGCTCGTCGACCTCGCCGCCGAGCACCGGCGCCCACGGATGCTGCTCAGCGCCGATGCGATGTCGGCGCTATCCCGTCAGACATGGCCCGGCAACCTGCGCGAGCTGAAGAATGCGCTGTCGACCGCGGTGCTGCTCGGCAGAAGCCGGGTCATCACCAGCTCTCAGCTCGACCTCGGCGGGCGGCAGCAAGCGGCGGGCGCGAGCGGCGGATCGCTATCGGCCGTCGTCGACGAGGCCGAGCACCGGCGCATCCTCGAGGCCTTGCGCAGCTGCAACGGGAACCAGACGCGCGCGGCCAAGATGCTCGGCGTTTCGCGGGGCACGCTCATCTCGCGGCTCGAACGCTTCGGTGTTCCTCGACCGCGGAAGTGACTAGGCTGGGTCCCTGATGAGGCCGACGAAGCGCTTGCTTGGAGCTGCCATCGCCGTCTCCGTCGCCGCCTCGGTGTTGACGTTGACCGTGCCCGCTTCTGCGCAGCTCACGGATCGACAGCGTGCCGAGGCGCACTTCGAGCGCGCGCGCGGCTACGTTCGGGCCGGGCGGTGCGATCTCGCCATCGAAGAGCTCAAGAGCAGCATCGATTACGAGGCCGCGAGCGTCGGCGCACGCTTGAACCTCGGCGATTGCTACGTGACGCTAGGTCGCTTACCGGAGGCCTTCCGGCAGTACAAGGCGGCCGAGGCGAATGCCATCGCGCACGACGACCCCCGCATCGAGGCAGCCCGGCGCGCCGCTGCCGAGATCGAGGAGAGGCTGGTGCGCGTTCTCCTTCGCGGGCCTGAGCCGGCGATCGCCGACCTCGCCGTCACAGTCGACGGCGCACCGGTGGGCGCGCGCCCGTGGGTCATCGCGGTGATGCCGGCCGCGCCGCACGTGTTGGAGGCGACCGCCTCCAACGGATCGCGGTGGCGCGCCGAAGTGAACGGCAAGGCGGGAGAGACGGTTCGGCTCGACATCGTGCTCAAGGCCGCGAAGGCCAGCGACGTGGAGCCCCGCGCGACGAGCCCGCTCGCGACGCTCGGGCTCTTGACTGCCGCCGTGGGTGTTGCCGGAGTCGTGACGGGGGGCGTCTTCGGAGCGCTCGCGTCGTCATCGCGGAGCGCTCTCGCTGACGCCGTGGACGGCGATCCGCGATGCGCGGGCGCTTACCCGAACGCTCGCTGCGCGCCCGCCGCCGCAGCGCGGCTCGGACCGCTCCAGGATCGCGCGTTCACGCAGTCCACGGTCTCGACCGTATCGTTCATCGCGGGCGGCGTTCTCGTCGCGGGCGGCATCGTCATGTACGTCCTGTCGCCGTCATCGTCTCGCGCCACGACGGCAGCGACGTTTCGAGTGGGGCCAGGAGGCGCGCTCGAGGGCTCGTTCTGAGCGACGCCGGCGCGGCGCTCAGAGCTCCTCGCGCCCGGTGCTCTTGCCCTGCGCGGCGCGCGCCGCGGTTCCGATGCCGCCATCAGCCTCGACCGACTTCGCACGCACGTGATCTGTGAAGGCGCGGGCGCCGCCGGTCGAGAGCCGCGCCGGCGCGCTCGAAGATCGCAGACGAGGAGCGTCGCCGTTCGGCTCGATCGCGAGCGTCCTCGTCGCTTCGCCGATGGCGGCGGACGCGACAGGCGGCAGCGGAGCGGAGCGGGGAGCAGCGACGGGCGCTGACACGTGAGCGACGTCGTTCGGCGAGGAGCCGCGCAAGGAGCCACGCACTGCGTTCCGGCCGAGATACGCGCCGGTCGTCCCCAGGAGCGCCGCCGACGCCGCCATGGCCCAGCGCACCGGTGCGCTCGACATGCGCGAGCGCCACGCACGCGGCGCATCGCGGTTCGCCTCGCCCATTGTCTCCTTGTGCTCGTCAGCGACCGTGGAGTCACGAGACAGCCCGAGGTCCGCGTCGCGGAGCGACAGCGTGTCGGGCTCGAGCGCGCGCAAGGCGCGCAGCATCTCCTCCGCGGAGGCGAAGCGCGCGTCGGGGTCGCGCAAGAGCGCGCGATGCACGAACGCCGCCACGTCGGCGCGAACGCCGGGGACGCGGTCCACGAGCGGCAGCGCCGGTACGTGACAGATGGCGTAGACGCGCGCTCCGACCGCGCCGATGTGCGCGGTGGGAGTGACGCCGCTGAGCATCTCGTAGAGCACGACGCCGAGGGACCATAGGTCGGTGCGATGATCGACGGCCTGCGGCGACGCGAGCTGCTCCGGGGACATGTAGGGAGGCGAGCCGATCATCTCGCCGGTCCTCGTGAGGTCGTGACCGTCGGCGGCCTCGTGCAGGAGCTTCGCGATCCCGAAATCGAGCAGCTTCACCAGCCTGCGGTCGTCGTCGCTCGCGGCCACGAACAGGTTGGCGGGCTTGAGATCACGGTGGATGATGCCGACCTCGTGCGCCTTCACGAGCCCGAGACACACTTGCTTGGCGATCGCGATCGCCAGGGGCGCGGGTAGCGGTCCGCGCGCGATCACCGCGCGAAGGTCCTCACCTTCGAGGTACTCCATCGCGATGAACGGCATGCCGCTCGCTTCGTCTTCACCGGCGTCGAGCACCTGGACGACGTGTTGCGATTCGATGCCGCCCGCGGCCTTGGCCTCGCGCTCGAAGCGAAGCAGCGCGGCGGGCCCGCTTGCCAGGGCGCGCTCGTTGATGAGCTTGAGCGCGACCCGACGCCCCGTCTTTGCATTGACGGCGTCGTACACGGCGCCCATCCCGCCCTGCGCGATCAGCTGGACGACATGGTACTTCCCTGCAATGATCAGCGCGTCAGTCACGGGTTCACGATAGCTCGCGCGCCGCGCAAGGCCAGGCGACCACGAAGGCCGATGACAAAGAGCTCAGCTCTCATTGGTCCGTTCTCGTGGTTCCCAGGTTCGTGAGGCGTTCGTGAGGCTCATGGGTAAAGCCCTCTGCGGAATCTGCGCAATCGCCGCGCTGGGGGCGTGCGCCACGTTCGTCGATCTGCAGAAGGTCGACTACGTTGACCTCGACGATGCTTCGGCACCTTCACCGGGTGCCCCCGAAGCGGGCGACGCGTCCGACGACACCACCGTCATCGTCGACGGCAAGCCCGATGCGAGCGGCGTCGATGCGGGGCCCTGCGCGGTCGCCCCCGACGGGAAGCTCTATTGCACGAACGCCGTGAATGCTCCCTTGCACGCACAGCCGACCTCGCGCTCCGCGATCGTCAACACGCTGCGGTCGACGAGCAGCATCTTCCTCTGCTGGACCATTGGCGAGCTCCACGCGGGCGGAAATACCACTTGGTACTTCACGAACGGCGATGACAACGCGAGGTTCGGCTACACCCCCGCCGTGAACCTGAACACGTCGGCCGCCTTCGACGCCGACCCCACCATGTTCGGCCTTCGGAAGTGCGCTCCGTAGAGGCGCTCCGTGAGGAGTTGTTCGACTTTCTGAACAACTCGTACAGCGCGCTGCACATCGGTGGATGGTCTCGTGACCGTCCTGCCGAAGGCTGGACGTCTCGGCTGTCTCGCCGCTGCGCGCGTGTATCGAGGCTCTTTGCCCCGATGCCTGCGCCGGCCGCGCCCTTGCACGACGGTGTCGCGAAGTCCGAGAGCTCCACCCCGAGGGTTTGGTGAAAAAAATGAAACGATGCTTTGGCTATTCGGCGTTGGTCCTTTCTCTCGTCGTCGCCGGCTGCTCGTCGACGAGCGGGGACGAAGAGGCGCGCGGTTCGTCGTCGGCGGCTCTCAGCGAGAGCGATCTCGCGTCTCTTGCCCTTGCGAGCGAGGGCGGTCGAGCGTGCGGAACGAACACCCTCGGCGGCCACGACTTCGAATCGAGCTGCACGGGCAACGGCGGGCAGCCGGAGTACTGGTGCGCAGACTTCGTGAAGTGGATATGGCGTAACCGCGGCGCCGACGTCGGCGGCCTCACCGCCGCGGCGGGCAGCTTCTACGTCTACGGCCAGAACCACGGAACGCTGTCCAACACGCCAACCGTCGGCGCGGCCATCGTGTTCGACTATCACGGCGGTGGTAGCGCGGATCACGTGGCCATCGTGACAGCCGTGCATCCTGACGGCCGCATCGAGACGGCGAGTGGTGACTGGAACGGACAGAACGGCAGCGAGGCGTTCTTCTCGAGCACCTCACGCGTCGTCGTCAATCGACCCGCGTACTCGCCGGCGGTGGGAACGTCACCCGCCATCATCGGCATGACCATCAGCGGCTTCATCCGTCCCGTCGCGGTCGGCGGGGGCGGCGGCGGTGGTGGCGGCGCGGCGCCGCCTCCGAACGGATGCACGGTGCACGGCGACGATCACAAGCTCTATTGCGCGAACACCGTGAACGCCGCGCTCCACGCCCAGCCGACGAACGGCAGCGCGGTCGTGAACCACCTCGCCACGACGTACAGCTGGTTCGACTGCTGGGAAGCCGGCGACCTCCACGCAGGCGGCAACACGACCTGGTACCACACGGTCGGCGATGACAACCCGAGCTCGGGATGGGCACCGGCCGTCGATCTGCAGACCCCCAACGCCTTCGATGGGAACCCCTCGGCGTCGGGCCTCCCGCGTTGCGGCGGCGCGCCTCCGCCTCCGCCTCCGCCTCCGCCTCCCCCGGCGAATCCGTCGTGCTCGGTCCACGCCGACGGGCGCCTCTACTGCATGAACGCACCGAGCTCGGTGATCCGCGCGACGCCATCGAACGGTGCCGCCGTGGTCGACACCCTTCGCACGACGAACAGCTGGTTCGATTGCTGGACGACCGGCGAGCTCCACGCGGGTGGCAACACGAGCTGGTACCACACCCAAGGAGACGACCACGGCACGTGGGGCTTCGTTCCCGGAGTGGACCTCAAGACGTCGAACGCGTTCGACGCGAATCCGTCCGGGCAGGGCCTCCGGCACTGTCTTTGAGCTCTTCACGGGCTCGCGGGGCAGTGTCTCGACAGCGGAGGCACCGCCTTGAACTGCGGCGGCGTTGCTCGGCGCGCGGTCTCTGCAAGTAAGCCGGCATGTGCGGCGAGCGACTGAACTTGGGTCGCCATGCCTGCGGCGGGAGCAAGGTCGACGATGCGCTGGCGACGCGCCAGCGCATCGTCGACGAGCGCGACCAGGCGGGCGCGCTCGGAGAGTAGGCCAACGTAGTGGGGGATGGCTCGGAAGACGGCGGCGCGGGGTCGACGGTCGGAGCATGAGGTGGCCGAGATTCCGCGGTCGCTGGACAAGGGCGGGCGGTTGTCGAGCGCCGGACAGAGGGCGGCCACGGCGCGACGTGTCGCGCGCCGCACCTTCGACGTGGACGTCACGCGCTGCACCAGGTGCGCAGGTCGCATGACGGTGCGCGCGGTCGTGACGGACCCCGGACCCTGGCGAAGTGCGCGACGTGTAGCGCTCCAGGCGCTCGTATCGTTTGCTCCCGGGCGGCAGTGGGCCGAGCTCCACCAGCGACGGCCGTCGCTTCCGCACGGTCGTGGCGGCAACATGGCGTGCTGACGACAAGCTCGTACGTACTTGACCTCAGCCCGCACATCATCGAAGTCGATCGATCACACCCAATCGCGGCGCAGATCACGAGCGCACTTTGCCTTCACGACCATCTGGCGCGACGACCATTGGATCGAAGCCCTGCCATGCGGACGAAAAAGCGTGACGCCCACGGTCCCATCCGGTAAGTCCTCCCGAGAGTGCCCGATGCGAATAGACATCCTCAACCACGCCGCGCTCCTGCTGACGTCCGAGCAGACCTCGCTGCTTACCGACCCATGGCTGGAAGGAACGGCCTTCTCAGGCGGCTGGGGTCTCCGCCACCAGAACCCCGCGGCGTTCGACGTTGCGCGCCAAGCAACCCATCTCTGGGTATCGCACTGGCACAGCGACCACATGCACATCCCAACGCTGCGCAAGCTGGCGACGGCGGCGCCGACGATGAAGGTCTGGGCCAACGAATCTGCGAACTTCTCAATGAAGGGCGCATTCGAGAATGTCGGTTTTCGGCACATCGACAGGTTTCTGGAACGGGTCACGGTCTCACTCGCGCCTAGGATCGACATCTGCCGCTACCCTGCGACGACCATCGACAACATGCTCCTCTTCCGGGCGGAGGGACGAAGCGTCCTCAACTACAACGACTGCAATCTCCCCCTCGCCTCTCTGCGTCGGCTGCGCGCGCACTTCGGGCCGATTGACGTGCTCCTCACGAACTACAATCACGCCACGAAGCTGCTCGGAAGCGAGAGCGACGAGGCCATCAAGGACGCCCGGTGGACCGCGCTTCGTCGCGTCGTCGATACGTTGGAGCCGCGCTTCGTGGTGCCATTCGCTTCGTCGCACTTCTATCGTTCTGCGCATTCGACCAACCAGAATGCCTCGATGATCGGCTACGACGAGGTCGTGGAGCGCGCGGCCGGTGATCCCCGAATCCTCGTCGTGCGGCCGGGAGAGGCTGTCGAATGGGCCGCAAACGATCTTGCCCCGAAGATCGTCACGACAAGCGCAAATATCATCCCGACGCCCCTCGACGTCCTCGACTACGGGAAATCCCAAACTTGGGAGACCGTGCTTCAAACAGTTGAGGCCTACCGCGCGCGCCTCCGTCGAGGTTACCTAGGCCTCATGCGCTTGCTGAAGCCGGTGCGAATTCGCATCTGGGACCACGAGCGCACCATCGAACTCGACCTTCACCGCGGCGTCCGGATCCTCGAGGGAACGGAGGCCGACGCCGCGCACGTGGTCCTGCACAGCGTGGCGCTCGTGAACTGGATGGGGCGCGACTTCGGCGATGACACGTTCTTCGCCGGCGCTCATTTCGCGGTCGGAACACTAGATCCGAAGGTGGTCCGGCCTCTTGCGCTCTTCTCGGCGCTGGCCAGCAACCATATGACCCTGCGGAACCTGCAAGAGATGTTTGGGTCGCGTCGCGGCCGCGAGTTCTTCTTCAACCGTCGTGAGGAAATCGTCGGGACCATCCTCGGAGCAAAGTTCAACCTCGATCTCCGTCAGTGACTGGCTGACGCCAGAGAGCAGGCCAACATAGTCGGGGATGGCTCGGAAGACGGCGGCGCGGGGTCGGCGGTCGGAGCCTGAGGTGACCGAGATTCCGCGGTCGCTGGACGGGGGCGGACGGTTGGCGAGCGCCGGCCAGGGGGCGGCCACGGCGCGACGTGTCGCGCGTAGGACGGTGGCGAGGTCCGATCTCGAGGCGAACGGCTCGCACGCCTCCGCCGCGCGCGGGGCGCTCCGTAGCCTGCGCCAGCACCCGTCGGCTGCCCGCCTCATGCAATAAAAATCCAGCGAAGTCTAACAAGGTCAATTGACAAGCATGTCAGCAGACAATCCCAAAGTGTGGCCGTTCAAAGTTTCACCGACCACAGCCGTCGTAACATCGACATACGTGACGTCAGGGAAGTTACCGATCCAAGTCGTCTCACACGAGTACGACGAAAAAGATGGCGACATTTGGCAATTTCATTCTAACAATGGAGACTTTCGGACGGTAGTCATGCGGCTGGTTAGCCTAGCGGAAATAGTAGCCATTGACCCCAGCGTAGAAATACTAGCGACGAAACTGCCATTCGGCCACTCGGCAAGGCGCGAGAATCGTTCGGATCCGTGGGTGATTGCTCCTGAAGTGTCTGCCGACAATCAAGTGATCAAGGGCGATCGAGCCTGACGGAGCGAGGGTGCAATGGGTGCACTTGCTCCAGGTACGAGAGCAGCAGGGGTATTCTTTCACGTACGACGGGGGTGGGCGCATCGTCGAAGCGCAGCGATGCCTCCGCCAGATGTCAGGGTGCAGGTCCAATCACGGCGGATCGCGGCGACCTCACGCCGCGCCTGTTTCACGCACGAGGGAACGTGGGCCGAGGCATCGCAGCGCCACGGCCACGCTGGCGGCGAGCCATTTCTGGGCCAATGGTTCGAGGAGGCTTCCCCGGGACTGCGAAGAGGAGGGACCGGAGCTTCACGCTGCATCACGAGGTGCGCGTCGCGGTCCTGGCTCTCGAAGGGCAACCGGTACGCGAGCATCGTTCAGAGGAGGATCCCGAGCGCATAGAGGTCCGTGAGCGCCTCGACCTCCTCGCCGCGCGCCTGCTCCGGCGACATCCCCGCTGCGTGCCCATCGACAGAGCCACGCGCGGCCAGAGCGCGCCCCTCGCGTCGAGGCGGGCCTTGTCGAGATGGACGTCGAGCGTGGTCGAAGGCGCTCGCTCGAGCGCCGCCATAGGCTCGCTCGGTACGTGCGATGGCAAGCGGTGGTGCAGATGGGCAGTGGTAGACGCGATTAACGCTTCCGGAACGTCTGCACCAGGGT
>JAYTHX010000444.1:0-25495 GCA_043732195.1 Polyangiaceae bacterium
GTGCCCGACGTCACCAACGTGCAGGTGCAGGTCATCACCGCCGCGCCCTCGCTCGGGCCGATCGACGTCGAGACATACGTGACCGCGCCCGTCGAGCGCGCGATGGCCGGCATGCCCGGCCTCGAGGAGGTGCGCAGCACCTCGCGCGCCGGCATCTCGGTGGTCACGCTCGGCTTCGCCGACAGCGCCGAGCTCTATCTCGCGCGGCAGCTGGTGGGCGAGCGCGTACAGCAGGCGCGGCACAGCATCCCCGAGCGCTACGGGTCTCCGGAGCTCGGCCCGGTGTCGAGCGGCCTCGGCGAGGTCTTCCACTTCGAGGTGAAGTCGGCGAAGGGCAACAAGTCCCTCATGGAGCTGCGCACGATCCTCGACTGGCAGATCGGCCCGCGCCTCAAGCTGGTGCAGGGCGTCGTCGAGGTGAATGCGTTCGGCGGCGAGGCGCGGAGCCTCGAGATGGCGCTCGACCCGCGCAAGATGGCGGCGGCGGGCGTGGGCGTCGCCGAGGTGGCGGCGGCGATCGAGCGCAACCACGTGGCGAGCGGCGGCGCGTACTTCGCCGACGGCCGCGAGACGGTCACGGTCCGCGCCGAGGGGCGCATCAGCTCGGCGAAGGACCTCGGCGAGGTGGTGGTCGAGCGCAAGGCGGGCCGCACGCCGCTCTACGTGAAGGACCTGGGCGAGATCCACGAGGCGGCGATCGTCCGCTACGGCGCGGTCACGCGCGACGGCCGAAAGGACGAGGCGGTCGTCGGCGTCGTCATGATGCTGCGCGGCGCGAACTCGCGGAAGGTCGTGGCGGACGTGAAGGCGGCGGTGGCCGAGATCCAGAAATCGCTGCCGCCCGGCGTCGTGATCGACGCCTACTACGACCGCACCGATCTCGTCGGTCGCACCGTGCACACCGTCTCGACGAACCTCATCGAGGCGAGCCTCCTCGTCCTCGTCGTGCTGTTCCTCACGCTCGTGAACCTGCGCGCGGGGGCGGTGGTGGCGATGGCCATCCCGCTCGCGCTGGTCGGCGCGTTCATCGGGATGTGGACCTTCGGGGTGTCCGGCAACCTGATCAGCCTCGGCGCGATCGACTTCGGGCTCGTGGTCGACGGCGCGATCATCATCGTGGAGAACGCGCTGCGGCGCATGGCGGAGCGGCGCGAGGAGCTGGGGCGCCCGCTCGTCGACGCCGAGCGCCGCCAGATCGTGCTCTCCGCATCGTCCGAGGTGCGCAGCGCCACGGCGTTCGGCGAGGTGATCATCGCGCTCGTGTACGTCCCGATCCTCGCGCTGCAGAGCATCGAGGGGCGCATGTTCCGGCCGATGGCGATGACCGTGCTCTTCGCGCTCGCCACCGCGTTCGTCCTCTCGCTCACGCTCGTGCCCGCGGTGGCCTCGGCGATCCTCCCGCTCGCGGCGAAGGATCGCCCTTCGCGCCTCGTCGAGCTGACGCGCAAGGCGTACCTGCCCACCCTGCGCGCTGGCCTCCGCTGGCCGAAGCTCGTGGCGCTCGCGACGCTCCTCGCGTTCGCCGGCAGCATCTTCGGCGCCGCGGAGATGGGTCGCGAGTTCCTGCCCAAGCTCGATGAAGGCACGTTCGTCCTGGCGATGGTGCGGCTGCCCTCGGTCTCGCTCGAGCAGTCGACGGAGCAGGCGCGGCAGGTCGAGAAGGTGTTGATGCAGCTCCCCGAGGTCACGAGCGTCGTCTCGCGGACGGGGCGCGCGGAGATCGCCGTCGATCCGATGGGCATGAACATGAGCGACGTCTACGTCCTGCTCAAGCCGAGATCGGAGTGGACGTCGGCGAAGACGCGCGAGGAGCTCGTGGAGAAGCTCGACAAGATGCTCGGCGAGAGTGTGCCGGGCGCCGGCTTCGCGTTCAGCCAGCCGATCGAGATGAACACGAACGATCTCCTGGCCGGCATCTCGTCCGATCTCGCGATCCACATCTACGGCAACGATCTCGGCGACCTCCGCCAGACCGCCGATCACATGGTGCACGCGCTCCGCGGGATCCCCGGCGCGAAGGACGTGCGCGCCGAGCAGATCGCCGGCATGAACACGCTGACCGTGACCGTCGACCGCCAGGCCGTCGCGCGCGCGGGGGTCGATGCGAAGGCGGTCACCGACACGGTGGGCGCGATTGGCGGGCTCGACGTCGGCGAGATCGTCGACGGCGCGATCCGCTACCCCGTGCGCGTGCGCCTCGCGGCGGATGCGCGCCAGGACCAGAAGGCGATCAGCGCGTTACCCGTGCGCGATGAGCTCGGCAACCTCGTGCCGCTCGGACAGCTCGCGACCATCGAGATGGCGCCAGGGCCCTCGCAGATCTCGCGCTCGCGCCTCCAGCGCCGCATCACCGTGGAGCTCAACGTGCGCGGCCGCGACATCGGCTCGTTCGTGGAGGAGGCGAAGGTCGCCCTCGATCGCGACGTGAAGCTGCCGGTCGGCTACTACACGGTCTGGGCGGGGGAGTACGAGCGGCTCCGGTCGGCGGCGAAGCAGCTCGCGGTGGTCATTCCCATCGCGCTGTCGCTCATCCTGGTGCTGCTGGTGATGACATTCGGCCGCGTGCGGCCCGCGCTCCTCATCTTCGTCAACGTGCCGATGGCCATCTCGGGCGGCGTCGCCGCCCTGGCGGCGCGTGGTCTGCCGCTCAGCGTGTCGGCGGGCATCGGCTTCATCGCGCTCTTCGGCGTCGCGGTGCTGAACGGGCTCGTGCTGGTCACGTCGATCGAGCGCTTGCGCGAGGGCGGGGCGACGGTGGCGGACGCGGTGCTGCGCGGGTCGAACGAGCGGCTGCGGCCCGTGCTCACCACCGCGCTGGTCGCGTCGCTCGGCTTCCTGCCGATGGCGCTGGCGAGCGGCGCGGGCGCGGAGGTGCAGCGCCCGCTGGCGACGGTCGTGATCGGCGGCCTCCTCAGCTCGACGCTCCTCACGCTCCTCGTGATCCCCACCGTCTACGCCTGGCTCCTCCGCAAGGAGTCGCCTGCGACGCCCGCAGCGACCGACGCCGTGGCCTCGATCGCCGGGTAGCTCGCGCCTGCTGGGTCGGCCGGGATCCATTGGAGTGATCCACGCGGCGCTCCATTTTCACGGGCTCGCCATACGAGACGCGTACTTGGGCTTACATGTGAGATGGCACGAACCTCGCTGGAGTGCGGGCAACCCGTTCCAGGAGATCTTCATGCGCTTCGCGTCCCTCGTCAGCACCCTTGGTCTCGCCGCTTTCTCCATCGTCTCGTTCGTCGCGTGCGGCGGCGCGGCCTCGGAGGAACCGACGGAGACGCCGGCGACCGACAACGGCGAGGCCGAGGAGATCAAGGCAGCTGTCATCGACGAGAGCGACGACGGCAAGACGATCCCGATCTCGCTCGGCCGCTCGTTCACCGTCGCCGTCTCCGACAATGCGTCGACGGGCTACGTCTGGAGCGTGCAGTCGGTGGACCGCACGCTCGGCCAGCCGAAGATCACGCAGATCGCCGGCGACGCGAGCCACCCGGGCGCGGCTGGTCTCAAGAAGTTCACGTGGTCGACGAAGTCACCGCTCGACCTCGTCGGCAAGCACACCATCGTGCTCCTCCACGCGCGCGCGTCCGGCAACAGCCCGAGCACCACGCTCACGGTGACGGTCGACATCAAGGGCACCGCGACCGCGGCCACGTGCGGCGGCATCATCGGC
Organism: Polyangiaceae bacterium; assembly: GCA_043732195.1. Lineage (GTDB taxonomy): Bacteria > Myxococcota_A > Polyangia > Polyangiales > Polyangiaceae > Labilithrix. The sequence goes on from JAYTHX010000444.1 coordinate 3,674, forward strand.
AAGACCTGCGGCGCCGACGCCTACTGCGATTTCGCCGCGAGCACGCACTGCGGGGCGGGCGACCAGATGGGCAAGTGCGATGCGAAACCCCAGTTCTGCCCGGCGCTGATCCTCCCGGTCTGCGGCTGCAACGGCAAGACGTTCAACAACAGCTGCGAGGCGAACCGCGCGGGCGTGTCGGTGATCAGCTCGGGCAACTGCGCGAAGTGACCTAGCGGGCGATCGTCGTCCGAGACCAGCGGGTCGCGCCAGCCTGGCAGGTCGTCGAGACCCGTACCCAGACGCTCCGCGGCTCCCGTGGTCTCGGCGCGCGCCTGAGCCGCGAGGCCAGGGTCAGCGCGTGATGACGGCGACGAAGATCGCGGCGGCGATGAAGATCGCGAGCGCGATGCCGAGCATCCACGTGTTCGTGTTCGACAGCATCGACTTCTTCGCCAGGCGCGAAGGCGGGGACTTCGCGCGCTGCGAGGGGACCGCCGCCGCCTCGAGCGCGTCGTCGTCCGTCGTCGCCTCGGCGCGTTCGGCGGCCTTCTTCTGCTCCTTCGCCGGGCGGACGGGAGGAGGCGGGCGGACCTTCTTCGTCTTCGCCTTCTGCTTGCTCTTCTGCGCGCCGAGCCGCGCCTTGCGCCGAGCCTTCTTCGCCTCGATCTTCACGCGCTTGCGCTCGCGAAGCGCGCTCGCGCGATCCTCGCGCGCCTTCTTCGCCTCGGCATAGGCAACGGGATCGAGCTTCTCGTCGGGGAGCTCGGGCTCCGACGCGGGCTGCTCTTCCTCGTCGTCTTCCTCTTCCTCTTCTTGCCCGGCGCCCCAGCCCGAGTCGAGGTCGTCCATGCTGGGCACGGACACCGGCGGAGGATCGAGCGACTCGACCAGGCGATCGGCCGCGGCGTCGAGCGCGGCCCGCATCTCCGCGGTCGGCGGCTTCACGGACTGCGCCGTCACGTCGGCCGCCTCCGACGCGCCGGGTGGACGAGGCGTGTCGTCCCACGCGCGCTCGAGCTCGGCGAGCATCTTCCGGCGGGCCTCTCGCTTCTCGTCATCCATCAGCGGCGCCACCCTAACCTCGCGGATCGATTTTCACGACGACAAAAAGCAGAAGGGGCGGCCGGTCACCCGGTCGCCCCTGCTGGCGTTCGCTTTCCGTGAGGGAGCGTCTTAGCGCTCGATCCGGCTCGTTGGCCGCCTCGTTGGACATTGCGCGAGAGGGCCGTCGCCCGTCTCCGCCATCGCCGTTTCGTTCCAGGTGTCCCCGCTTGCGATCCCGGCCATTCGCGTGGTCAGGAAGGAGGAGGATCGACGGAGCTATTCGCTGCCGTCAGCTTCGGGCGATCACGTTCCGGCGCACCACTACCCGCCACCTTTTCAGTGCCGAGGATGCGAACTCCCCTTGGTCTTTCTCGGACCTCGCGAAGCCTTCACCGAACCGCGTCGACCTCTGACATTCTCATGGTCACCCGAAGGCACACCCGACCGGCCTCTGTGCCGCCCGATGCGCTGTCCGCCGTCCGCGACCGCTCCCTTTCGAGAGACGACGTGGGGGCTGAGATTCACCTTCGAGTCGAAGGGCCTCGCGTCGACTCACCCGTGAGGGCAGGCCGGGCGAAAGCCCGAGATTGTCTTCCGTCGTATCGAGAGCGTGCGAGCCGAAACCCACAAGCCGAACCAGCGCATACTGTTTTAATTGAAAGCGCTTTTCCGCGCACCGTTTCGCCTTCTCTCGGCTCGTGTCCCCCGTCAGGCGAGACTTTCGAGCTTCCTTCTGGCTAGCGCCCTGCCTCTCCAACAGGCCTTGCGACCTGCGCAATTGGAGAGAACAAGACGCGCGATGCGTACGACCGACTTCTGCCACCTGAACGGTAAACGTGTACCCGTACCTCGTGTGTTCCCGGCTCACTCCGCGGTTTTGCGATTGCGTATTCCGCGTGGAGCTCCACGGAGTCTTGGGCTCCGTGGACTTGACCGGGGGACCGAGTGTTTCACGACACTCGCGACCGCTTCGGTGGACCGCCACTGGACAACGCGCTTGCCATCTTGCCTCTCTGCCCGCCGTACCGTCCTGCGACCGCGTACGTGAGCTCGGAGCGTGGGCGTTTTCTTCCCACGGCGCCAGCAGACCGATCGAACCTCTGACTCCTCTGTCGCCTCTCCCTCTGGCCCGGGATGCGGAGCGCCTTCGCGGCTCCTTTCGGCTTCGGCTCTTACGAGCGTTGCCGCCATTCCGAGTGAGGAAGCCGCCAAGGTCACTGTGGCCATCGCCTCGTGAAAGGGGATGGCTCGTGATGACCCGAGGGGTCTTCCACCGACAAGGACCCTTCGTAGGATCCGGTGACCTTTACGGTCCCGGTCCCGCGACCGCCGCACCGCCTTGCGGCGTTGTGACGACCGCTGAACGACGCTCTCACGTCATCCTGGGTCTCGGCCGGTCCTTCACCGCTTTTCAAGCGAACGTGAAGGCCGACTCTCCAGCATCCCTTTCGCTCGACACCTCCACCGGCGCTCTCACGCTGATGACCATGCCTTGCTAGGCCCCCGTTCACTCGTACCGCCACCCTTTTTGGAGTGCTGCGTAGGAGCTTATTCGAGGCCAGGAAGCTGCCTGCCGACTTCTGCAACGAACCACGACGTAAGGGCACTGAGCACGGGGCTCTCGTTTCCTCGCAGGGACGGTGGCCGCGACCACCTTCCTTTTCTTCCGCATCACGCACGACCTCTCGTGAGAGAGCGGTGACACGCGGCGAGCCGCGCATGCGTCCGTCGGCCCTGATCCCGGTGTCGGTTCACTCCCACTTGCGTGGGCTTGCCCGACCGCGATACCAAAACCGCCGCTTCACCTCGACCCGTTCGCAGCTTGCGCCCGACCAGCTCTGGCGATTGACGTGCACGGGTCTCTGGACCGAGCGAAGGACGTGTCCTCGTTCGCAGGGCCGCTTGTTGGGCGCTCCCGCGAAGAGTGCGTGCGCTTGACGCACGCTGACGACGTTCCCCTCCTCATCTTCCAGAGGACACCGGTTGTCATCGGTGCGTACGACTGCCTGGGAACGAGCCCCCTGCAGACGATACGGACCGACCAAGGCGTGCACTGCTCCGTCAACCCGCGAAGGTTGCCGGCATCCTGCAAACCAGGGTGCCTTCCACCGTTGCGACCGAGCACGTGAGTGGATTGCTCCACCTCGTTTACCCGCATCGGTTCCCCGCTCACGCCGCCCACACGTTCTCCCCATGGCTGGGGACAATGTGCTTTGGAGGACATTGCAAGCATCGCCACCGGCATTACCCGGCGGGGACATTCGGGGAGCAGGACACCTTTTCGACCTCGCTGGTGTTGGTTCTTACGAACCCCCCGCCTGGGACTGACGACCCAAGCGAGCCAACGTGGCTCGGTCTGCGAGGCCTTTCGCGGGAGCTGATTGCTACCGCTGTACCTACGCCGACCGCAGCGCCTCTCCGGCTTCTACGACCGAGAGCCCGCGGCTCGATGCGCCGCGAACTTCATGCGCCGTTTATGCCCGATGGGTCCCGAACTGGCAACAAAGAAGATCGCGGCTCAATTACTTTTATTGTCCACAGACTTATCCACATGGGTCGCGGTCGGCTGACCCCTGGACATCATGAAGGACCTTTTTTTATGGGGCCGATCGCTGCGGATTCGGGCGGTAGCGGCGTGGCCTGTGGAAAACAACAGACAATGAGTGGCTTCGCAAATCGCAAGTATGGCAATTGAAATGGCGTTTGAGTGTGGCTATTGAGCTATCGGTGCACCAGGCGCCGCGGGGCGCTGTCACCCCCGCGAAACACGTTCGTGGCGTGCGCTTCGCCGTCGCGCTCTCACGCTCCATCGCCGCCCGCGGTCGCGCTCCGCTGTCGACGATGGGGCGGCCGCCACACACGTCGATCTCCCATCGTCGCCGGAGGTGCGAGCGCGAGCCCTGTGGAGAGATCGGCTAGCGTGCGCCGCCATGACGACGGCGTGCCGGCGCTTCCCGAGGGGATCCCGGGGCTGCGCCGTTCTTCCGGCACTTCGAGGTGCGCTTCGTGGGGCCCACGTTGCCGTTCTCGTCACCGCGCTGTTCGACGGCGGGCGGCCCACCGCGTCCGTCGACCTCACGATCCAGCTCTTCGCGCGGCCCACCGACTCTGGTCGCCGAAGGGCGTGCTCATCGGTCAGTGCCGGCAGCTGCTCGCGCTCTTGTGAGGAACGACGTGAGGCGCGCGTCGGTGAGCGTGCGGCTGCGTGCCGACGGGATCTTCCGCAGCCAGCGGCGTGCCTCGCTCTCCTTGAAGCCGCGCGGGAGCTCCAGCTCCGGCAGCGTGGCGAAGAGCCGCGAGCGGCCTGCCGCGAGATAGGCGAAATCGAACAGCGCCTTCTCGGCCGTGGCGAGCCGGAGACCGGCGGGGGTCTCCTCGAACCCGCCGAAGACCTCGGGCGCGAGGTGATGCAGCGAAAACGTGCCCGCGTTGGTGGTGACGCGCTGCGTGCGACCTTGCGTGGCCACGTAGAAGACCTCGGGGATCTGTTCGACGAGGCCGTGCAGGTGGAGCGCCGTGTGCAGCGAGAGATAGCTGTCGAACGGCGCCGTCAGCAGCTCGGGGAGTCGATAGGAATCGATTGGCCCGTCGATCCACCACAGGCCGTGACGGACGGGCGTGACGAGGCCGGCGAGCCGCGACAGGGTCATGCTCGCGGCGGGCTTCGACAGACCGAGCGCCACCGCGGCCTCCGCGGTACGAACGGCGGGCACTCCCAGACGGCGCAGGCGAGCGAGCGCGTCGCGCGCGTTCATTGCAGCGCCTCGAGGCGCGCGACGACCTCTTCCTGCATCACGTTCCACGCGTCACGCCCCTCGAAGAGCGCGGCTTGCTCGGGCTCGAGGTACGCGACCACCTTCGAGACGTGGTCGTCGAACGAGACGCTCAGGGCGCGGTCCACCGCGTCCGGAACCCAGGCGCGCTCCGCTTCGGTCAGGGTGAGACCTGCCGCGTCCTCGCGCGCGAGGAGCAAGCTCAGGTCGAAGACGTCACGCGCCTGGGGCTCCGTGCGGCCGGCGAGCGCGTGGACCTTCTGCGTGATGGCGGCGTGCGCGGCGTAGTGCGTGGCGAGGAACCGCGGGAGCCCGTAGGGGCGCAGCGCCGCTCGCTCCACACCCTCGAAGACCGCGCCCTCGATCGCGCCGCGCCGCGAGAACTCGATCTTCGTGCGGACGGGCACGGCCAGGCCCGCGACGCGGAGGCCCGCCGTCCAGCGTTGCGTTATCTCGGTCTGCGTGGGCGTGGAGGTCTCGACGACGGTGATTCCCTTCGCGGCCAGCGGGGAGGTCACCATGGGAGAGAGGAGCAGCCTGTCGACCTTGTTCTTCAGGGTCGTACGCGAGACGGTCACAACGTCGAGGTCGATGTCCTCCGAGTAGCGGACGCTGGCGAAGAAGAAGCGGAGGTTGCAGCCCCCCTTCAGCGACACCAGGCCGCGGTCCTCGTTCTTGGCGACGAGCGCGCGCAGGAACACGAGATGGAAGAGCTCGGTGGCTCGTCTGGCGGAGAGCGCCATGATTCTTCACTACCAAATATTCACAAAAGTGTGAATATTATGCATTCATAATGCGCGTTGGCGCGAGGTGATTGACGCGTCGCGAAGCGTTCCGTTTACTCGCACGAAGAACCTTGGTATGAGGCCGCCACCTCGACCGGCGGAACCAATCCAGCTGCCGGGAGGGAGAGGCGTGCTGAAGCGTCTGCACGCGGAGCTGGGTTCCTCCTTCGGGATTTCGCGCTTCGCGTGTTCAGGCGGCCAACCCCTCGAGTTGTTGGGTGGCTCGGCGCGAACGTCTTTCGCTCTGATCCACCCGAAGCCCCCCAAACAGATGGGGGCCCACTCGGAGAGGACCCGGTCGAATGATGTCTCTGAATCGCTCAGGCCAGCAGCTGAAGCGTGCGCTCGTGAGCGTCGCGTCAATGCTGTTCACCTGGCTACTCGTTCTTCCTGCGCTCGCGCAGGAGCACATGGGCGCCGCGCCTGCCGGCAATGGCGGCGTGGTGCCTCCGGTCGTCCACCACGGCGGCGAAGCGTCGCTCATCGTCCCCCGGCTCGACGACCCCAGCGTCGCGAGCTTCTTCGGCGGCACGGCAGGCGCGACGCTCCTCTACGCGGGCATCGGCGTCTGCGCGGTGGGAATGCTCTTCGCCTTCATGATCTACAAGAACCTGGAGAACGCTCCGGTTCACAAGTCGATGCTCGAAGTGAGCGAGCTTATCTACGCGACCTGCAAGACGTATCTCCTCACGCAGCTCAAGTTCATCATGATCCTCGAGCTCTTCATCGGCTCGATCATCGTCTACTACTTCGGCATCGCGCAGCACTACTTCGCCGAAGGCAAGGCGGGACAGGTCTTCATCATCCTGGGCTTCAGCCTCGTCGGCATCGCCGGCTCGTGCGCCGTCGCCTGGTTCGGTATCCGCGTGAACACGTTCGCCAACTCGCGCACCGCCTTCGCGGCGCTCAAGGGCAAGCCGTTCCCCTGCTACGCGATCCCGCTCAAGGCCGGCATGAGCATCGGCATGCTCCTGATCTCGGTCGAGCTGATCCTGATGCTCTGCATCCTCCTCTTCATCCCCGGAAACTACGCCGGCGCGTGCTTCATCGGCTTCGCCATCGGCGAGTCGCTCGGCGCCTCCGCGCTCCGTATCGCCGGCGGTATCTTCACGAAGATCGCCGACATCGGCTCCGATCTCATGAAGATCGCCTTCAAGATCAAGGAAGACGACGCGCGTAACCCCGGCGTCATCGCCGACTGCACCGGCGACAACGCCGGCGACTCCGTCGGTCCCTCGGCCGACGGCTTCGAGACCTACGGCGTCACGGGCGTCGCGCTCATCTCCTTCATCCTCCTCGCGGTGAAGGATCCCAAGATCCAGGTCCAGCTCCTCGTCTGGATCTTCGTGATGCGCATCGTCATGGTGATCGCGAGCGCGGCCTCCTACTACATCAACGATTTCCTCGCGAAGTCGAAGTTCGAGAAGGCCGACAAGATGAACTTCGAGCAGCCGCTCACGCAGCTCGTCGTCATCACCTCGATCGTCTCCGTCATCCTGACGTTCATCGTCTCGAACCAGCTCATCCCGACCATCGGCGGCGACACGACCCTCTGGTGGAAGCTCTCGATCATCATCACCTGCGGCACCGCCGCCGGCGCGATCATCCCCGAGCTCATCAAGGTCTTCACCTCGGTCGACTCCGGCCACGTGCGCGAGGTCGTCACCTCCTCACGCGAGGGCGGAGCGTCGCTGAACATCCTCTCCGGCCTCACCGCCGGTAACTTCAGCGCGTACTGGATGGGCATCGTGCTCATCGGCCTCATGGGCACCGCGTACATGGTCACCGACCCGGGCAGCCTCGGCCCCAACGGCGTTCCCACCGGCCTCGGTCACATCATGATGGTCAACGGGTTCGACCCGTCCGCGGTCTTCGCGTTCGGCCTCGTCGCCTTCGGCTTCCTCGGCATGGGTCCCGTGACCATCGCCGTCGACTCCTACGGCCCCGTCACCGACAACGCGCAGAGCGTGTTCGAGCTCTCCATCATCGAGAACATCCCGGGCATCGACAAGGAGATCAAGAAGGACTTCGGCTTCGACGTCCAGTTCGAGAAGGGCAAGCACTTCCTCGAAGAGAACGACGGCGCCGGCAACACGTTCAAGGCGACCGCCAAGCCCGTGCTCATCGGCACCGCCGTCGTCGGCGCGACCACGATGATCTTCTCGATCATCCTCACGCTCACGGACGGCTTCACCGCCAACGTGAACAAGGTCTCGATCCTGTACCCGCCGTTCCTGCTCGGCCTCATCGCCGGCGGCTCGGTCATCTACTGGTTCACCGGCGCTTCCACGCAGGCCGTGACCACGGGCGCCTACCGCGCCGTGGAGTTCATCAAGGCGAACATGAAGCTCGAGGTCGGCGTCGAGAAGGCGTCCGCCGAGGACTCCAAGAAGGTCGTCGAGATCTGCACGATCTACGCGCAGAAGGGGATGTTCAACATCTTCCTCGTCATCTTCTTCTCGACCCTCGCCTTCGCGTTCTACGACTCGTTCTTCTTCATCGGCTACTTGATCGCGATCGCGATCATCGGCCTCTTCCAGGCGCTCTTCATGGCGAACGCCGGCGGAGCCTGGGACAACGCGAAGAAGATCGTCGAAGTGGAGCTCAAGATGAAGGGCACCCCGCTGCACGATGCCGCCATCGTCGGCGACACGGTCGGCGATCCCTTCAAGGACACGTCGAGCGTCGCGCTCAACCCCGTCATCAAGTTCACGACGCTCTTCGGCCTCCTCGCCGTCGAGCTCGCGGAGCAGATGAAGGCGTCGGTCAACGGCCAGCCCGCAGACAAGACGCTCCCGATCGTCCTGGCGGCGATCTTCTTCGGCATCTCGCTGGTGTTCGTCTACCGGTCCTTCTACGGCATGCGCATCGTCGCTGAAGAGAAGACCGGCGGCTCGAACCCGGTGGAGGCGACGGAGAAGGCCGAGGCCTGATCTCTCGCAGGTAGCGAAGAGGCCCGGTGCGAGAGCGCCGGGCCTTTTTGCATTTCGAGGCGTCCTCGCGAGACGGGAGCAGAGCGCGAGACACAGGGGGCCTCGGAGAGATCTCGAAGCGCGACCTGGCACGTCGCGACGAGCTGCCACCCGCCGCCGAGGAGCGCGAGGCGGGCCAGCGCGCTGGCGCCAACAAATCCCCGCCTGCGAAGGCGAGCGTGAACCGGCGGCCACACGAGCTACCATCGGAGGATGCAGTGGCTGCTCCCGATCTCGCTCGCGGCCTGCCTCGTGGGATGCCAACTCGCCGGGACCGTCGACCCGCCCACCTGCCCGCCGAAGACCCACGCGCAGAGCGGGCAGTGCGTCTCCGATCCCGTCGAGGGGCCGCTCCTGACGATCGCCTCGTGCGTCGTCACCCCCGATCCGATCACCGTCGCGATCAACGGCGAGTTCCGCTTCCAGAACGACGACGCCGTCGATCGCATCATCACCGGGGATGACGGGACGGTCTGGGCCACGGTGAAGGCGAAGCAGCCGTCGGCCATCCTCGGCATCACCAAGGCCGGGCGCTGGCGCTACCGCCTCTCGGACTGCGCGACCATGGGCACCGTCGTCGTCGAGTGAGTGTGGGAATCGGTTAGGATGCGCCCATGCGTACCTTCCGAGCTGCCACGCTCAACATCTGGAGCCGCTTCGGACCGTGGGAGGAGCGCCTGCTCGCGATCCGCGCCGGGCTCCGGCAGCTCGCCCCGGACGTCATCGGGCTGCAGGAGGTGCTGCGCTTTCCGGAGATGGACCAGGCCGGTCTCATCGGCGAGGGGATGGGCTACGCGAGCGCCTGGGGGAAGTCGTCCGAAAATCACGGCTTCCCGACCGGCAACGCCATCCTGTCGAAGTGGCCGATCACGCGCAGCGAGGTCATCCCGCTACCCAACGGCGGGAGCGACGAGCAGCGCAGCGCCGTGTTCGCCGAGCTCTCGTCGCCGTTCGGGAAGATCCCGGTATTCTGCACGCACCTCAACTGGAAGCTGCACCACGGCCACATCCGTCAGCTCCAGGTGCGGGCGCTGACCGAGGCGGTCAAGCGCCTCGCGCTGGAGGATGACTTCCCCGCGATCGTGATGGGCGACTTCAACGCCGAGCCCGACTCGGACGAGATCCGTTACCTGCGCGGCCTCACCGGCCTCGGCGGGGAATGCGTGTACTTCGCCGACAGCTTCGGCACCGCCGGCGAAGGACCGGGCGTCACGTTCTCGAAGCGCAACGACTTCGCCGCGCCGCTGCGCGAGCCGGAGCGGCGGATCGACTACGTGTTCGTCCGCGGCCCCGACGACGCGCAGCGCGGCGAGCCCACCGGCGCGCGCGTCTGCTTCGACGAGCGCCACGAGGGCACCTTCCCGAGCGATCACTTCGGGGTGATCACGACGATCACCGCCGGCCGCTGACCGGCGCTCCGCGCGGTGCCGGGCGCAACATCGAGTTTGTTGCGCATTCGTAATGTCCGCGAGGATGGGCGCCACCTCTTGTAGGATCGGCCCGTGCTCAGGCGCGTCGCGTTCGCAGGGCTCTTGCCGCTCCTCGTCCCCCTCCTCCCCGCGGCCGCGCAGGCCCAGCAGCGGCCGACCTCGAGCGCCACCGAGTACTCGAAGTACGAGAAGGAGACCATCGCGCGCGCGGTCGACGCCACGCACTCCAAGCTCGATCTCGCGCCCCAGGGAAAGATCATCGAGGGCATCGAGACCCTCCGGCTCGACGTCCTCGAGGATCGCGATCCCATCCCGGAACGCGCGATCGGCATCCCGACCCGCCGCGTCCTGAACAGCATCCACGCGACGACGCGCGACAGCATCGTCCGCCGCGAGATGCTGCTCCACGTGGGCGACGCCTACGATCAGATCACGATCGACGAGACGGCCCGCAACATGCGCGGTCGCATGCCGGTGCAGGTCTCGATCGTGCTCATCGTCGCCACCGAAGGAACGACGCGTGACAAGGTGAAGCTCCTCGTCATCACGAAGGACGTCTGGAGCCTGCGCCTCTCGTACGACCTCGCGATCACGCAGGGCGGCCTCGAGAACCTGCTCATCGTGCCGCAGGAGACGAACCTGTTCGGCCTCCAGCACACGGCCTCGACGAACTTCCAGCTCCAGCCCGAGGCGTACACGCTCGGCATCGGCTACAAGGTCCCGCGCTTCGGGACCACATGGGTGGGCGCGTCGGCGGGCGCGAGCATCACCGTGAACCGTCGCGATGGCAGGCCCGAGGGCTCGGCGATGTCCGTGTCGGTGGGGCAGGGGCTCTACTCGACGCGCACGGAGTGGGCCTGGAGCGCGGCCGCGGGGTACGCGAACGGGGTCTCGCGCCGCTACGTGAACGCGGCGGTCGGCCTCTTCAACTCGTCGAGCACGCCGAACCTCGCCGACAACATTCCCACGCAGTACAAGACCGCCACCCGGTCGGCCTCGGTGGGCGTGACCCGCTCGTTCGGCTGGGGCTTCAAGAACAACTTCAGCCTCACGATGAACGCCTCGTCGGCGTCGTACCGCACCTTCGGGGTGCCCGACGTGCCGAAGGCTGCGCGCGACGACTTCGAGCAGCGCTTCCTGCCGCGCGGTGAGGATCGCGTGTACCCCGCGCTGAGCTGGGCGACGTTCTCCAACGACTACCTGCGCACGCTCGACATCAACACGCTGGCGCTCCAGGAGGACTACCGCCTGGGGCACGACTTCAGCGCGTCGATCTACCCGGTGTCGAAGGCCCTCGGCTCGACGCGCGATCTCGTCGGCGTCAGCGCGCGCGCGGGCTACTCGATCCCCATCGCGGACGGCCTCGCGGGCGCGAGCGTCTCCACGTTCGCGGAGAACGAGGACGGGCAGATCATGGACGCGTCGGTGAGCGGCTCGTTCGGCGCGGTGACCCCCCGGCTGGGGTTCGGGCGCCTCGTGATGAACACGTCGTTCGTCAATCGCTACAAGAACTACCTGCGCGGTCGCACCATCCTCGGCGGCGATGACCGGCTGCGCGGCTATCCCTCGAACTTCTTCTTCGGCAAGGACGCGGTCTTCTACAACATCGAGCTCCGCACGACCTCGGTGGAGATCCTGACGGCGGCGTTCGGCGCCGTGGCGTTCTTCGACGCGGGAGACGCGGCGCAGGGCTTCGACATGCTGCACGCCAAGCAGTCGGTGGGTGTCGGCCTGCGGACGCTGCTGCCCCAGCTGAACCGCGTCGTGGCGCGCTTCGATCTCGCGTTCCCGCTGAAGCGCGGCCCGTTCCCCGAGCAGGGCATCGCGACCAAGGTCGATCCGGTGGGCTTCTTCTTCGCGTTCGACCAGGCCTTCGGCCCGTAGGCTGAGCGAGGCGGGTGGTGGGTCTTCGACAGGTCTCCTGGGCGGCGCTCGTCGAGCTTCTGGCGTGTGATCCTCGACGACGGAGGCGCGCTCGACGCTGGGGCCGACGCCCTCGCCCCGGTGGACGCCGCCAGCGAGACCAAGCGGCTCGTGTTCGTCACCGCGGCGCAGGCGATCGCCAACAGCTCCGCCACGGGCGCGCGCGTCGACCAGGACGAGAACGCGAACGTGACACTCGGGCATCGCCGGTAACGCGCGGCGCATCCCGCAGTTCAACGGCTCCGATTGGACCCAGCTCGGCGGATGCACGTGCGACGTGAAGCGCCGCTTCTATTGCTTCCAGCAGCAGCGCGCGCGGGCTGCGCGGCTCAGGGCAGGGCGTACTTCGTCTCGAGGTGGGTCTCGAGCTTGCCGAGCTCGGCGTCGCTCGTGGGGCCGACGACGACCACGACCTCGGAGATCTGCGCGCCGAGATCCTGGCCGATGAAGGCGTAGTGCCCAGTGAACATGTTGACGAAGATGTCCGGCGGGCTCCCGCTGCGGTCGAGGGTGGCGCGGACCGCGCCGTCCACCCGCACCGTGAAGAGATCCGATCGGCGACGCGCGGCATAGACGTGGGCTTCGGTCCCGGGCGTGAACGACGTCGTGCAGCCGTTCGACACGCCGAGCCCGAAGCTCACGCACAGGAGGCCGGGGGCGAAGCTCTCCTCGCTGCCGCCGGTCGCGCCGGGGCGGAGTGACCAGAGGGTGCCGGTCGCGGAGCTCACCTTGGCCACCTCGAGGATGAGAAAGTCACCGAGGCCGAAGTGGAAGTCCTCGTGGTTGTCGAGGTGCAGGTAGCCGTTGCCGCTCACGAACGAGACCGTGGGGCGACCGTTGATCCCGTTGGCGACGATCGATGGCGGGTTCACGTTGTGTGGGAGCGCGACGTGCTTGCCGCCGTCCGGCGCGCCCGGTGCCGCGCCGCCGTCCCAGCGCCCGGAGCTATCGGTCCACGATCCGAACCCGGTGCTACCCACGGCTTCGGGGACGAGCTCCCTCGTGCTCTCGAGCCAGAGACGGAGGCCGGGGAGCGCGCGGACGTCGTAGCCGGGCTTGGTCGCGTCGGCGCCGGCGTCGGGAGGGGAGGAGGAGTCCGGGGAGCCCGTTGCGCCGTCCTGGGCGGCGACGGCGCCGTCACCCTGCGGGAGAGAGCCTCCGTCCTCGCCGGCGGGCGACGACGCGACGACCGGATCGTCACCGACGCACGCTGCGAGCAGTCCGCCCAGCGGCAGCACGAGCGGAACGACGACCAGCAGCGCACCACGAGGAAATCGTCGCATTCACGGACGTTAGCAACCTTCGTGCTCGACGCTCCGCGAATCGAACGGTCCTTCCGGCCTCGCGATCCGTGCGCGCGCGCATCCGGCGCTGCGCGCGCGCATCCCGCGCTGCGCGCGCGCACAAAAGCCGAAGGGCCCGGTCGTCGATGACCGAGCGCTTCCTGTCTCGTGGCGAGCCGAGGGTCAGCTCACGTGCGGCGAGACCTCCGCAGTTCGGGACCGTCCGAAGATGCCCGGCAGATCGCTGGGCACCGCCTCGAGCGCGGCCGCGATGACCTCGCTCATGTCGTCGACGAGGATGACTTCCAGGCTGTCCATGACCTCCTTCGCGACGTCGTCGAGATCCGCTCCGCATTTGCGAGGCAGGATCACCCGCTTGATCCCGGCGCGATGGGCCGCCAGGACCTTCGCCTTCACGCCGCCGACCGGCAGCACGCGACCGCGCAGGGTCGCCTCTCCGGTCATCGCCGTGTCCGGCCGCACGCGGCGCCCGGTGAACAGCGAGACCAGCGCCGTGAAGATCGTGACGCCCGCGCTCGGTCCGTCCTTCGGGACCGCTCCGGCCGGCACGTGGATGTGCACGTCCTGATCTTCCACCACCGCGGCGCGGATCCCGAGTCGCTCGGCGTTGCTCCTCACGTAGGTGAGGGCCGCGCGCGCCGACTCCTTCATCACGTCGCCGAGCTGGCCCGTGATCTCGACGCTGCCCTTGCCGGGCATGCGCGAGGTCTCGATGAAGAGGATCGATCCGCCGAAGGGCGTCCAGGCGAGGCCAGTCGCGACGCCCGCGATGGACGTGCGCTCGGCGATCTCCCGCTCGAACTTCGGCTTGCCGAGGTGGCGAACGAGCTCCGCCTCCCCGATGACCAAGGTCTCGGCCTCGGCCGGGTCGGTGTCGGACACCTTGGCGGCCTTGTCCGCCGCCATGCTCTTGCGAGCGACGTCCAGCGCTGCTGCGCGGCAAAGCTTCTTGATCTCACGATCGAGCTGCCTGACGCCGGCCTCGCGGGTGTAGTCACGGATGATGGCAGAGAGCGCTTCGTCGGTGACGACCAGCTTGTTCTCGGCGATGCCGTGCTCGGTGGTGCGCTTCGTGACGAGGTGCTTCTTCGCGATGTGCAGCTTCTCGTCGGGCGTGTAGCCGGTCAGCTCGACGATCTCGAGGCGATCGCGGAGCGGCGCGGACAGGGTCTCGAGCGTGTTCGCCGTACACACGAACATCACCTCGGAGAGGTCGAACGGCACCTCCAAGAAGTGGTCGGTGAACGTCTTGTTCTGCTCGGGATCGAGGACCTCGAGCAGCGCCGACTCGGGCGAGCCGGCCCAGCCGCTGGTCATCTTGTCGACCTCGTCGAGGAGCACGACCGGGTTCTTCACCCCCGCCTTGCGGAGGGCGTGGATGATGCGTCCGGGCAGCGCCCCCACGTAGGTGCGGCGATGGCCGCGGACCTCGGCCTCGTCACGGACGCCGCCGAGCGAGACGCGGACGAAGGGACGACCGGTCGCGTCGGCGATCGACTGGCCGAGCGACGTCTTGCCCACGCCGGGCGGCCCCACGAAGCACAAGAGCGTGCCACGCGTGTTGCCGGACAGCTTGAGCACGGCGACGTGCTCGAGGATGCGCTTCTTGATGTCCTCGAGGCCGGAGTGATCGGCGTCGAGCTTCGCGGCGATCGTGTCGAGATCGATCGTCGACTCGGAGCGCTTGCTCCACGGGAGATCCGCGATCAGCTCCAGGTAGTTGCGGATGACGTGGGTCTCCGCGCCTTGCCCGTTCATGCCCTCGAGGCGGCGCAGCTCGCGGTCGACGACCTTCTGGACGTCCCCGGGCAGCGCGGCGTCGTCGAGGCGCTTCTTCAGCCCGGAGAGCTCGTCGTTCTCGTCGCCGTCGAGCTCCTTCTTGATGGCGCGCATCTGCTCGCGGAGAACGTGCTCGCGTTGATTCTTTCCCAGCTCCTTCTTCACCTCGTTCTCGATCTTGGAGCGGACCTCGGCCTGGGCCCGAGCTTCGCCGATCCGCTTGACGAGGAGACGGATGCGCGTCGGGACGTCGGCCTCGCCGAGCAGCTCGATCTCGTTCTCCACGGGGAGGTCGAGCAGAGCCGTGACGCGGTCGGCGAAGAGGCTGGGCTCGTCTTCTTCGAGCTCGAGCTGCGCGAGCGCGCCGCCGGCATCGGCCACGAGCGTGCGCACCTCGGAGGCGAGGGCCCGCGCGAGCTCCTTCGCGTCCACGGACTCGTGGTTCGCCTCGGCGATGTGGGTGACCTCGGCCTTGAAGAACGGCCCGGTGGAGTCGAGCGTCTCGAGCTTCGCCCGGCCGAGTCCTTCGAGGGAGAGCTCGTACTCGCGCTCGGAGCGGCGGTTCACCGAGATGACGCGAGCGTAGGTGCCGAACCCGTGGAGATCCGCGGCGACGAGGTCCGCCGAGCGCGGATCCTTCTGGGTGAGGGTGACGATGACGTCGCCCGGGTGGAGGTCACGAACGAGCGCGACCGAACGGGGACGGCCGACCGCAAAGGTCAGCGTCGAGCCCGGCAGCAGAACGCCGGTGCGCAGCGGCAGGACAGAGGCCGGGTTCTGAGGCACCGGCAGGTTCTCGCGGAGCTTCGTCATTGAGTGTCTCCAGTGGGCAGCGGAGTGAGCCGCAGGGGGGCAAGATGAGTACGCAGCGAACTTCGAACGGTGAGCAATGAACGAAAACTAAGTTCGTTCACGGCTACGTCAACGAGCGGCCTCACTTTTGCCCGAACAGCGGCGGGCCTCAGGTCGCGCCGCAACGCGCCCGTTCGCAGCAGCATCGGACCGAGGGCGCGCGATCGTCGATCTCCTTGATCGGTCGGTCGACGAGCCGCGCGCGTGTCTCGCTCGCGGGGCGAGACGGGATCACCGCAGGCTCGGAGCGTTTTCGGAGCGTGACCAGGCAGGTCTCGACGAGCCGTCAGGTCGCCGCTAACGACCGGCGCCGCGCCTCCCGTGATCTCGTCTCGAGCGCTACCGCTGCCGCTTCTTCGCTGCGCGGTCGGGGGTGGCGCGTGAGGGCGCGCCCCGCGTCGCGAGGCCGAGAAGGAGGAGACGGCACATCTCGTAGGCGGCGCGGCGCGCCTCCTCGGGCAGCTGATCGTAGAGCCACGGCGGCGAGAGCGTCGCGTAAGCGCGCTGGATGAGCGCCGCCGCGCGCTTCGTGTCGACCGTCGAGAGCTCGCCGGTGGCCGCGGCCTGGTCGAGGAGCTGCTCGAGCAGGAGCCGCTCGTCCGCCTGGAACTTCGCGTGGACGCTCTTCACCGGTCCGTTCTTGCAATGGACCAGCTCGCATGCGTGCTGGCCCTCCTCGCCAAGCTTCTGGAACATCGCTACGCGCGTCTCCAGGACGCCCGCGAGCCGCTCGGAGAAGCTGTCGCCTCCGCGCGCGTCCGCGACCTCCTTCATCGCCGCGAGGACGCGCTCGTGCGCGCTCGACGACAGCTCCTCGACGATCGCCTCCTTCGAGGAGAACACCAGGTAGACGCTCCCGATTCCCACCTGCGCCTCGCGCGCGATGTCGGCGACGGTCGTCTTCGACTGCCCGTAGTGGCTGAAGAGCCGGGCGGCGCACTGGAGAATGGCGTTGCGTCGCTCTGCGGGGGTCACCGGAGGAGCTTAGCATGAACGAATTCGACGTTCATTCATCGTTCAGCCGTCGCCGCTCATGGGCTCGGCGCTCAGCCGCCGCCCTTGATCGGCGCAGAGAGCGTCACCTTCACGCGACCGCCGCCCGCCGACCGCGGCAGGCGCACGCCGCGCAGCACCGTGACGACGCACGCGTCGAGCCGTGACGTCCGCGCGCCCTGGGCGGCCCCGGCCGGCTCGGCGCGCGTGACCACCCCGGTGGGCGCGAGATCGAGATCGTAGGTCGCCGTCTCGTGGCCCGGGGCTTCGGTCTCGCTCGCCGCGAAGCAGGCATCGAGCCGGGGGAGGGCCGCGGTGATGGCGTTGCGGCTGCCCGTGACGTCGACGCCGCTCGCCGTCAGCTCGCTGACCTTCGCCTTCGTTCCGCCTTGCAGGCGCGGGCCGTCGTTGACGCGCGGCACGACCTTCGGAGGCGGTCCCTCGGTGGCGGCCGCGACCGGCGCGGGGCTCGCGCCCTGCGCGCCACCTCCGCCGACCACCGGCTCGACCCCGCTCCTCCCCGCCCTCGCCCTCGCCCTCGCCGAGAAGAAGTAGGTCCCGGCGCCGATGATCCCGATCCCGACGACGAGCACCACCACGCCTCCGGCGATGAGCGCGATCAGGGTGCCGTTGGCGCGCGGCGCTCGGGCCACGGGCTCCCGCGACTGCAACGGCGTACCGTGTCCGCCAGCCCTTGGATCGCGGGCTCCGAACGCGCGGGCGGGCGCGCCGGGCGCGCCCCAGCCCGCATGCTGGATGCCGTCCCCGAAGCCTCCGCTCATGTCCAGCGTGGCGCCCGCCGGTGGCGGTGAGAATGCTGCGCCGGGCAGCACCGCGTCGACGACCGCGTCCTCCGCGGCGAGCGGTGGCCGCGGCGGGCTGGAGGGCGCGCTGGCGCCCGGCACCGGCGACATCTGCGTGGCCGGCCCGTGGCGACGGCCGGAGGGGGCGGTGGTCGAGATTGCGGCCGCGGCGATCGCGGCGTCGGCCGCGCTCACGGCCTCGCGGATCGCCGCGTCACGCGCGGTGTCGTCGCGCAAGGTCGAGCCATTCGGCGCGTCGTCGACGCTGGACGGCAAGGTGATGTCGAGCCGCGGCTCGAGCTGCGTGGCGGCGCCGAGATCGAGGATCAGCGGATCCTTCGGCGACTCGAGCGTCGACGGCACCCCCGACGGCGACATCTGCGTCGCTGGATGACGCAGCAAGGGAGCAGGCGCAGGGCGCGCGGCCAGCGGGACCGTGATCCCGGGGACGTTGCCGGGACCTCGCGGAGGGGCGTCGCTCATCGTGCGCTCACGAGGTTTTTGCCATGTCGAGGTTCCAGAGAGGTCTCCGTCGTCGCGCGTCCGAGTTTCTTGGAGGTGCCGCGGAGACGCAAGGGTAAGCTCCGCCTGCCGCCACGCCAACCTCTGCGGCACGAGCCACCATGCAAGGACGCGCGACCCTCGAGGAGACCCTCGCTGCCATCGCGGCGCGGGAGTACCAGCGCGCCGGCGAGCTGGCCTTGGGCGGCGTGGCCACGCCGATGCGCGTGCTCGGGGAGGCGCTCGCCGGGCTCATCGAGGCGTTTGCGGAGCCAGGCGCTGGCGGGACCGAGTGGCGCGACCGCGTGGTGGTCGCCATCGACGCCGCGGTGCCCACGCTCCTCGATGGGATGCAGGCGCTCTACGCGAACGTCCTCTTCGAGCGCCTGCTGAGACCCCGCGCCGAGGCCCTCTTCAAGCTCGACGTCCCGGGCCCCGAGGACGTCGCCCTCCGCGCCGAGGCCCTCGTCGCCGAGCACGGCGCCGCGCAGATCACCCTCGCCCAGACCCGCGACGTATTTGTAGAATGCACGCATCTCCTGGAGACCGTCCTGCGCGTCGCCGAGACGTGGGCAAGCTGCGCGGCGGATCCGGAGAAGCTGAAGGACTTCTACCCGCTGGCCGACGAAGCCGCGCAGCAGCTGATGTCCTGCGCCACCACCCTGAGGATCGCGTCGACCATCTTCGCGCGCAGATAGCGGGCTCTCGCAGCCGTCAGCTTTCGGCTTCGCTCTCAAGGGCACTGGAGGGGCGATGCGCGGAGCTCGGCTTCGCGCCCGGCGGCGACCTCTTGCCAGGCGACGAACAGCGCATCGTGATCGAGCGCCACCACCGGGCTCTTCGCGTCGACGCCGGGCGTCGAGACCGCGCCCGCCAGCGCCAGGGCGCCGGCAAGGCCCTTGGGGCTCGCGCCGGCCTTCACCACGCCCGTCATGTCGCCCTCTGCCCACGCGAGGAGGAAGCGCCCCTCGGCGATGGCGAGCGCCGGTGCGTACGCCGAGCGGACGCCGGTGCCGAGCTTCTGGTTGGGCAGGGGAGCGGCGCCTGCCGCCCAGGTCGTGGCGCGGAGGACGTACGGCTCCTTCTCGTCGGCGCGCGCGGACCAGATGATGTGCAGCGTCTCGCCGTCGAACGCGATCGTCGGCGCCCCCACCACGCCGCGGTCGACCACCTCGACCTTGCCCACCGGCTTGCCGTCGAGCGCGAGGCGCACGACGTGGAGCTCCTGCACCGCGCCGCGGCTCACGCGGTAGGCCGCGGCGGCCGCGCCCGCCGACGCGGCGGCGGCGAGCGCGTCGATCTTCGGGCGCTCGGTGGTCGCCGTGCCGGGCACGGGGAAGCTCTCGAGGCGGACCGGCGCGCTCTTGCCGGCGGCGAACACGACCGCGTTCACCGCCGGCACGCTGCCCTTCGCGGGATCGACGATGCCGTCCATGACCGCGATCGCCACCTCGCCGTGCGCGGCGCCCGCGAACGCGGTCGAGAAGTGGCACTGCCCGCTGGCCAGCGTCTTCGCTGCGCCGTGGCCCTGCACGGCGATCGCTCCACCGGCGCAGATCTTCGGCCCCGAGCGGGTCGCGCCCAGGCTGAGCGTGACGAGCTCGCCTCCGAATGCCGTCGCGCTTGCCCAGGTGAGCGGGCAGCACGCGGGCTCGTTCTTCGCGTGCAGCGCGGCCAGGAGATCGGGCTTGCTCTCGACCGCGCCGGTGACGGCGGAGAGCTCGAGCCGCGAAGCGCTCGCGGTCTCGACGACGTCGCCCTTCGCCTCGGTGAAGCGCGAGCTCACGAGCAGCACGTGACCCTTGGCCAGCGCCACGGTCACGGCGCCGGGGGCCTGCATGCCGCCGAGCGCCGTCCCGTTCTCCACCACCGCGCGGCATCCAGGAGCGGCGGCGTCGGGCAGGGTGACGGCGGCCGCGTCGGCCGGCGGTGCGCTGGCCTCGATCGTCGTGACGGGCGCCGCCTTCTTCTCGCACCCGGCGACCGCGGCGACCGCAGCGACCGCAGCGAGCGCCGCGACCCCCCTCACGATGACCAGCCCGCGAGCAGCTGCGAGCCGAAGCGCTGTCCGGCATCGGCGAGGAGCGCCTTGATGTCCTTGTATTCTGCAAGCGTGTCGGTGATGGCGCCGACGACCCGCTCCACCTCGTCCTCGGTCACGGTGAGCGGCGGCATGAGCTCGAGGACGTTCCACTGCTGCGAGGCCGGCTGCGAGACGATCCCTTGCTCCAGCAGGTGCACGGCGAGCCACTGGCCGAAGATGCGCCGGCTCAGGCCCTCCACGAGGCCCGGCAGGAGGCGCCCCAGGATCCCGCCCGAGCGCGCCTTGCCCAGCTCCAGCCCCACGAGCAGCCCGCGTCCTCTTACCGCCTTCACGAAGGGGTGACCGCCGACCTCGTCGCGCAGACGCTCGAGCAGCTGGTCGCCGCGCTCGCGCGCGGCTTCGGCGAGCGCATCGCGCTCGAGGATCTCGAGGACCGCGATGGCGACGCGCCAGCCCAGCGCGTTGCCCGACGGCGATCCCTGGAGATCGTAGCGATCCATCTTGCCGTAAGCGCGATCGTGGATCTCCGGCGTGGTGAGCGTCGCGGCGACGGGCACGAGGCCCGCGCCCAGCGACTCTCCCAGCACCAGCACGTCGGGCACGAAGCCCTCGTGCTCGTAGGCGAACGTCTTACCCGTGCGCCCGAGCGCGGTCTGCGCCTCGTCGAGGACGAGCAGCGTGCCGAACTTCCGGCACAGCTCCTGCGCCTCGCGCAGGTAGCCGGGGCGCGGCACCATCACGCCGGCCGCCACCTGGATCGGCTCCACCACGAACGCCGCAGGCTTGCGTTCCTCGAGGATCTTCGCGAGCGCAGCGGCGTCGTCGAAGGGGATCTCGTAGCACTCGCCGAGGAGCGGCTCGAACGAGTCGCGGAGGCGTCCGTGGCCGGAGACCGAGAGGCCGCCGAGCGTCGTGCCGTGGAAGCCGCCCTTGCAGTGCACGAGGGCGCGGCGCTTCGTGGCCGCGCGCGCGAGCTTGAGCGCGCTGTCTATCGCCTCGCCGCGCGTGGTGGCGGGGATGACGCGCGTGAGGGGAGCCGCGAGCTTCGCGAGCGCCGCCGCGAGGTCGCCCGCGGCCACCGAGACGCCGGCCTCGGCAAAGCCCGCGGCGTCGTCAGCGAGGACCTCACGCAGGCGATCGAGGACCTTGGGCGGGTTGTGGCCGAGGCTCGCCGCGCCGGAAGCGGAGAGGAAGTCGAGGTACTCGCGCCCGTCGGCGTCCCACAGCGACGTGCCCTTCGCCCGTACCCAGACGCGCCCCGAGCCGAACGCGCCCAGCACCTTCACGAAGGCCGCGTTCACGTGCGCGGCGTACTTCTGCGCGGCGGGGTGGGTGAGGGCGCTCATCGCGCCCGGGAGCATACTCCGTTCAGAGAACGAGCGTCTCCTGGTGCTCGCCCCAGACCCCGCGCAGGACGCCCGCCACCTCGCCGACCGTGGCCTCGGCCTTCACGGCGTCGAGAATGAGCGGCAGGAGGTTGTCTCTGCCTTTTGCCGCAGCCTCGACGCGCCTCATGTGCTCGGCGTGCTTGCTCGCGTCGCGCCGCGCGCGCACCGCCCGCACGCGCTCCGTCTGATCGCGCTCGATCTTGGGGTCGATCTTCATCACCTCGACGTGCGGTGAGTCCTGCACGAACT
>JAYTHX010000445.1:0-25434 GCA_043732195.1 Polyangiaceae bacterium
GCGAGTCGATCCGCCACAGCTCGGCGACCACCGTCCGCTCCCCCGCGGTGCAGAGCACGACGGCGCAGCCCTCGCCGCGCCCGAGCACGCGACGAACGCGGTACGACCCGCTTCCGGGCTCGTGGATACACGTGCGCCCCGTCACTCGACGCCAACGGGTCTCCCGTCGCCGGCGACGGCGTCGAGATCGTCATCTCCATGCAGGCCCCGAGGGCGGGCAGCGAACGCGTGCAGGATGCAGCCATCGCCAAGATCTACCGCGAGGTGGTGGGGCGCATCGTCGAGCGCCGCCTCGAGTAGCAAGCGCCGCACGCACGGAGATTCTCCGCGCCTTACTCGGTGAGCTCGCTCCGCAGCTGGTCGACGTAGAGGCGCAGGAAGGCGACGCGATCCTCGGCGAGGCTGCGCGCGGTGTCGGTGTGGAGCCGCGCCGGGATGGCCAGCAGCTTCTTGAAGACGTGATCGAGGCCCCACAGCTTGTCGTCCGGCGCGCGGGTCGTGCAGAAGGGATCGACCGGCGAGTAGAACGGGCGCTTCATGTCGGCGCACGTCGCCCACATGCGCGCGAGCCCGATCGCGCCGATGGCGTCGAGGCGATCGGCATCCTGCAGGACGCGGCTCTCCAGCGCCTGCGGGACCACGCCCTTGGAGAACGAGTGATCGCGGATCGCCGAGGACGCCGCCTCGATGAGGCTCGGCGGGGCGTCGAGCTCGCGGAGCAGCTCGCGGGCGTCCGCTGCGCAGCGATCGCCCGCGTTCGCCGAGTCGGGGTGGTTCTTGGGAAGCGTGAAGAGCTCGTGCAGCAGGGCCGCCGTGACCACCACCGCCTCGCTCGCGGGCGGCAGGCGCTCGCCGCGCGCGATGGCCCGGGCGTTCGTGATCACGCGCTCCACGTGGAAGAAGTCGTGCGCGGGCTCGTTGCTCTGGGTCCGCGCCCGTGCGGCCGCCTCGAGACGCACCCACAGCGACGGCGACATCGAGTCGGGCGCCTTCACGACCGCGGCCTCCAGGCGACGAGGGTGTCGAGCAGGCGCTCGACGTCGTCGTCGAAGTGGAAGAGGTGATCGTGCGCGCGGTCGGCGAAGCCCGACGCGATGGTGTGCTCCATGAGCGTCGCGAGCGGCGTGAAGTAGCCCTTCACGTTCAGGAACGCGCTCGGCTTCGCGTGCAGGCCGATCTGCGCGAGCGTGAGGACCTCGAACGCCTCGTCGAACGTGCCGAAGCCTCCGGGGAGCGAGACGAAGGCATCCGAGAGGTGGATCATCCGGTCCTTGCGGTCGTGCATGCTCTCGGTGACGAAGAGCTCGGCCAGCCCGTCGTGCGCGACCTCGCGCTGGACGAGGGCGCGCGGCATGATGCCCACGACCCGGCCGCCCGCAGCGAGCGCGGCGTCGGCCAGGGCCCCCATGAGGCCGACCTTCGCGCCGCCGTAGACGAGCGTGAGCCCCCGTCGGGCGACCGCGGCCCCCATCGCGGCCGCCGCGAGGGCAAACGCCGGATCGGCCCCGGGCCGGGAGCCACAGAACACGCAGACGCTGCGGACCGCGCGGCCCTCGACCATCGAGCGGAGCGTAGCATGTGCGGTCGTCTCGCAGGTATGCTGCTGCCCGTGGTAGCGACGCAGGGCCCCGCCGACGCGCTCGGGCTCGTCGGGAGCACGATCGATCAGGTTCGTTTCGATGCGTGTGTCGACGCGGGCGGCTTCGGGCTGATCTATCGCGGCTTCCACGAGGGCCTCGGCGAGACGGTCGCCATCAAGTGCCTGCGCATCGCCTCGATCCAGAAGACCAACGAGGAGATCCGCGAGGCGCTCGCGGGGCGCTTTCGCGACGAGACGAAGCTGCTCTACCGCCTCTCGCAAGGCAACCTCGACATCGTGCGCTGCATCAGCAGCGGCACGCTCGTCGCCCCCAGGACCAAGGAATACACGCCGTACATGGTGCTGGAATGGCTCGACGGCTGCACCCTGAGCACCGAGCTCAAGGAGCGCCGCGACCGCCAGCTCGGCACGCGCAACCTCGAGCAGGCGGTCCAGCTGCTCGACAGCGCGGTGGGCGGCCTCGCGTACGCGCACACGCACGAGGTCGTGCACCGGGACGTCAAGCCAGGAAACCTGTTCCTGACGCGCACGCGCGAGGGCGTACGCATGAAGGTCCTCGATTTCGGGCTCGCGAAGATCCTCTCCGACGAGGCCATCGGCATCCGCCCCAGCGTCGAGACCGGGATCGGCGTGCATTTCTGCTCGCCGTCGTACGGCGCGCCCGAGCAGTACTCGTCGCAGATCGGCAAGATCGGGCCGTCGACCGACGTCTACTCGCTGACCCTCGTGCTCTACGAGATCATGCTCGGCGAGAAGGTGCGGCCCGCGGGCAACCTCGCGGAGGGGCTCCTCAAGGCCATCAACCCGGCGACCGGCTCGCCCAGCGCGAGCGATCTCGGGCTCAAGGTACCGCGCGCCGTCGAGGCGCTGCTGAAGAAGGCGCTCGCGCGGAACCCCGCCGATCGCCCGCACGATGCGGGCGTCTTCTGGACGCTCCTCAAGGAGGCGATGGCTGCGCCCTCCGGCGACCACGCGGCGACCGTCACCGACGACGGCCTGGGCAGCGCGATGCAGCAGGTGCGCGACGAGGCGGTGCTGCGGGCCGCGGCGCCGGCGCAGGCGTCGCCGTTCGCCGGGACGATGCTCATGCAGAATGCACCGATGGGGGCGCCGCATCTCGTCTCCCATCCGGCGGCGCCGGCTCGCCTGCCCGCGGCCGGTCGTCCGCCGACGCCCGGCGCGATGCCCCCCGTCTCGCTGCACACAGCGCCGCTCTCGCCACCGCCGCGCGCGGCGGGCGCGCCCGCCGCCGTGCCGACGGCGCCCGGACCCGAGAGCGTGCGCCTCGCGAAGGCGCGCAGCGAGCAGATGAAGATGAAGATGACGATCCCGCTCGGCGCGACGTCACCGCTCGCGGCATCGATGGCGATCCGGTCTCCGCTCCACAACGCTCCGTCCTCCGGCCCACCGCCCGCCTTCACGGGCTCGTCGGGGCCGCCGCCGAACTACACGCAGCCGCAGCCGCAGCAGGCGATGTCCAGCTATCCGCCGGGGCGCCCCGGGCCGCGCGCGGGGATCGGCACCGATCCGCGCATGGGCCTGGCGCCGCCTTCGAGCAAGCGGAGCTCGAGCGGCGGCGCGCTGCTCGCGCTCATCGCCGCGTGCCTCCTCGTGCTGCTCGCGTTCTCCTACTACTGGTTCCGCGTCCGCGCGCACTGATCAGGCAGCGCGATCGAGCTCGGCGAGGAGGCCGTCGCCGTCGAGGCGGTCGGCGGCGAGGCCGCCCATGTACTGGAGCAGGCCCACCTTCTCGTAGCGCGGGAGGAGCCGCGGCGTGATGAGGCCGATCTCGCGGAGATTGGGCACGAGGCGGCTGAACATGGTCTGCCGGAACTGGTGCATGCCCGGCGTGTGCGTGACGAACTCGCGCCACTTGTCGCGCGGGAGGATGCCCTCGAACCACTCCTCGTAGACCTCGTACGCGAGGAACCGGTTGCGCATGAGGAGCGCGACCTCGAACGACCAGTCCTCGCGCTCGCGCAGCTCGGAGCCGCCGAGCTGCTTCATGTGCTGCTTCAGCGCGAGGACGCCGTAGTGGACGTGCCGCGCCTCGTCCTGGATGACGTACTTGAGGAGGTTCTTGAGGAGCGGCTCCTTCGTCTGCTTGTAGAGCGTGCCGAACGCGCCCAGCGCCAGACCCTCGACCATGATCTGCATGCCGAGGAACTTCATGTCCCAGCGCGAGTCGGCCATCAGCGCATCGATGATGACGAAGAGGTTGTCGTTCACCTGATAGAGCTTCTCGAGCTTCGTATCGAGGTAGCGGTGGAAGACCTCGACATGGCGGCCCTCGTCCATCACCTGCGTGGCGCCATAGAGCTTGCCGTCGAAGAACTGGACCGCCTCGGTGACCTGCGCGGCGGCGAACAGCGCGCCCTGCTCGCCGTGCAAGAACTGGCTGAGCATCCAGGAGGCGACGCTGTGGATGAGGCGCTGCCGCTCCTTTGCGTCGAGCTTGATGCCATGGCCCTCGAGGGCATCGAAATCGAGGAAACCGTCGGGGAGGAGCGGCGTCGCGGGGTCGAAGGGGTCGACAGACGTGTTCCAGGCGAGCGTGGTGTCGCTGTTCCACTGCCCCGTCTTGGCACGGGTGTAGAGTGCACGCATTTCAGGATTGTCGGCAGGGTAGGTCCAGTCGAAGTGCGCGGAGTGATGCGCGGGGGTCTTCGTGGGGACGCCCTGCTTGCCGCGCTGGAGCACGAGGCCGCGCAGCCCCGAGGGCGCGAGCGAGGCGAGGACGCGCGGGTCGCGGATCTCCATCAGCACCTGCACCGCCTCGAAGAAGCCATCGAGCTGGTTGCGCATGCGGAGCGGGAGCAGGGCCGTGAGCTTCTCGTTCTTCTTGCCGAACATGGAAACGCCTCCAGACAGACTCAGGGGACCTCGACGCTGCACGGACCACACGGCCGACCGACGCACGCGAGCACGTAGCCAGCGGCGCGCTCGGCGTCGCTCAGGCAGTTCGGCTCTTCCACATCGACCGCGCCCGACGTGACCTTCACGCGGCACGCTCCGCAGCCGCCCACGCCGCACGAGAACGGCATCGCCGCGCCGGCCGCAAGGCCCGCCTCGAGCACGGTGGCGCCCGGCAGCACCATGGTCCGATGCGTGCGATCCTTCACGCGAATGGCGATGGGGCGCGCGCCCGGGCTGGCGAACGCGGCGAGTGACGTCGTGACCTGCGGGCGCGGACCGATGGCGAAGCGCTCGATGCGGATCGCGCGCTCCGCGACGCCGCGAGCGGCGAGCGCGGCGAGGACCTCGTCGCGCATGGCGTCGGGGCCGCAGACGAAGAACGCAGCATCGGGATGTGCAGCCAGCGAGAGCGCGGCGAGCGCACGCGCGGCCGTGTGGCGGTCGAGGCGACCGACCTCGCCGGTCCACGCGGCGGGCGGCTCCTCGAGCACGTGAACGAGCGTGCAGCGCTCCGGGTGGGCGGAGGCCAGCGCGGCCAGCGGCCCCGCGAGGATGATGTCCTCGTGGCGACGGTTGGCGACCACCAGCGCGATCTCCGCGAGCGGGTCGCTCGCGAGAGTGGCCGCGGCGATCGAGGCGAGCGGAGTTATCCCCGATCCGCCGGCCACGAGCACGAGCACGAGCCGCCGCACGGACGTCGCAGCCGTCGCCGCTCGCGGCGCGACGGTGAACGCGCCGAACGGCCCGAGGACGCTCACCCGTTCGTCCGGAGCGAGCCGCGCGAGGAGGGGCGATACGCGGCCGCCCGTCTTCGCCTTGATGGTGAGGTGGAGCTCGGCGGAGCCCGGGGCATTGGACGCGGAGTAGTTGCGCGGGACGACCTCACCGTCGACCGGGGTGAGGAGCGTGAAGAACTGGCCGGCGAGGAACGCGAACGGCGCGTCGTCCGGCGCGCGCAGGACGAGCGTGAACGCGTCGGTCGTCTCACGGACCACGCGCGCCACGACGAGCTCGCGCGCGTCCTCGCGTCCTCGGATCGCGGCGCGCGCCGGCGGCTGCGGCTGCGGCCGCGCGCGTTTCACGAGCGGCGAAGGACGATGGCCGAGGGCGCGCCGACCGACGCTCGTGACGTCGCGTTCGAGCTGGCGGAGCGCTTCGGACCACGCACGGGGGAGGTGTTCGACGACCACGACCATAAACCTACCGTTCGGTAGGTCAGAGTCAAGGAGAGGTGTCACTTTCGTTGTCGATCCGGGGTAGGACAGCGCCGTGAGCCTCTTCCAGAAGCCGGCCGAGACCCCCGAAGAGATCGAGGCGAGCAAGCCGCTCGGCATCCCGCCGGAGGACGTCGCCACGTTCGACGAGGCGGAGTGGTACGCGCGCGCCTACCGCCACGACGCCCCGCAGCTCACGGTGCGCGCGGTGGCGATGGGCACCGGCCTCGGCTTCTTCCTCGCGTTCACGAACGTGTACATCGGGCTGAAGACCGGCTGGTTCCTGGGCGTGAACCTCACCGCGTGCATCCTCTCGTTCGCGATCTGGAGCTCGCTCCAGAAGGCGGGGATCGTGAAGGATCGGATGTCGATCCTCGAGAGCACGTGCGCGGTCTCGACGGCGTCGTCGGCCGGCTACGCAACGGGCTTCCTCACCATCACCGCGGTGCCCGCGATGCTCCTCCTCACGGTGACGGAGGAGTCGCCGGGCGGCACGAACATCCGGTGGCCGGCGCTCGCGGTGTGGATCTTCTTCCTCGCGGCCCTCGGGGTGGTGCTCGCCATCCCGATGAAGCGCAACATGATCAACCGCGAGAAGCTGAAATTTCCTTCGGGAACCGCGGCGGCGGTGACGCTCCAGGGCCTCTACAGCAACGGCCAGGAGGCGCTGAAGCGCGCGCGTGTGCTGTTCGGCACCGCGGGCTTCGCGGCGCTGATCCCGCTCCTCAAGGATCTCGATCTGCGGAAGACGGGCGTCGATCCCAAGACCGGCAAGGCGCTCCGCGACACCATCCTCCCCGGGCAGTCGAACGTGTTCGACTGGATCCCGCGCGTCCTGCCCGAGTCGTGGACGCGCGGCCTCCTGAACGCAGGCCCAGCGAAGCTCCATCCGGATGGCGCGCCGTTCCACCTCAGCGACTTCCAAGTGAAGCTCGATCACGGCGGCGCGCTCGTGTTCGCCGGGATCATCGTGGGCGTGCGCATCACGTTCTGGATGTTCGTGGGCGGCCTGATTTTGGTGCTCTTCCTGGCCCCGCCGGCGATGAACGCGGCGTGGACGAACGCGGTGGGCGCGCACGTCGGCGCGGTGACGAAGCCGGGCAGCGCCTGGAAGGAGATCGGGATCTGGACGGGCGCGCCGATCCTCGTCTCCAGCGGGCTCGTGGCGTTCCTCGCGCAGTGGCGCACCATCGCGCGCGCCATCGACGGGATGATCCCGCGCAGCAAGAAGAAGGCGGAGACGCCGCAGCGCGACGGCGTACCCGAGGCGGTCGCTCCGGCCGACATCGAGGTGCCGTTCCGGTGGTTCGCTTACGGCATGGGGCTCGCGGGCACGGGCGTCGTGATCGTGGCGTGGCGGCTGTTCGACATCCCGCTGCATCTCGGGCTGCTCGCGGTGGCGATGACCTTCGTGCTCGCGCTCGTGGCCTGCCGCGCCACCGGCGAGAGCGACATCACGCCTGGCGGGCCGCTCGGCAAGATCATGCAGCTCACGTACGGCGTGTTGATGCCGCAGAGCTCCACCGCGAACCTCCAGACCGCCGCCATCACGGCGAGCGCCTCGCTCTCGAGCGCGGACCTGCTGAACGACCTGAAGTGCGGCTACCTCCTGGGCGCGAACCCGCGGCGGCAATTCGTGGCGCAGGCCGCGGGCATCCTGACGGGCACCATCGCGACCACGCTTTGCTACTTCGTGCTCGTGCCCGACGCGAGCGTGCTCACGGGCACGGACACGAAGGCGCCGGCGTTCCCCGCGCCGGGCGCGCAGCAGTGGAAGGCGGTCGCGGAGGTCTTCAAGTACGGGCTCGACAACCTCCATCCGATGTCGCAGGTCGCCATCCGTTACGGCCTCGTGATCGGCGCGGCGCTGGCGCTGGCGGAGATCCTCGTCCCGAAGCCGTACAAGAAGTGGGTCCCCTCCCCGACCGGCATCGGCCTGGGAATGGTACTGCCGTTCTTCTATCCGCTCGCGATGTTCACCGGCGCGGTGCTGGCGGAGCTGGCGGTCGCGATCAACAAGGCGTGGGCCGAGCGCTACCTCGTGGCGATCGCGGCGGGGGGGATCGCGGGGGAGAGCATCGTGGGGGTGCTGGTGCAGGCGTTGAACAACTTCGTGTTGCGCTGATCGGAACGGACGGGACGAGACCGCGAGGTGATGGTGCGGAGACAAGGCGAGCCCCCTCGGCGGCTCGCCGCCTCTCCTCGGCCCCTCGGTCCCGCCGAGCGATCGACGAACGGGCCGGGTCGCCCCGGATCGCCCGTCCCGCAGGGTGAGGCCTGTCGTCCTCGTGGCCACCGGGACCACTGTCGACCCGACGAACACAGCGCCCGCGCGAAGCGCCAATGATTCCATCGCCGCGAGCCCGGCATGCAGCGTGCTTCGGCGGGATCCATGGTGTCACGCAGTCCCCGGATCACGCAGGTGGGGCTCGGTATGGATGAGGCGGCCGAGGCGGAGCAGGTCGATGCGTGGTGGGCCCCGCCCGCCGCGCCCGTCTCCTGTCCCGCGAGCATCCCGCCGCCCGCGAGCCAGACGTTCGCGCGGCCGCGCCGTCAGACGCTCTCGATCGAGGCCTTCGAGGAGGACGACTAGGTACCTCTCCACAATGGAGGTGACCGGCTCCGTCGAGACGGAAGGTCAGCGCCCGATCGCGACGAGCGCGTTGTCGGTCGTGACGTAGAGCGTCGCATTGTCGCTCAGCGCCGGCGCGCTGCGGATCTTCCCCTTCGCCTTCACCGCGAAGTAGAGGAGGCCCGTCGATTTGATCGCGTAGAGCGTCCCGTCCCCCGAGCCGACGTACGCCGTCTCGTCGGACGCGATCACCGGGGAGCCGACCGCGCCGAGCGTGGCGTACGTCCAGCGGGCCGCGCCCGTGGGCGTGAAGACGGCGTGCAGCTTCTGGTCGTCGCTCCCGATGTACACCGTGCCGCCGAGCACCGCCGGCGAGCCCGTGATCGGACCGCCGGTGGCGTAGGTCCAGCGGGCCTTGCCCTCGGGCGTGACCGCGTAGAGCTTGCCGTCGGTCGAGCCGACGTAGATCGTCTCGTCGCCGCCGACCGCCGGCGAGCCGGTGATCGCGCCGCCGGTGTCGAAGGTCCACTTCACCGCGCCGTCGGGCGCGATCGCGTAGAGCTTCTTGTCGGAGCTGCCGACGTAGATCGTCCCGTCGTTCGCGAGGCACGGGGACGAGCCCGTCGTGTCGTTCGTGGCGGTCGACCACTTGGTCGCGCTGCCGTCCCCCGCGACCGCGACGAGCTTGCCGTCGTTGGTGCCGACGTAGATCGTCCCGTCGCCGGCGATGACGGGCGACGACGTGATCGGCGCGAGCGGGCGCGTCCACGCGGCGCGGTTCGGGGCGGGGCCCGCGTCGCCGCCGTCGTCGTCCCCGCCGTCCGCTCCGGCGTCGACAGGCTGCGTGCGCACCACGCCGTAGAGCTTGCCGTCGAGCCCGCCGAGCACCGTGAGGCCTGCGGTGGAGCGCGCGGGGGACGAGCGCACCGCGCCGCCGGTGCGGAGCGCGCCCACGATCGTTCCAGCCGGCGAGACCGCGAGCACGTCGCCCTCGGTCGTTCCGATCCAGAGCACGTGGTCGGCGCCGAGCGCGGGCGAGCTGTCACCCGCGAGCAGTGGCAGCGACCATTTCACCGTCGCAGCGCCGGGGCCCATCGTCGCAGAGACGCCGCCGCGCTTCGGGCAGCCTCCGCGGAGCGGCCACGGGGAGCTCGGCTCGAGGCCTTTCGCGTCGCCGCAAACCTCGCCCGCCGGCACGCCCGCCTCGCCGTCCGGCGGCGTCGTGTCGCCGAGGAACGGCGCGTCACCCCCGCCGTCGTCGGTCGCGGTGCCACCGGGATCGTCGGACGCGCACGCGGCGACGGCGGCGACCAGCGGGAGAACGAGGGCCCCGGCGAGCGCCAGGATATGACGTGGTGCGGCAACTCGCATGCGCACCCCGAGCGTAGCCGGTTCTTGCCATCGGGCGGACAGCGTCCTAGTTCGAAGCGCGTGAAAGCTTATTTATCGCTCGGCGCGGTCGTGCTCTCCATCGTGCTCGCCACCGGCTGCGGTGACGACACCGACTTCGACCTCCGCGACGGCGGGATCCCCACGACCGACGCTCCCGCGCTCGAGTCGTTCAAGGCCACGGTCCGGCGCACCACCGCGGGCGTTCCTCACGTGAAGGCCGAGAACCTCGGCGGCATGGGCTACGGCTACGGCTACAGCTTCGCCGAGGACAACCTGTGCATCCTCGAGGAGGAGATCCTCACGGTGCGCGGCGAGCGCGCGAAGTGGTTCGGCGAGGCGCCCTACGATCTCGGGCAGACGTCGTCGAAGAGCAACATCAGCAGCGACGCCGTCTACAAGATGCTCGCGACCAAGGAGATCGCCGGGAAGGTGAAGGCCGGTCTCGATCCCGAGATGCAGTCGGTCGTGCGCGGCTTCGCGGCTGGGGTCTCGCGCTACGTGCGCGAGCTCGGGTCCGGCAAGCACGAGGGCCGTCACGCGGCGTGCGCGAAGGAGGGCTGGGCCCGCGAGATCACCGAGGAGGACATGTACCTTCGCTTCTTCAAGCTCGCGCTGTTGGGCAGCTCGGCGACGTTCATCGACGCCATCGCCGCCGCCCACCCCGTCGCGGCCGACATCGGCGCGCCCATGAGCGACGGCATGCGCAAGGCCCGCCCCGTCTCGCCGGCGCGCATCGCCGCCGGGCTAAGGGACATCGCGCCGAACTTCGCGGCCATGCGCGAGGGCAACTTCGGCAGCAACATGTACGCGTTCGGCAGCGACGTCACCGGCGGCGGCGGCATCCAGTTCGGCAACCCGCACTTCCCCTGGTACGGAGGTGAGCGCCTCTACCAAGTGCACCTCACCGTGCCCGGCAAGCTCGATGTCGAAGGCGCGTCGCTCTACGGCGTGCCCGCAGTGCTCATCGGCTTCACCGAGAACTTCGCGTGGAGCCACACCGTCTCCACCGCCTACCGCTTCACGCCGTACGGCCTCACGCTGAAGCCGGGCGATCCGTACACGTACCTCCAGGACGGCCAGGAGAAGAAGATCACGCCCGTCGATCTCCCGATCGAGATCAAGGGCGCGGCCACGCAGACGGTGCGTCTCTACAAGTCCGAGTACGGGCCGATGCTCTTCCTCGGCGAGTCGAGCTTCGATTGGACGAACGAGAAGGCATTCACCATCCGCGACGCGAACGCCGAGAACTTCCGGCTCGTCAAGCAGTTCCTGCGCTGGAACATGGCAAAGGACCTCGCCGAGTTCAAGCGCATCCACGCCGAGGAGGTCGCGACCCCGTGGGTCAACACCACCGCCGCCGACAAGAACGGCGACGTCTACTACGGCGACCTCACCGTCGTGCCCAACGTGCCCGACGACCTCGCCACGGCCTGCCAGATCCCGATCCTCTCGAAGGCGCTTGCGCAGTCGGCGGTCGGCCTGCCCCTCCTCGACGGATCGAAGAAGGCGTGCGACTGGAAGATCGATCCAGACTCGCCGCAGCCCGGCACGTTCGGCGCGAGCCATCTCCCCAAGGTGGAGCGCAAGGACTGGGTCGTGAACTGCAACGACAGCTTCTGGCTCACGAACACGAAGGCGCCGGTCACCGGCTTTGCGAAGATCATCGGCCGCCAGGCCTACGAGCAGTCGCTGCGCTCGCGCTTGTGCCATCAGCAGGTGCTCGACCGCGTCGCCGGAACCGACGGTCTGCCCGGCACGACCGTCACCACCGACGCCGTGAAGCAGATCGTCCTGGGTGGCCGGGTCTTCTCTGCCGAGCGCTTCAAGCAGACGGTCGTCGACGGCGTCTGCGCCACGCCCACCGTCTCGCTCACGCGTGATCCGCTCACGAAGAAGGAC
This sequence comes from Polyangiaceae bacterium, assembly GCA_043732195.1. Lineage (GTDB taxonomy): Bacteria > Myxococcota_A > Polyangia > Polyangiales > Polyangiaceae > Labilithrix. Next base: position 11,594 of record JAYTHX010000445.1, read on the forward strand.
ATCCCCGCGGTCGACGTCGCGACGGGACCCGGCTGCGACGTGCTGAAGACCTGGGACAATCGCGTCAATCCCGACAGCAAGGGCGCGCTCGTCTGGGACGAGCTGTGGCTCCGCATCACCGCCATGAAGAGCACGGGCACCGCCAGCTTCAAGGTGCCGTTCGACGCCGCCGACCCCATCAACACGCCGCGCGAGCTGACCATCCTGCCTGCCGATCTCGCGCAGGCCTTCGCCGCCGCCGTCTACTCCATCACGCAGAACGGCTTCGCGGTCGACGCGCCGCGCTCCGCCTACTCGTGGCGGGCTGGCAAGGGCGGCAACACCGATCGTATCCCCGTCCCGGGCGGCTTCCAGAGCGCGGGCGCCTTCACCATCGCGCAGGTGCGCGGCGCGCCCACGCTCCAGCCCGGTACCGGCTACGGCCCGATGACGTTCGGCAACAGCTACCTCCAGGTGGTCGGCCTCACCGCCGCGGGCGTCGAGGCGAGCACGTTCGTGACCTACTCGCTCTCCACCGACCCCGCGTCGGAGCACTACGACGACTACACGCGCCTCTACTCCACCAAGCAGTGGGTGAAGGCGGCGTTCACCGAGGCCGAGGTCGCGGCCGACACCAAGTCGACGCTGGAGCTCAGTCAGTAGGCGGTCTGCTGCGCTTCGTCCCGCGCGACGACCGCCGTCTCGTCGGCGATCGCCGGTCGGCTATTCCGAGGGGTGAGCGCCGAGCGAACGGGTCGCGCGGTGCGCGAGGAAGACGACGAAGTAGACGGCGAAGACGATGGAGAGCGTCTCGAGCGTGGTCATGGTGACAGCTCCTTTCGGGACACTTGCACTGTGCATGGGGCGCGTTGCAGGACGGAGGGCTGCGCGTGCCGTTCCCGCAAACTCACGCGGCGCTGACGCTGCGGCTCAGGCGCAGGATTGACGCACGGCGTCCACGACCCCACAACCTCGACAGGAACCATGGAAACCAAGCGCCGGCAGGTGGTGATCATCGGTGGCGGTTTCGGGGGCCTCGAGGCCGCGAAGGCGCTCGACGGCGCGCCCGTCGACGTCACGCTGATCGACCGCTCGAACTACCACCTGTTCCAGCCGCTGCTCTACCAGGTGGCCATGGCCGGGCTGTCGCCCGCCGAGATCGCGTCGCCCATCCGCGGCATCGTGGCCGAGGACAAGCACGTGCGCGTGGTCATGGGCGAGGTCGAGCGGGTCGATCTCGCGGGCCGGCGCGTCCACGTCGGTGTCGACGTGTTCGCTTACGACTTCCTGATCGTCGCGGTCGGCGCGAAGACCTCCTACTTCGGCCACGACGACTGGGAGAAGTACGCGCCCGGGCTCAAGCGTATCGAGGACGCGCTCGAGATCCGGCGCCGCGTGCTCCTCGCCTTCGAGCGAGCCGAGCGCCAGGCCGACGAGCGCGAGCGGCGCAAGCTCCTCGCCTTCGTCGTGATCGGCGGCGGCCCGACGGGCGTGGAGCTGGCGGGCGCCATCGCCGAGCTCGCGCGCTACGTGCTCGGAAAGGACTTTCGCTCGATCGATCCGCGCGAGTCGAAGGTCACGCTCATCGAGGCGGGGCCTCGCATCCTGCCGAGCTTCTCCGAGGGCCTCGCGCAGAGCGCGGTCGAGCAGCTCCAGGAGCTCGGAGCCGAGGTGCGGACCGGTGCGCGCGTCGTCACCATCGACGAGCGCGGCATCGAGATCGAGGACGGCGCCCAGGCCGACGAGCTGCCCGGGCTCGGCGCGGGCCGCGGCCGCGAGCGCATCGGCTCTGCCACCGTGGTGTGGGCGGCCGGCGTGAAGGCGAACGCGCTGGCGCAGGCGCTCGGCGTGCCCACCGATGGCCAGGGCCGCGTGATCGTCGGTCAGGACTGCGCGATCCCGGGGCATCCCGAGGTCTTCGCCATCGGCGACATGGCGCGCTTCGAGGCGAAGGGGCAGGTGCTCCCCGGCGTGAGCCCGGTCGCGATGCAGCAGGCGCGCTACCTCGCGAAGATCATCCGCTGGGAATGCGAGAGCGACGGCCGGCCGCCGCGCGCGCCGTTCTCCTACTTCGACAAGGGCTCGATGGCGACGATCGGTCGCTCGCGCGCCATCGCCGAGGCACGCGGCATCAAGATGCGCGGCTTCATCGCCTGGCTCGCCTGGCTGTTCATCCACATCTGGTACCTGATCGGCTTCCGCAACCGCCTCGCGGTGCTGCTCAACTGGACGTGGTCGTACATCTCCTACAAGCGCGGCGCGCGGCTCATCACATCGACGGGATGGCATCCCGATCTCGAGCCGCCGCAGGTGCAGCCGGTCTCGCGCCGCTCGCCGCTCGCGCAGGAGCTTCCGCCGCTGCTGAAGGACGCGCGCCTTCACGACGTCGCGTAGAGCGCTCTCCTCTTCACTTCACTTTGACGCGAGCGCTCTCGCTTCCCGCAGCCGCTCGATGGCGCGCGCCCGCGAGCCCGCTTCGGCGAGCTGCCAGCCCGCGCGCGTGAGGGCCAGCGCGAGCGCCTCGGTGGCGCCCGCCTCCTTCGCCAGGGCCGCCGAGCGGCGCGCCGTGGTGGCGAGCTCGTTCATGCCGCACGCGGTGAGCGCGTTCGCGAGGCCAAGCCAGCCGCGCGGGGGCGCGGCGCTCGTCGTCTTCATCATCGCCGCCACGAGGCGGCCGGTGACCGCGCGCAGCTCCACGTCCTCGGTGCCGAGCGCGGACTGAGCGATGGTCCACAGCGGAGGAGGCAGCCGTTCGCCGCGCTCGCCGGCGTCCGCGAGCCATCGCACCGCGTGCGCGGCGCGCGGCCACGCCTGATCGCGGATCGCGACCACCGTATCGAGCATCGCGGTCCACAACGGATAGAGCCCAACGCCCGGCGCCGGCGGCGCCGTGAGCGCGCTCGAGACGAACGCCGGCTCGAAGCGCCCGCGCAGGATGTCGCGCGCGCGGCCGTGGAGCGCCGCGAGCTCGGGATCGGTGCGCGTCGCCTCGCGGAGCGCCGCGTCGAGCAAACCGTCATCGGCGCCCTTCGCGCGCGCCAGGCGATCGATGGCGCGGATGGCGTCGCGCACGGGCGCGGCGGTCTCGGCGATCGCCTCGCGCGCGAAGAGCGCGAGGAGGCGGTCGACCTCGAGCGGGGTCAGCTCGTCGGCCCGGTCGTCGGCGTGGCGGGCGGCAAGCACCAGGGCGCGGGCCGCGAGCTGACCGAGGCCCGGGGCGCTGACCAGATCGTCGAGGAGGCCGAGCGCGGAGGCACGGGCGAACCGGCTCGGGGAGCGCAGGAGAATCCGTGCGAGCACCAGCCGCTCGGCCGGCGTCGCGTCGGCGACCGTGACCCGCTTGGCCTCGGCGAGCGCCTCGTCGAGCGTCTCGGGCGCGCGGGCCAGCCACGCGGCGCGGCGCACGCGTGCGGCGTGGGCCAGCGCGCGGCTCCCCTCCTTCTCGGCGCGCTCCAGGGCCTCTCCGAAGGCCGCTGCGGAGCGCGGATCGCCGGCGACGTCGAGGCTGCGGGCATACATGTATAGTGCACGCGTCGTGCGGAGGCGCTTCACCTCGGCGTGCGCGAGCTCCACGGCCTGGAGCCCGAGGCCGGCGCGCTGGAGATCCTTGCAGGCGGCGAAGATGCCGTCCCACACTCCCTCGTCGACGGTCTGCCACAGCTGACCGAGATCCCGCACGGCGCTGAGATCGCGGACGGCGATGGCGCAGCGGAGCCCGCCGAGGATGGTGCGCCCGCGCAGCTCGGCGCTGGCGGCGTTCGACGCGAGCCGCCGCCACACCGCCAGGCCGGCAGCGGGCCCCGCCGAGCGCTCGATGCGCTCGGCGGCGGCGGTCGCGACGTCGGCGGTGAGGCTCACGCGCGGCTCAGCCGGCTCCGCGATCGGTGACGAGGCCGATCGAAGGGAGTCGCTCGACCGCCGCTTCGAGGCGCTCGAGCTCGGCGTCGATCTTCTCGATCGAGCGCCGCGTGGCGGCGGGCTCCTGCTTGCCCTCCTCGCTGGCGAGCGTCCTGAGCGGCTTCGCCACGGTGTCGGCGAGCCACTTCTCGAGGCGCCTCTGCTCGGCCATCTGCATGGCGCGGATCTCGTCGGTGGTGCTCGGCACCATCTCCGCGAACGATTGCTCGATGGCCTGCGCGCGCCACGTGAGGTTCATCGTGCGCCGCTTGAGGTACGCGGGGTCGTCGAGCTTGAGGTTCGAGAACTCCTCCTGGTACGCGGTCTCGAAGAGCGCCTGCACCTCGTTGAAAACGCGGCGCCAGGTCGGGCCGTCGCCCGCCTCGTGCGCGGCCATGGCCTTGTCGTAGAGCGAGTCGATCCGGCTCTCCCACGCCGCGCGCTCCATCCCCATCAGCGTGCCGCTCGAGCGGTAGACGACGCGGCGGAGCGTGTCGAACGCGTCCTCCATGCGCTGCATCGGCGGGACCATGCCCTCGCCGGCGCCGCCGTGGAACTCCTCGACGAGATGACGGAGCCGCTGGCAGAGCGCCTCGAGCTTGTCGGGGTCGGTGTGCAGCACCTCGCGGATCCCGACGACGAGCCGGTCGGCTTCGCGCGCGAAGTCCGAGCCGAGGCCGCCCCAGAGCGAGCGCTTGGCCTTCTCGGCCTGCTCGAGGAGCGACTCGACGTCCAGCGTGCCGCCGGCGGGCGTCTGCGGAGGCTCGATGTGCGCCTGGATCTGCTGCGCGCCGACGGTGGCCTGCGCCTCGAGGCGCATCGACTCGTCGCAGCGGAGGATGACCTCGACGGGGCTGCCCACCGGCAGCTCGCGCGGGACGTCGATCACGAGCGTCTTGATGGGGAGGCGGTTCTGGAGAATGCGCAGGACCACCGCGCCGGTCTGATCGGCGGTGAAGAACAGCTGCGTGACCTGCGCGGGCAGGCCCATGCCGCGCGCGAGCAGCACCTTGCGCTCACGCTTCCCGCCGCGCACCACCTCCAGCGCGATGTCCTTCGCGACCACCGAGGCCCGGCTGAGCGACGTGGGGCGCGGGCGCAGATCGCCGCGATGAAACGAGAGCGGCAGCTCGGCGAGCGCGACGCCCACCGACGACTGCAGCGCGAGGGTGGCGTTCGTCTCCGCGGCCTCGCCAAGCGGGAGATCGAAGCGCATCGGCTCCTTGGTGAGCGCGCTCTCGGCGAGCGCCGTCTCGCCCTCCCAGATCGCGAGGCGGGCAGCATTGGCCGGGGCCTGCTCGACAATGAGTCCGAGCCGCAGCTTCGTGCCCTGCGCGACGAGCGGCGTCGTCACGCGCACGCGCACGTTGGCGTCACCGAGCAGCGTGCCGCCGAGGTGCGCGGCGTGGATGGCCGCGCCGAGCGCGACGCAGGTGTCGACATCGTCGCGCAGGGGCTCGCTGCCTGCCTTGCACAGCCTCTCGGTGACGGAGCGCACGACCAGCGGAACGCGCGTGGAGCCGCCGACCAGGATGACGTGCTCGATCTCGTCGAGGCCGACGCTCGCTACCTCCCGTGCACGCGCGATGGCGCGCTCGCAGCACGCGAGGGTGGTCTCGACGAGCTCGCCGATGACCTTCTCGTAGTCGGCGCGCCCCACGTCGCCGTCGTAGGAGACGCTCTCGCCGGCCTTGTCCTTCATGAAGTCACTCTTCGAGACGTGGACCACCTCGGTGGTGGAGAGCGACTCCTTGATCTCCTGAGCGAGGTGGATGAGGCGGGCGAAGAGCGCGCGGTCGTCCGCGCTGTCCTTCACGTCGAGCTCGAGGGAATAGCCCTTCGCGACGAGCTCCTTGCGGAGATGATCGGCGAAGCGCCGATCGAAGTCGTCGCCGCCGAGGTAGTTGTCGCCGTCGATGGCGAGCACCTGGTACTCGCCGCCCACGCAGCGCAGGATCGAGACGTCGAAGGTGCCGCCGCCGAGATCGTAGACGAGGAAGTTGCCGTCGCCGAGGCGGCCCTTCCACGTGTGGTAGATCGCGGCCGCGGTGGGCTCCTGCAAGATGCCGATGACCTCGAGGCCGGCGAGCTCACCGGCCTTGCGCGTGGCCTCCACCTGCGGCGCGTCGAAGTACGCCGGCACGGTGATGACGGCGCGCGCCACCGGCGTCTCGATCACGGCGGCGCCGGCCTTGAGCGGCTTCTGCGCGAGCGTCTCCTTCATGCGCTCGCGCAGCTCGACGAGGATCTTCGAGGAGATTTGCTCGGGGGTGAGCTCATGCGGACCGACGGTGACCGTCGCCTTCTGGCCCATCTTGCGCTTGATCGACTCGACGGGCGACGACGCGGAGCCGCGCTTCGACCGCGCGGCATGGCCGACGAGGTAGGCGCTCGTCTTCTCGTCCCACGCCACGGCGGAGGGCACGGTACGGCGCCCGAAGCGGTCGGCGAATATCACGAGCTCGCGCTCCGAGGGAGGGAGCCAGGCGATCTCCGAGTTGGTCGTTCCGAGGTCGATACCGACGGCGCGGTCGAGGAAAGGCATGCGGCCCTCAGCCTACCGCACGCCGCGGCCGCACGTCAGAGGTGAGGATCGTCGTCCAGCGGGGGGGCATCGACGTCGCTTGCGCCGTGGGCGCGCAGCTCCGCGGCGGCGATCACGACGGGCAGCGCCGCGAGCGCGCTGGGTCGCGCTGCGAGGTCGCGGAGCTCGAGCTTCGTGGCCAGCACGCGGTGGCGCGGGAGCGAGGGAGCGAGGCCGAGAGGTGCGCGCGTCTCCGGGTGCGCATGCAGCGCCGCCCGCAGCCGGCGGGCGGGGTGCAGCGTCAGCTCCTCCCACGCGGCGCGGATGCGATCGCGCTCGGCGTCGGTGGTCGCGTCCTCGGCGAGCTCCTTGAGGCGCTGCGTGATGGCGACGACGCCCTCGCGCGGGTCGAGCCCGTACTTCTCGAAGGGGTTCTCGTCCACGCGTCAATTCTACAGCGCGATGCGGCCACGTTTCACGCGTTCCAGCATCGCCTTGGCGCCCGGGAGGTCGCCCGTCTGCGGGTACAGGGTCTCGGCGCGCTTCAGGAGCGCCTCGACGCGCTCGACGTCGTCGCGGCGCGCGAAGACAATCATGCCGCCCATCGCCGCGCTCGCCTCGTCGACGAGGAGCGCAGCGAGGTTCAGGCGGCCGTTGCGGTGCGTCGGGCAGAGGTGCACCGCGCGCTCCGCGAGCTCGCGCTTCCGGAGCGGGACGTTCTCGATGTCGGTGAGGAAGACGAACATCTGCGCGCAGGGCGCCGCGAACGCGATGCGCGAAGGGTCACGCTCGACGCGCTGCGCGAAGCTCTCGATCATCGCGCGGAACGGCTCGAACGTGGCGCGCAGCGCATCCCAGGACCGCGCGCGGTAGAGCTCCCAGCCGACGGTGGCGAGGCGGTCGACCAAAAACTGCTCCACCGCTTCGTCCTGGCCCGACCACGCCCATACCTGGAGCGTGCGTTGGAGGATGGAGCGCCCCGCGGTGGTCAGCTCGCCGCGCGCGTTCGCCTCGTCGAGCGCCTCGCCGATGACCGCGACCGCCGCGTCGAGCGCGGCGTTGCGCTGGCGCTCCGCAGCCTGCTGCGCGCGCTTCGTGGTCTCGGGGCTCGTGCCGGCGATGCGCGCCGCCTCGCCCACCCACGCGAGCGCGAGGAGCGCCGCGCGCCCCGGAGCCGCGAGGTCGCGCGCCGTGGCCTCGGCGCGCTTGCCGAGGTCGGCCACCATCTCCAGCGGGACGCGCTCGGGGGCGATCGCCGAGGGCTTCTTCCCGAGGCCTGGCTTCCTGCGCGTCTCGTTGCCCAGGATCGCCTCCTCGAGCCGGCCGAGGTACGTGCGCTCCTCGCCGAGCGCGAGCCACGCTGCCAGCGAGCGCATCCACGCGTTGGCCGCAGCGTCGGGCGCGACGCCCTCGAGCGTCGAGGCGACGCGACCGTAGTAGAGCGCGACGTGATGGAGCAGGTCGGCGGGGCGATCCCGCATCGGGGCCGCCTCGATGACCCGCGCGAGGGGCTTCACGTCGCCGTCGAGCGCGGCCTGCACCGCGATGTATCCATCGGTCACATGGCGAGCCGAGGCCACCAGCCCGGCGGCACGCGGATGAGGTAGAGCGCGCTCGGCGAGCGTGCCCACGTGATGGCGGAAGAGACGCTCGAGGACGACCTCGTCCTCGAGACGACCGAGCAGGGCTTCGTCTTCGGGCCTCCACACCTGGAGAAAGCTAACAGCTGCGCTACGCTTCTTCGGTGCCGTATCGCATCTCGACGCCGCCGGATCCGGAGCCGCAGGAGCTCGAAGATCCGTACGCCGCCGTCCTCCGCGGACAGCGGCGGCGGGCGCGGCTCGCGAGCGCCGTCGTCGTCGTCTTCTGCGCCGGAGGCCTCGCAAAGGTCGCGCACTCCCATCAGCAGCCGGCGCCGCGCCCGGCGAAGGTGACCGAGGCAAGCCGGCTCGACGGCGCGCGGATCGCTATCGCGAGCGCGCGAGCGCGCGCGGCGGGACAGCAGGTACGCTTCGAGAGCCGCGTGCGCGAGGCGATCGCCGCGGACGACGACGCGCGTCCGGCGCCGCTCGCGACAGCATGCGCGATCGCGCTCCCGCCCGGCCCCTCGATAAACGGCGTACCCGGGAGGGCGGCATTCCCGCTGCTGGTGATCGGGCACGGCGAGCTCGATGGGTCCCTACCGAGTCAGGCGATCGCCGAGGTCCTCGCGGACGCGCGCCGGGCCGAGGGGCATCTCGCGGCCGGGCGGTTCGAGGAGGCGACGCTCTACGCGCGCGCGCTCGATCGTCCCGAGCGCTTCGGGTACGACGTGGTGCTCGTCACGAGGGCGAACAAGCCGGTGCGCGCGATCTCGGGAAGCACGTTCGAGCCCGGTGAGCTCGAGGGCCGCGCGTACCTCTACGACTTCGCGAGCGGCCAGGTGGTGTGCCGCGCCGACGTGCACGCGAAGAGCTCGCGCGCCATCGGCTACACGTACTCGGACCGCAACGACACGCCGCCATCCCTCGGCCCGCTCGCGAGCATGGACGACGCGATCCGCGAGGACATCCGCCACCAGACCGAACGCGCCATCCTCGACGCCTTCCGGTCCGCTCGCTAGCGACCCGTCACGTCAGTCGCACTCGGGCTTGTAGTGCCGGTGGCCGACCTCGTCGACGGTGTAGGGCGGGTCGCAGCTAGGCTTCGGGGGCTTCGGCGCAGCCGGCGTGGGCGGCGTCCACCGCCTCGTGCTCGCGCCGGCGCTCGCGCTCGGGGCAGGTCGGGCGGACGCCTTCGAAGCGGCGGATGCCGACGCCGACGCCGCGAGCGGCGCGCTGGGCGAGAGCGGCGCGAGCGTCGTCGTCGCGGGGGGGGACGCCGCGATCGTGCCCGGCGCCACCAGAGCCGCGGCCGGCGGGCCGGTCGTGGGCTTCCGGCGGTGCAGCATCGCGAACGTCCCGAGGCCGATCCCGGTCAGGGCGAGCAGCACCGAGATCGCTCCCACGAGCCAGGCCGCGCTGCGGTTCGCGCGCGCAGGCCGCCTTGCGGCCTTGAGATCGTGCGGCGTCTGCGCGTGCGCGAAGACCGCCGAGCTGCTCGGCACCTCGCCCGGCGGCGCAGGCACGGCGCCTTCGTCGACGTGCACCGGGATATGTCCGGCGCTTCTGGGCTCCGATCCCAGCGGCGGAGGCGGCGGGTGCGACTCCACCGGACTGAGATCGTTCGCGGCGAGCTCCATCGCGCTGACGAGGTTCGCGCGCGCCTCGAGGACGTCCCTCGCGAGACGCTCCACCCACTCGCTCACCTGGCTCGGCGAGGCGATGCCGATGGTCCGCTCCAGATCCAGCGCGAGGTCGCGCGCCGACGCGTAGCGCAGCTTCGGATCGGTCGCGAGGGCGCGCATCACGATCGCGTCGACCTCGGGCCCGAGCGACGGCACGTACTGGCTCGGCGGCGCGAAATCCCCCTTCACGACGCGCGTGACGATGTCGACGTCCTTCGAGCCCTCGTGGAGGCGGCGCCCGGCGAGCATCTCCCAGAGCACGACGGCGGCGGCGAAGACATCGGTGCGGCGGTCGACCGAGCCGCGGATCTGCTCGGGCGCCATGTACGCGAGCTTGCCCTTGATCTGCCCCTCGCGCGTGATCTGCGCGCGGCCCGCGGCCTTCGCGATCCCGAAGTCGAGGACGCGCGCCGCGCCGTCCGCGCCGACGATGATGTTCTGAGGCGAGACATCACGGTGCACCACCCCGAGCAGCTGCCCGTCCGTGCCCTTTGTGTCGTGCGCGGCGTGGAGGCCGAGGAGCACGCCGCACATGATGGCCGTGATGATCTTCGGCGGGATCGGCTCCTCGTTCTTGCGCGCGGTGCGCATGAGGCGCGAGAGCGACTCGCCGTGGACGTACTCCATGACGAGGAAGAGCCCGTCGTGGTTCTGGACGACGTCGGCCATGGGCACGACGTTCGGATGGCGAATGCGCGCGACGATGCGCGCCTCGTCCATGAACATCGTGACGAACTCCTCGTCCTTGAGGAAGTGCGCGTGCAGTCGCTTCACGGCGACGGTGCGGCCAAAGCCAACGGGGCCGAGCAGGCGCCCGAGATGGACCGTCGCCATCCCGCCGGCGGCGAGCTCATCGAAGAGCGCGTAGCGGCCGATCACGAGCGGCGAGCTAGCGGCCATTGCGGCAGCAACATCGGACACGACGACGAGAGCGTATCAGAGACACAAACGACGACGCGCGCCCGAGACCAAAGTCCGGGGCGCGCGCGGTACGACATGTACGTGAGAGTCTACGGAGCTTTGGCGATGTCGTTCAGGTCCGCCGCGAAGGCGTACAGGGGGAGGAGCAAGTAGACGACGAGTCCGCGGGCCGGCTGCTGGACGCCGCGCATCTGCTTCGCCTTGTTCATCTCGGCGGGCAGAAGGATGATGAGCCAGTAGAAGCCGTAGACGGGAATGAGGATCGGCCACCAGGCGAACGAGGCGTTGCCGGTGACGGCCTTCAGCTCGTTGGTCATCTTGATCGCGGCGACGAGCGCGAGGATCGCGCCGACCAACGACATCAGCAAGCCGACCAGAGCGAGCGCGCCGATTTCGGTGATGCTCACGAGCACGCTGCCCACGATGTTGCCGAGGACCAGAAGGCCGTAGGGGATGAGCATGGTCATGAGCGGGTTGCGGACGGTGGGACGCCCGCCAGCGCCGGGGGCGCCGCCGAGGCCCATACCCTGCATGCCCTGACCGAAGCCCGCCTGCATCGCGCCGCCGAAGCCGCCCGCAGGCGGCTGGCCGTAACCCGGCTGACCGCCCGGAGCCTGGCCGTAACCCGGCTGACCGCCCGGAGCCTGGCCGCCCGGCTGGCCGTAGCCGCCCGGCGCCGCGGCCGGCTGGCCGTACCCCGGCTGGCCGCCAGGCTGCCCGCCCGGCTGACCGTAACCGCCCGGTGCTGCGGCCGGCTGGCCGTAGCCCGGCTGCGCGCCCGGCTGACCGTAACCCTGCTGCGCCGGAGGCTGACCGTACTGAGGAGCGCCGCCCGGAGGCGCGCCCGGCTGACCGTAACCGCCCGGAGCGCCGCCCGGAGGCGCGTTCGGCTGACCGTACCCCGGCTGCCCGCCCGGAGCTGCGCCAGGCTGCCCGTAACCTTGCTGGCCAGGCGGCTGACCGTAGCCACCCTGCTGCGGCTGCTGAGGCTGGCCGTAGCCAGGCTGCTGTTGCTGCGGCTGACCGTAGCCACCCTGCTGGGGGGGCTGCTGGCCCGGATAACCCGGGGGATAGCCGGGGGGGTAATTGCCACCAGGGGGTTGGTTCATGGCGCATAGCCTATCCGCACACGGCGGGCGCGATCACGCTTTTGTAGACGGATATTCGTCATCCCCGAAAAAACCGGAGAATGACTGGCCCGACGGCGAGGTTTTTGACGCGCGCGCGTCAGGGCGCGACGCCGCTCGCCGCCGGCCTCCGTGCAGACTGCACGGAGGCGTCGATCGCGGGCAGCGGCTCGGCCGCGAGCGGCGCCGAGGTGCCCCCGCGCGGCGCGTTCGCCACGCTCGCCATCCGCAAGAGCACCGCCGCCGCAGCGATCAGGAAGGTCGCGGCCCCCAGCGCCAGGACAGCGCTGCGCGCGGTGCGCTTGCGGGCGCGGAGCTGCGTCCACGCATCGACGATCGATTCGCGCGCCTGCGTCTCCGCAGGATCCGGCAGCGTCGCGTAGCTCGAACGGACGTTCGCCACCATCGGCTGCACGCTGTGCATGGCCGACACCCGGGTCGACGGCATCGAACCCAGCTCGCGCTGCACGCTCGCGAGCTGCGCGAAGATCCCGAGCGAGCCGAACGGCGCGAGCGCCTGCGCGAAGCGCGCGGCCGAGCCCCAGCGTCCGTGACGATCGCGATCGAGGCAGCGCATCACGATCGCCTCGAGCTCGGTCGGCACGTCGCGCCGCAGCGCATTCATGGGGCACGGATCCTCTTCGAGGACGTGCGTGAGGATCGCCTTGATGTCCTTGCCCACGAACGCCATGTGCCCGGTCACGAGCTCGTAGAGGATCGTCCCGAGCCCCCAGATGTCGGTGCGGACGTCGATGTCGACGGCATCGCGGACTTGCTCCGGGGACATGTACGCCGGCGTCCCGAGGCTCGAGCGATCGCGCGACAGCAGGCTGGGAGGCGCGGCCGGCGCCGCGCCGCGGATCTTCGAGATCCCGAAGTCGAGCACCTTCACGCGCCGGGTCCCGTCGGGCCGCGTGGCGAGGAAGAGGTTCGCCGGCTTGATGTCCCGATGCACGATGCCGAGCTGGTGGGCGGCGGCGAGCGCGTCGGCAGCCTGGAGAACGTAGTCGACGGCCTCCACGAGATCGATGGGGCCACGCTGCAGGATCTCCTCGTCGAGATCACGGCCCTCCAGGTGCTCCATCACCATGAACGGCACGCCGCTCTCGAGCGTGCCGACGTCGAAGACGCGGCACACGTAGTCGGACTCGATCGACGCCGCGGCGCGCGCCTCCGCGAGGAAGCGCGCCACCGACTCCTCGCGGGTCGCGTAGCGGTTCACGACCAGGAACTTGATGGCGACGATCTGATCGAGCGTGGTGTGTCGCGCGCTGACCACGACGCCCATCCCGCCCACGCCGAGGAGGCGCTCGACGCGGTACTTCCCGGCCACGATCTCGCCGAGCGCGACGGGCGCGACAGGCGCTGCAGAGGGTTCGTCGTTCACCACGCTGCCTCTCAGCGTAGCCGACGAGCGGAGGACGGGCGACGCGAACGGAACCTGATTTCCAGGCACTTCATGAGGGGCACGGCCCTCACGCCGCCGCGCGATCGAGGCCGGTCACCCCCATCTGGATCGCTCCTTCTGATCCGCGGATCCGCTACGATCGAGGAAGGATGCGTAGACCGCTGCTGCTGCTGCTGCTGCTGGGGCTCGCTGCGGCGGCGACCGGCGCCTGCTCCCTCGCGATCTCGCTCGACGGGCTCGCGGGGCCCGCGCTCGTCGATGCGGACGGGCGAGCGCCCGTCGGTGATGGCGGAAGCGATGCGGACGACGGCGACGCGCGGCGCGATACGGGAGCTCCGCCGAGCTCGGCCTACCGGGCGGCGGTGCTCGCCGATGCACCCCTCGCCTACTACCGCTTCGACCTCGGCGCGGGCGACGTCGTCGCGGACGAGATCGGCGTGCACGACGGTCACGTGATGGGCGCGCTCACGCTCGCGCCCGGCGCGCTCGCCGGGGACGACAGCCGGGCGGCGGTCTTCGACGGCGCGTCGTACGTCGTCGTGGGCGACGTCCTGCCGTTCGAGGGTGTCGCGAGCTACTCCATCGAGGCGTGGGCAAGGCCGCTCGCTGCGGCCAGCGACCCGATGTGCATGGTCGCGAAGAACATCCCGGATGACGCCGGTGCCATCCAGGACGGCTACAGCTTCTTCCTCCGGAACGACACGAACCGTGTCACCGGGA
>JAYTHX010000446.1:0-25418 GCA_043732195.1 Polyangiaceae bacterium
TCCTCTCCGGCCGCGTACGGCCGAGCGAACGCAGCCCCGAGAGACGGTGCCGGCGTCCGCGAGCTCCGCGGCTCTCCCGAGCGCCGTGAGGTCTCGAAGTGAACGGGCGTCACCGCGCGGTCACCGAGGAAGAGAGCGCGAAGATCCTCCGTCTCCACCACGCCGAGCAGTGGCCGGTGGGCACGATCGCCGCCGAGCTCGGACGGCACCACGACACGCTCGAGCGCGTTCTCGCGCAGAGTGGCTTGCCGGTGTGTCGGCGGGCGAGGTTATCGTCGAACAGACGCTATACAAGGACACGAAGGACGCGGCCGGGGCGTTGCATGAGCCCGATGGATCTGGCCCTCGGCATCGTCGGGGGCCTCGGCGCGCGGGCGAAAAGCATCACGACTGGAGAGTCGCTTCTCCAGTCGTGATGCCTCGCACGCGCCGTCAGGACGGCGATCGACCTGCAGAAGTAGTTGTCGTCGACCTGCAGGAGCAATTGTCGTCCATCAGGCGACGTCCGGTCTCCTCCAGATCCTCGACCGCATCGGCGCCGATCTCCTCGCGCGCGCGGTCGCCGAGGTCGTCGCGCGCGACCGCCTGAGTCTGCGCGACGTACACCACGAGGTCGACCAGTTGCGCTACGAGGCGGGGCTACCCCCGCCGCTGTCGGTGCCCTTCACGTCGGATGCGCGCGGCCTTACGCCAGTCCGTCCGCACGCACGCGCTCGCGAGCTACGACCGGCTGCAGAATCCGAAGGGAGACGACGATGACAACGTCGCTTGATCCGCTTCTGGAGGCACTGAATCAGCTGCGACTGTACGGATGCGCGGCCCACCTCTTCACGCTGCGCTTCATCGCCGAGGGCGAGAACGTCATCTTGGTCGGGCCCAACGGCGTCGGCAAGACGATGATCCTCCGCAACCTCGCGCACCGCGCGCTGCACGATGGCCGCTCGGTCGTCGTGCGAACCGCGAGCGATCTGCTCGCCGACCTCGCGAAGCAGGAGTCGTCGGTGGCACGCGCACGTCGGCTGGAGGCGTACGTCCGGCCTCAGCTCCTCTGCATCGCCGAGGTCGGCTATCTCTCCTACGACGTCAGACACGCCGACCTGCTCTTCGAGGTCGTTGCTCGGCGGCACGAGAAGAAGCGGGCGATCGTCCGCACGACGAACAAGGCGCCTTTGCGGAGTGGCACACGACGTTTCCGAACGCCTCGTGCGTCGTCGCGCTCGTCGACCGCCTCATCAACCGCGCCGACATCGTGGCCACGATGGCGAGAGCTACCGCCTCCGCGAGGCGGAGGAGCGACAGAAGGCAAAGGTCGTTGCCAGGAAGAAGCGCAAGGAGCGTCCGCCGGGCTGAACGCTCCGCTCGCCCGTCGCCGCCCGATCACGCTCCGCGGCGGCGCGCAACGCGTCGCCCGGCGATCGCCGGCGGGTAAACGCGTCGCTCGCCGCGTCAGCGGGTGCCGCGCTCGCTCGTGATCGCGCCACCTCGTCATCCGGCTGCGCTACGCGGCGATCGGCGACACTTGCATCCGAGCATTCGGCCCGTGCCGCAGCCGGGGCCCTATCCACTGGGCGCGTGGTGGTCGGGTCCGCGCGGCGGTCCCAGCGAACGTGCTCTGGGTGAAATCTGTCTTGGAGTGACGGTGGCCATCGATGGTAAAGACGGTCGGGAGCCGCTGCTCTACTGTCTCGCGCGAGTAGGCGTTCAGACAAGCGGCTGACACCTGCCTGCTTCTAGTATCGGAGGACCGTCATGACGGAACGGATGCGTTTTGAGGGATTGACGCTCACGGTGGAGAACGTCGAGCGCTCGGTTGAGTTTTACGGCGGAAAACTTGGACTGAAGGTCGAGATCAATGCTCTCCCCGCGTTCGCCATGATTCGTGTTGGCGGCGAACGTGGGGGCACGATCGGCCTTCTCGCGTTGGCCGAGGCACGGAAAGAGGGGGTCGAGGAAACGACGCCTGAGCAAAAGAGAGCTATCCACGTCGAGTTCAGCTCCGACGACCTGGACGGTCTCTACGAGGAGCTGAAGTCCAAAGGCATCGCGTTTCACCAGCCGCCCCATGATGAACCTTGGGAGAGGTCGATGACCGCGTTCGATCCGGATGGCTACTCGGTCGAGTTCGCCCAAGGCCGCCGCGGACACAACCAGACCTAGATTTGACGAGGCCCGTCGCGCCGGCGGCTTCCGTGAGCCTGGTCGTCACGCGGAGTGCGGGCGATCCGCGAGCCGAAGACTCCACGATCCCGGTGGAGCAACGGGGGAGCAATGCTTGCGCCGATGCTCCCCCATGCTGCTTACCCGTGGGCTCACGGGGGAGAGTAGTAATTCGTAGCTGAGTTGTGGGGAGAAGGCTCGGGGCTGGGGCCGTGCGGAAGGAGCCAGAACGTCGAGAGCGCGGCCAATTTCCATCGGCACTGGATAGATGGTTCGGTCAGGGCGGCCGCGGGCGCAGCTCCGCAGATGCGCGACGTGTAGCGCGAGAGAGCGCCGAGCGGAGCCTTCGGCTTTCGCCGTAGTCGTTCGACGAGTCGCGTTCCTGACGTCGGAGGGTCGGTCGCGTAGGTCTCTGCTCGTAGGCCACGATGAAGTAGCGAGGGCCGTTTCCGTCGCCTCCGCGAGGGCGGTGACGGAGGCGCTGTCACGCGCTATGACCAGACGATGCAAACGCACCATGCAGCGGAGCCTGCGCCGAGGGTCGGCCTCGCGGTACGTCCCGATGTGCTCTTCGTGGCCATTACAGCGCGCATCGACGAGGGCCCGCCGACGAAGTCGATCGACGCGCTTCATGCTGCTGCGGAGACGCTCGTGTCGCGGATGCGCTCGATTTCGGCGGCGGCGAGCGTCCAGGCGCGCGCGCTGCGGATCGCCGACGTCGAGACCGAAAAGTCCGGGAGGCCGACCACGAGCAAGATACAGCTCGACGCCGCCGTGGAGATTCCGCTCGAGGTGCACGACGACTACTGGGTGCGCGCACGTCGCGCGGCGATCGTCGTCGAGTCGCTCGGTGCGCTCGCAAGCGAGCTCGGAAAGGGGAAACCCCCGATCAGGCTCGCGTGGCGTAGCCCCGTGGCACGCGTTGCGGATGCGGAGGTGCACCGCGCGGCTCTCTCCGAGCGCTGGAGGTCCCACGTGTGTTCGTTGCTCGCGTCCGATGCGCCGACGACGGCGCGTTTTGACACGTCGATCGAGATCCGCCAGACCGACGTATCGCTCGACGAGGTGCGGCTCCAGCTGACCGACGGCCGGGAGCGCTAGCTTAGCTATCGCGGTCTCGTCTCTCTCCGATCACGACGGAGTATGAAGTGTATTATGCAACAATCAGACCGACGTCACCACGTGGTGCCGAACTGAGATGGAACCAATGGTCAGCTGGCGCGGGGCTTCCTGACCGGTGTGCTTGGGTTGGCTCAGCGCATTTTTTTGGCTGCGAGGGCGTGGGCGTGGGCGTGGGCGTGGGATAGTAGACCCAGGCGCGGGGGCCTACGACCGCGAAGGGAGTCAGCGACGCCGGTTCTCCCTTCGTTTGGGTGAAGAGATGAACCACGGGAACACCGTGCGCGAGCACCTGATCGGTGACGATGCGACGGTGGCATCGCCACCAGACGGCCTCGGCGCACATGATCGCGCAGGTCTCACGCGACGCCATGTCGATCAGATCGCGCAAGCCTTCGCGAAACGGAGCGGTCCCTGCGTAATCGGCGTAGTTGCGGAACGCGGTCAGCTCCCAGCCGGCGTTGGCGCCCGTCGTGGCGTCCTTCTCCTTCGTCCGCCGACCTCCGAGCGCGGCGAGATGGACGTAGGCGATTCCGGCGTCGAGGACGCGTATCGGGGAGCACGTCGAGATTGAACTGCGGATTCGTCCGCGACCGCGGGATGCTCCGGATGTCGACGAGGCGGATCACGCGAAATGCGTGGAGGATGTCGATGAGCTCCTGCGCCGAACGCGTCGAATGTCCAATCGTGTAGAGCGTGCGAAGGCTCGCCCCTCTGTTGAAGGCGACAGGCTTCATTGTCCAATCACGGAGCGTCTTCGGGAACGGAAGCCTCCGTCACTTCCGTGAAGAGAAAGCTCGCGCGCGACTCCGGATCGGCAACGAAGGGAACGCGGTAGCGCACGCCGCACCAACAGATCCACAGGAGCGGAAGGACGCCGCCTGCGATGAAGACGATGTCCCCCGGGAGGCGTAGCCACTCGAGGAACCTGTTCGTCGGATTCGTGAGAAAGCCGAGCGCACGCGCCTCGTAGTAGCCATGCTCGATCGACTCGTAGAGCTGGAGAATGCCCAGCGGGAAGAGCGTGGCGAAGACCATCCACGCAAGCCCGATGTTGAGCGACCAGAAGCTGAACTTGGCCGCCCTGTCCGACCAGCGGGCTTCCGGGATCAAGTAGCGAAGCGCAAAGAGCGCGAGCCCGGCAGCGAGCATCCCGTAGACGCCCATCATCGATGCATGCGCGTGATTGGCGGTGAGCGCCGTTCCGATCTCGTAATAGGAGACGATCGGCAAGTTGATGAGGAAGCCGAAGACTCCGGCGCCGAGGAAATTCCAGAAGCCAACCGCCACGAGAAACATCACCGCCCAGCGATGCGGGAATGGCACCCCACCGCGCGTCGCCTGCCTATCGCCGAGCCGCAGGAAGGTCCACGCCTCGACGGTGAGGAACGTGAGCGGGATGACCTCGGCCGCGGAGAAGACGGCGCCGAGCGCCATGTGCTCCACTGGCTCACCGGAGAAATACAGGTGGTGCATCGAGCCGATCATCCCGCCCACCGAGTAGAGGATGATGTCGAGGTAGATCACCCGCAGCGCGACCTTCTCGTCGACGACGCCGAGGAGCACGAAGACGTAGGCGACCATCACCGTGGTGAAGAGCTCCAAGAAGTCTTCGACCCACAGATGGACAACCCAGAACCTCCAGAAGTCGGTAGACGTAAAATGCGCGCTCGGGTGAGCGAGGAGACCGACGGCGTAGAACGCAGGCAAGGCGAGCGCCGAAAAAAAGAAGAGCCAAGGCATGTTTCCCTTGCTCTCTCCACGCAGCCGTCCGCGGAGACCGCGGTAGAGGATGGCGACCCACGCCGCGAGCCCGAGCGACAAGAGGACCTGCCAGAACCGGCCGAGATCGAGATATTCGAATCCCTGATTTCCGAACCACGTGCTCGCCGTCAGCCCGTGAATGCCGGCGAACTCGCCGGCGAGGCTCCCGAACACGACGATCGCGAGGGCGGCGAGGAGCCCGTAGGCGAGGACGTGCTGATGCTTTGGATCCGGTCCGGCGATCATGGGCACCAGAAAAATTCCGGCCGCGAGGAAGGACACCGCGACCCACAGGACCGAGAGCTGGACGTGCCAGGTCCTGACCAGGTTGTAAGGGAGCCATCGCGAAAGATCGAAGCCGAAGAAATTGGAGACGTCAGCGCGGTAGTGCTGCGAGGCCGCGCCAACCAACACCTGAACGAGAAATAGCGCGCCCATCACGAAGAAGAACCAGGCGCACGCGCGCTGGGACGGGGTGAGCTGTACGTCGGCGGGACGACGAAACGCGATGCGCGCGTGCGCGCGCCACTGCCATCCGAGCTCGCGCCAACGGCCGAACACGCCGAGGAGCAGGCCGGTTCCTCCGAGGAGGGTGGCGAGGGAGAGCATGCTGAAGACGATCGCGGAAGCGGTGGGATGGTTGCCGACGAGCGGCTCGGGCGGCCAGTTGTTCGTATAGGAGTAGTTCTTGTCGGGTCTCGTCGCGGACGCGACCCATGCCGTCCACGCGAAGAAGCTCGTCAGCGCGTGAACATCCTGTGGCTGGAGCAAGTCCTGAAGGCGCAAGCCCGTCTCCGTTGCGGGCGCGGCAAAGTAGACTCCGTACTGCGCTTCGGTGTCGGTGAAGCCGCTGCCTTGCGCCGCCGTGAAGACGAGATCGCCCGTGTCAGCGTCGTAGCGATTGCGCTTGAAGTCGCTGGCGGTGTGCTCGCTCGCGTTCGGGTCGCCGTGAAGCTCGTAATACGTCTTCGTCGACAGCGCAGAGCGACGGAGCGTGTCGGCCGTGAAGTCGGGTCCGAGATAGGCCCCGTGTCCAAAAATGGAGCCGTACTCCATGAGCCCATAACGCAAAAAGAGCCGCTGCCCCTCGCGGACATCCGTCTCCGTGAAGACGACCCGACCGTCTTCTGCGACGACACGCCGCGGAATCGGCGGCTGTGCCGCGTAGGTTCGATAGGCGAGGAATCCGAGACCGAGGAGTCCCGTCAGAAGAACGAGCAAGGCCCCTTGGACCCAACCCTTCGCGATGAGGAGCTCGACTCGATGCGGTTTCACGGACCGACTCTAGGCGAATCGAAGGTGCCATGCGAGCGCCGACGCGTGCTTGGAGCGTGGCGTGTCCCGGAGGGTGTTGACCGGCGTTGCGGCCCGCCGACGAGGGTCTCGAGGCCAGAACGCCATCTCGCTGTTCGCGTCATCCCAGCAGCTCAGGAATGCGTCTCCCGGATCGTCAGCGACTCGACGCCGCCCCACCTGCCCAAGGACCCGGACGCGTCGACGATCTTTCAGATTTGCCGCACCGTCGCGGCGCGCGGCCGTACCTGGCGATTGTCGCCGATCCGACACGCATCGACGCATTGCTGGCGGCTGGCGCCACCCGTGCGCGCGCCAGCGCGCGTCCGTGCTCGACCGCGTGCGTCGCGTGATCGGCATCGCGCGCTGAGCTCGATGACGGTCAGTCAAACGCCGTATTCGATCGCGCGGTCGAGCAGCTTCGCAACGTCGAGGTTCGACGTCCTCATCCGTCGGCAATCACGGTCGTGCAGAAGGGGCAACCGATCGCGCCCTCGTCGCTCCGTCTTGAGAAGGCGGAGCCTCTCGTTCACGGCTCCTTGCCTGCTCCTTCTCTTGCCACATCGGAGCGCCGCCCTCGCCAAAAGCGGAGCCACTTGCTCTTCTTCGCTTAGCCTGAGATTGTCCGGGTACGTCGATTGACATCTTCAGGGAAACCGCAGCTCAGCTCGGCACGGCAACGGTTTGGGAGAAGGAGCCAGGAGAAGTGTCATGATCGACGTGCGCGAGCGTTTGCAGCTTCCGTCCGGAGCATCCGCGACCTACCACTCGCTGCCCCTGCTGAAGCAGAAAGGGGTGGCGGACCTCTCGCAGCTACCGATTTGCCTCCGGATCCTCCTCGAGTCGGTGCTGCGTAACCTCGACGGCCGGCGTATCCGCGACGAGGACGTCGAGGCGCTCGCGCGCTGGCAGCCGACCGCGGCGCGGACTGCGGAGGTTCCCTTCGTCGTCGGCCGCGTGCTCCTCCAAGACTTCACCGGCGTGCCGCTCCTCGTCGACCTCGCGGCGATGCGCTCGGCGGTGGCGCGTCGCGGTGGTGACGTCGCGAGGGTGCGGCCGGTCGTCCCGGTCGATCTCGTCATCGACCATTCCGTTCAGGTCGACTACTTCGGTCGAGACGATGCGCTGCGCCTCAACATGGACATGGAGTTTTTCCGCAATGGCGAGCGCTATCGCTTCCTCAAGTGGGGGACGCAAGCATTCGACGGATTGCGGATCGTGCCTCCCGGTTTCGGGATCTGCCATCAGGTGAACCTCGAGTTTTTGGCGCGCGGCGTCCTCGAGAGGGACGGCGTTCTGTTCCCCGACACGCTGGTTGGCACCGACTCGCACACGACGATGGTCAACGGGCTCGGCGTCCTCGGCTGGGGCGTCGGCGGCATCGAGGCAGAGGCCGCGATGCTCGGCCAACCCGTCTATCTCCTCCTACCTGATGTGGTCGGCGTGCATCTCCATGGTCGTCTGCGGGAGGGCGTGACCGCGACCGATCTGGTCTTGCAGATCACCGAGCTCCTGCGGAAAGCGCACGTCGTCGGCAAGCTCGTCGAGTTTCACGGCGAGGGCGCCGCGAGCCTATCCGTGCCGGACCGCGCGACGCTCGGGAACATGGCGCCTGAATATGGCGCGACCATCGGCTTCTTCCCCGTGGACGAGCAGTCCTGCCGCTACCTATTGGCCACCGGGCGGAGCGATGAGCACGTAGAGACGGTACGCCGTTATTTCCAGGCGCAGGAGCTGTTCGGGATGCCCGGGCGCGGGCAGTGCGAATACACGACCGTGCTCGACCTCGACCTCGGCGCCGTCGAGCCGTCGGTCGCCGGCCCCAAGCGGCCGCAGGATCGGATCGCGCTCGGGCGGCTCAAGGAGCAATTCCTCGCGCTGCTGGCCGACGCCGACGGCTACGACATCCCGGCCACCGAGGTGGCTCGCCGCGTCACGATGCGGCTCGGGCCTGCCGAGGACCCCCAGCCAGGTGGCGGCAGACAATCGATGATTCCCGATGCGCGCGCGAAGGACACCAGCGCGCTCACCGAGACCGAGATGATGGACAACCGGCCGACACCCGACCGACTGGGCTCTGCAGGCTCACCGGCTTCACGGACATCGACCTGCGAGCTGGCTCACGGCACCGTCGTGATCGCGGCCATCACGTCCTGCACCAACACCTCGAACCCGGCGGTCATGCTGGCAGCGGGCCTTCTGGCGAAGAAGGCGGCACAGCGTGGACTCAGCACGAAGCCGTGGGTGAAGACCTCGCTCGCTCCAGGCTCGCGCGTCGTGAGCGAATACCTGGAGAAGACCGGGCTTACGCCCTACCTCGACCGGTTGGGCTTCAACCTCGTCGGATTCGGTTGCACCACCTGCATCGGGAACTCCGGTCCGCTCGACCGCCAGATCGAAGAATCGGTCACCAAGAACGACCTCATCGCGGCCAGCGTCCTTTCGGGCAACCGCAACTTCGAGGCGAGGGTCCACCAGAGCGTCAAGGCGAACTTCCTCATGAGCCCACCGCTGGTGGTGGCGTTCGCGATCGCTGGCCGGGTGGATATCGACCTCACCCGCGAGCCGCTCGCCATCGTCGACGGACACGAGGTCTACCTGCGCGACGTGTGGCCATCGATGCAGGAGATCGACGCGCTCCTCGGGACCGCGTTCGATCCCGACGAGTACAGGCGCGTCTACGCGGATTTCGCGCGCCAGAACCCGCTCTGGAACCAGATCCCCATTGGCACGGGACAACTTTACGAATGGGACACGGCATCGCTCTACATCCGGGAGCCGCCGTACTTTGCCCCTTCGTTTGCGGCTCGGCCGTCGGCCGAGGTCTGCGGTGCGCGGGCGCTCGCCATCTTCGGCGATTCGATCACGACCGACCACATCAGCCCGGCAGGCGCGATCAAGGCAGCGTCGCCGGCAGGGGCCTACCTGCGCGATCGCGGCATTCCCGCGGAGGACTTCAACAGCTACGGCGCGCGCCGAGGCAACCATGAGGTCATGGTGCGGGGGACCTTCGCCAACGTCCGCATCCGCAATCTGATGGTTTCCGGCGTCGAAGGCGGCATCACGATTCATCAGCCAGACGGCGAGCGATTGGGCATCTTCGAGGCGGCGGAACGCTACCGCTCCGAGGGCGTGCCACTCGTCGTGATTGCCGGCCAGGATTACGGCGCCGGCAGCTCGCGCGACTGGGCCGCCAAGGGCACTCGCCTTCTTGGAGTACGTGCGGTCATCGCTGGGAGCTTCGAGCGGATTCACCGGTCCAACCTGATTGGCATGGGCGTCTTGCCTTGCCAGTTCCACGAGGGGGTCGACGCGCGGACCCTGGGACTCGACGGCACGGAGCGGTTCGCTCTCGAGCTGGATGGTCCTCCACGCCCGCGGCAACCGTCGACGCTGCATATCGAACATCGAGACGGCCAGCGCCAGTCGGTGCCACTACTGGTCCGGATCGACACCGCGATCGAGGCTGCATACTTTGCGGCAGGCGGGATCCTGCCGTACGTGCTCGAGCAACTGCTCCCCCCAGATGCGCGAGAGGCGTAAACCCCATGATCCATTCGAAGGAGACTCAGATGACCCCGATGCAAGAGCCGCATTCTCCCGTGCAAGGCAGCCACTTCGACATCGCGCCCATCGCGGCTGAGATGCGCGGAGAGGCAGGCTACGAACACTCAGGTCACACTGCCCGAGCGCTCGTTCGCGAGTCGGACCTTCGCGTCATGCTCTTGGTGATGAAGGCAGGAAGCGTGATCAAGGAACACAGCGCGAAAGAGACGGCGTCGGTCTACACCGTCAGCGGCCACCTCCGCGTGCGCTTGCCCACGGGCGTAGTGGACGTGCCCAGCGGTCGCCTTCTCGTGCTCGAAAGAGGGCTCGTACATAGCGTGGAAGCGGTGGAAGAGAGTTCGTTTCTTCTCAGCCGTGGCTCGCATGAGAAGCCTTGACGATTTTCTCTCGGCGGAGTCATGATGTGAGCGCAAGACGCCCACGACAGGCTTTCTGAATACGACGGTCGGTCAGAAGGTGATCATGGGCGTCACCGGGGCTGTCCTCTCGCTGTTCGTCATCGGGCACGTGCTCGGCAACCTCCTCGTCTTCCGCGGCCGCAGCGAGCTCAATCGCCATTCGTCGCTTCTGCACGCGAGCGCCGAGCTGCGGAGACCGACGTCTACGCGAACGTCGTCGGGGCATTCCGCGTCCCGTGGGTCGCTGCGTTCTATCTCGTCGCCATGATCCCGCTCGGTCTCCATCTCTTTCACGGCGAACGCACGACTTGCGTGGACCGCGGGGAGCCACGTCTCCGTGCTCGGAAGAGAAGCACGAGCACAGCGCGAGCCAATCGCCGTGAACGATGCGCCAGCGCTCCGCCAAGCTGAAGTGGGCATCGCGGTCAGCACCGCGACCGATGTCGCCAACCTGGGTCGTCAACAAGATCAGCAGGACGATCCTCAAGGCCGCTTTCGTTTCGATCGCGTTCGTGGTGACGGGCAAGTTCGTCGTCTCCGCCTTCGCGCTGCTGCTGCTGACCTTCATGACGGCAAGCACATGCCGGAAGAAGCGAAGGTCCCGCCGCTCTCCGGCCTGCTCGCCACGCTTCGCCAGCTTTGCGACCAAGACCTCGAGCCGGACCCCTTGGGCGGTTCGATGAGGGGTCCACGTACGTCACTCCGCGAGCGCGGCGTGGCAGTCGCCATTCGTCGCGATTGACGTTCGGGGCCGAGGCTGCTGAGCTGCCGCCTCGCCGCACCTTCAGAAGGGACCGATCATGTCGAGAGTCCGGGCTGTATCTTTCGTTTTCGCGTTCGCAGCATTGTTTCTGTTCGCCGGTTGCAAGGCAAAGGTCGGTGACAAGTGCACCAGCGGTCAGGCGTCGTGCGCCGATCCCGCGGGCGCCCTCATCTGCGGCTCCGACTCCAAGCTCGCGACGATGCCATGCCGCGGACCCAAGGGGTGCGCGGCCACGTCCCAGAGCCTCCTTTGCGACAACTCGTTCGCGCGGGAGAACGACACCTGCAACGAGCCCGACGATTTTGCGTGCAGCATCGACAAGAAGAGCGCCCTTACGTGCAAGGGTGGAAAGTTCGTCGTCGGCGAGACGTGCAAGGGCACGCACGGTTGCGAGGTGAAGGGCGACAAGATCACTTGCGACAATGACGTCGCCGACGTGAACGATCCGTGCATGGCCACTGGGCCCGACTACGCGTGCACGCCCGGGGGATCCCCGACCCTCCTGATTTGCACGGATCACAAGATGATCCCGCTCAACAGCTGCCGCGGCACCAAGGGCTGCCGCATCATCGAGCTGCCGCAGGAGAAGAAGATCGAGTTCTTCTGCGACGACTCGGTCGCGCAGGCCAACGACGCCTGCGACGAGGAGAACGAGCACGCCTGCAGCATGGACAAAAAGGCGATCTTCATCTGCACGGCGCACAAGTTCGTCGCCTTCAAGGGGTGCCCGGGGCCGACCGGCTGCAGCTTCGACGAGAAGGGCGAGAAGTTCACTTGCGACACCACCAGCAGCACGGGCAAGCCCGTCAACGTCACCAAGCCCGCGGCTCCCGCGGTCCCTCAGAAGCCAGCGAAGAAGGGCAAGTAGCTGCTAGGGCCGGAAGGGTTCACGCGGAGGTCGATCGCGTAGCCAATGGCATCGACTACCGCTGCAGGCTCCGCAGGGACGGTCGCGGTAGGGACGGCCCTTCACCTTTCGGCTCGGGCCGCCCCCCGCTCGGATCCCAGCGAGCGGCACTACCGCACTGGGCTCTTGCCGCGGGTCTTGGCGTCGAAGCGGTCCTGAGGCCAGGGATGGCGAATGCGAGGTCGAGGCAACCACCGGTCGCCGAGCGTCTGCATCCGGGGCCAGCTCACGTATGCGCGCTGACTCCGGCGGCTTAAGGCTCGCCCGCGAGCCGTGGGCTCCTCGACGATGCCGGAGGTGAGCCGCACGACGGACGCGACGCGCTGAGGCGCGTGAGCGACGATCTCGTCCTCGTCCGCGGTATCCTTCCCGGGAATGGACCCGAAGTACTACGGACTCGTCGAGATCGTCTTCGCGGCGGCGATCGTCTTCGGCCTCGGTTTCTGGCAGCTCTGGTCCCTGCGCGCCGCGCGCGGCAGCGACAAGCGCGGCGGCGGCGACGACCCGCAGCCCCCCACCTGACGGCGACGCAGCGGACGACTTTTCAGCGAGCGGCTGCATCCTTGGCGCCTGCATCGCGACCGATGGCGCCTCCCGCCGTGACGACCGCGGTGCCCATCGATCCGCTCGGTGCGGTCGTGTTGCTGCCCATCGACCCGCCCGGGCCTTTCGTGCCGTTGCTGGGCACGTCACCGTTGGTCGGCAGTGCTCCTGAGGAAGGCGCTGGCCAGCGCTTCTTCGCTTCAACTATCTACATATTATCCACACATGTTACTTTCATGAATTACGGGGCTCGCGATCTCCAATCTTCGGCGATTGTCGGGCCGCATTCTCTGCCCGGTCGATCACGGGCAGCCGCGGAGCGCCGAGGCCGATCGCCTCGGACGATCGCCCGACGGCGGCCCCCC
This sequence comes from Polyangiaceae bacterium, assembly GCA_043732195.1. GTDB lineage: Bacteria > Myxococcota_A > Polyangia > Polyangiales > Polyangiaceae > Labilithrix. Next base: position 12,877 of record JAYTHX010000446.1, read on the forward strand.
GATCTCTCGACCGGCAGGCAGCGTGACGCGCGAGCACGAGGAGAGTGCGGCACCCCATCGACCATCGACGACCGCAGCATGCGGTGCCATCCCACGAGTTGCGGAAAAGAGCTCGGAGGCACCCCGCGTCCTCGCCTCCCGCGCGCACGCCGCGCCTTCTCCTCTCACGCCCTCCCTGTAACCGCGAAGGCGACGCGGCGCCCCCCGTGCAGGTGACGGGCCAGACCTTCGACGTCACGGGTCTCGCTCGGCTCCCTTCGATGGCCAGCGCCGCCCCATCGTGACCGCGCACGCGGGCCGCGCCGCTCGCCCGAACGTCGCGCTGGTGAGCGGTGCGCGATGACGCTAGGGTGCCCGCGCTTACGATGCAGAAGCTCGTCAAAGGGATTCACTCCTTCCAGCGCGGATTCTTCGCGACCCATCGGGAGCTCTTCAAGCGGCTCGCGACCGAAGGGCAGAACCCGGAGACCCTGTTCATCACGTGCTCCGACGCGCGCGTGGTGCCGAACCTCATCACCGGAACCGAGCCGGGCGAGCTCTTCATCGTGCGCAACGTGGGCAACGTCGTCCCGCGCCTCGCGCTGCCCGGAGGCACCGCAGCGGCCATCGAGTACGCGACCGAGGTGCTCGGCGTGAAGGACATCATCGTCTGCGGGCATACCCAGTGCGGCGCCATCGATGCCGTGCTGAACCCCGAGAAGATGGACTCGTTGCCGATGGTGAAGCGGTGGCTCGCCGAGACGTCGCGCGTCCACGAGGTCGTCAACGCTCGCTATGCAGATCTCTCGCCCGAGGAGCGCGCCATCGCCGCCGTCCAGGAGAACGTGCTCGCGCAGCTGGAGCACCTCCGCGAGTACCCCTTCGTGCAGAGCCGCCTGGAAAAGGGCCAGATCAAGGTGAGCGGCTGGGTCTTCGAGATCGCCACCGGGCAGGTCTACGGCTTCGACCCGGACCTCATGGAGTTCGTCCCGCTCGGCACCGAGGAGGACGAGCGGCCCGCGACCCCCTGAGCTGAACTACTGGACGCCCGAGGAGCGCAAAGGCACTCTTTGCGTCATGCGCTTTCGCCACGTCCTCGGGTCCTTCGCCCTCGCCGCTCTCCTTCCGCTCACGCTCGCCGCGGAGGGCTGCTCGGGCTCCTCGAGCAGCGGACCGGGCGCCGCCGATACCGACGCCGCGACCGGCCCCGGCTCGACGACGGACGGCGGCACCGGCAAGAGTGACGGCGCGCCCGCCGACGGCGCGCACGCGCCGCCCGCGAACGACTGCAAGCTCACCGGTCTCACCGGCGTCGCCGACGTCTCGCCCACGTTCCTCTTCAACGACCCGCCCACCGTTGCGCCGCCCGCGATGACCGGCGGCACGCTGAAGGGCAAGTACACCGTCGACAAGGCGACCGTGTACCTCCCCACGCAGACGAAGGGGCTCGCCGATCCCGCGAAGTCGACCGGAACCGTCAACGCGTGGGCGGTGTTCGACGGCACGAGCTACCTTCTCTACCTCAAGGCGAGCTTCATCATCTCCTCGGTGGCGGGCGCGCAGATGCAGGGCACCGACGTCTCGTCGCAGGGCGGGTTCACCGTCGCGAGCGCCGCGCTCACGCTCGATCACACGTGCGATACCAAGCCGGCCGGCGAGGCCGACTATTCGTTCACCGAGAGCGGCAACGGTCGCGCGCAGATTCTCATCAAGACCTCCACGACCTTCGGCGACACGTACCTGCTGCTCGACGCCTCGAAGATGTGATCAGCGCCGGCGCTGCGCGGCCTCGGCCGCGCTGGCGATGCCTTCCTCACGCGGACAGCCGAACGCGTCACGAGCGCGCGGGCGGCGTGACGAGCCACTCGACGACGTTCACGAGCGCGTCCCACGCGAGGCTCGCCGTGCCGGTCACGATGATCCCTGCGCCCTCGGCGAGCCCCGCCGCCGTGAGGCCGTCGGCGTGCTGCTGCTTGCGGAGCTTCGTGCACACCTTCACCACCGCCTCGATCTCGCCGCGGTCGAACCACGCGCCGTGCGCCGAGCACGAGTCGAGGATGATCTCGCCGATCACGATCCTCGCCATCGCGCCGGCACACACGGGACACGCGCGCACCCCGGTGTCTCGACCGGGCACGATCGACGTGCGCGCAGTCGCGGCGCTCGCGCGCGCGAGCTCGACATCGACCGGATCGCCGAGGCCCTGCATCACGTGCACCGCCGCGTCGGGCCCGAGCCACACGCCGCCGCACGCCGCGCAGCCCCAGAGCGGGAGGGTCGTTCCCGTCAGCGCGGCGAGCACCCCTTCGCACGCCGGACAGCGGCCCCCATTCCCTCGGTACATTTCGCAGAGGATAGCGACGCCCGTGCGCGAGCGCTTGCGCCAATCGCGCAAGCGCGTGGAACGACGGGGCGTCACGCCTGCCCGAGCCGCGCGCGATCCACCCCGCGTGAGGCCGCGAACGACGCACGAATCGCGGGCGCCGGCTCCGCGCGCGGTCGCGAACGGCCATGCGCGGGCGGAACGCGGATCCACTCCCGTCACGTCATTGCGGCGAGCTACGCGGTCTTCGCCCCTGGTACGCAACGCGCATGAGGAGGGAGCATGGTCCCGCGAAGCCACTCTCCCTTGCGCAAAGGCTTGCGCATCACGCTCTTCGCTCTCTCCGTACCGGCCCTTGCCGCGGCGGTCGCGCTCGCCACGGGGCGAGGCGCGCACGCCGACGGTAACGAGGCCGACAAGGCGGAGCAGAACGAGCGCTGTGCCATCCGGCTCTCCATCGCCTTGCAGGGCAAGAGCGCCGGCGCCACGCTGCTCGGCGCCGCCGACCCGCTGGGCTCGGTCGACGCGATGGTGGCCTCGCCGGAGTTTGCGGAGCGCTACGCGCGCTTCGTCAACTCGGAGTTCAATGGCGGTCCCTCGGCGAGCGCGCTCGAGGACCCCGTCTACTACCTCGCGAAGTACGTCATCACGAACGGCAAACCCTGGTCCGACCTCTTCGTCGGGCAGTACAAGGTCGTCGCCAACGCCACCGCGATGGATGTGTCCGCAGACCCGACCGGGCTCGGCTACTTCCGCACGCCCTCGTGGATGAAACGCTACGCCGGCAACGAGCCCCAGGGCTACATGCTCTCCGCCTCGTTCCGCATCCTTTCCAACACCACCGGCCTGACGCTCACGCCTTCGGTCGGCAACCCCGGTGACGACCGCACCACGAACGGCCGTACCGCCGCCGCGTGCAAGTCGTGCCACTACGACAACTGGTTCGCGCTCGACAAGTTCGCGCGCCTCCTCCCCATGAAGAAGCCCGCCAGCGACCCGCCGACGTTCACGCCGCCGACCGCGGGTCCGCAGCAGCTGCTCGGCAAGATGCTCACGAACGACAAGGAGCTCGTCACCACGCTCGTCGACTCCGACGCCTGGCGCTTCAACCAGTGCCGCACCGTCTACAAGTTCCTCTACGCGCGCTCCGAGAACATGTGCGAGGCGAAGACGTTCGATGCATGCGTCGATGCGCTCGCGACCAAGAAGACCATCCAGTCCGCTGTCGCCGCCGTGGCGAAGGACGCTTCCTTTTGCAGCCAGTGAGGAGCTGAGACCATGAAGAACCACCTCTGTCTCGTCGCGGCTCTCCTCGCGATCGCGGTCGGCGCAGCTGCGTGCGGCGAAGATCCCAGCGTGCTCGATCGTCCGAACGGCCCCGGCGGCCCCGGCGGCCCCGATCCCACGAACCCCGGGGACCCGCCGGTCACGCCCGCCGCTCTCCAGTGCACGCAGGTCCCCGAGGGTCGCTCGTACGTGCTCTTCGACGGCTCCAAGATGGAAGCGAGCCGCGTGAACGAGAACGTCGGCGTCAACCGCGCCCGCATCAAGCCGTTCGGCGTCCTCGCCGGCGAGTACCAGCGCGTCCTCGGTTTCGTCCCCGCGAGCCTCGCCGCCGCCGGGAGCTCCTTCGACGAGCCGCCCGCCCGCTGGTACGCGGAGGCGCAGCACTCGGGCGTCTCGCTGAACGCGATCTTCGATCTCTCCTTCGAGGGCTGCATCGCCTTCACCAAGACGAGCGCCGACTACGCGGCGGCGCCCACCGCCGCGACCGCCACCAGCGTGTGCACCTCGCTCATGCGCAAGGCGTGGAGCCACTCGCCCTCGCCCGACGAGATCACCGCGTGCACGACGCTCGCGACCACGAAGCTCGCCGCCGAGCCCGATGCCCGCAAGCGCTGGACCTACGTCTGCTCGTCGATCCTGTCGTCGAGCCAGTTCCTCACGTTCTGAGGCGAGAGAGACACCATGATGCATCCCAAGCTTTCCCGTCGTGGACTCCTCAAGGCCGCCGCTGCCGCGGGCGGCGCGGCCGCCGGCAGCCGCATCCTCGGCCCCCTCCTGCCCGAGGCGCAGGCGGCGGGTGAGCCCTCGCACTTCGTACACATCTTCTTCAACGGCGGCCTCAACGCGCTGTTCGCGGGCTGCGCCGACAAGTACCTCACGGCAGGCACGTTCGGTGTCACCAACACGAACGTGAAGAACCTCGGCAACGGTGTCTTCACCGACGCGAGCACGTTCGGCACCTTCCCCAAGTTCGCGCTCGACCACTGGGCGACGATCGGGCTGCGCCACGGCAACGCGCTCCACACGACGCCGCAGAACCTCGACTCCGGCGGCGAGCACGCCATCCTCCGCAACGGCGGCAACTGCTACCTCACGCAGCTCGCGTACTACATGGGCGGCGACTCGGCGTTCAAGGCCGTCTACTTCGGCGACCGCCCGCCCGCGTACCAGAACCAGCCCGCGTTCCAGGGCACGCCCATCCAGCGCATCCTGAACCTCGCTGATGCCATCAATGCCGTCGGCTCGGACACGCCGGATCCGAACGCCCCGAACCGCGCGCTCGCCGCGTCGGCCATCGAGAGCTCCGCGGAGCTCTCGAAGCGGCAGATCGACACGAACCCCGGGCGCCTCACGCCGCTCACCGACGCCTATACGTCGGCGGTCGCCTCGCTCAAGAAGCCCGCGCCGAAGCCGGTGACGCTGGCGGAGCTGAACACCGCATACGGGCTGGGCGGCGCGACGTCGGTCGGCACCTACGCGTCGATGCTCGCGGGCGCCGAGCTCATGATCCGCGCGGGCGGCACGAACGTGATCAACATCACCGACTTCGGCCTCGCCTCCTGGGACTTCCACCAGACCGGCGCCGGCGGCTCGCTCAACGGGAGCTTCTCGCGCAGCAAGTTCCTCGGCACCGGCGGCTTCGGGGACAACCGCATCGCGCCCATCAGGACGTTCCTCACGCGCATGCTCGACAATCCCGACCGCAACGTCGTCGTGTGCATCTCCGGCGAGCTGGTCCGGCTCCCCAGCGGCGACCACGGTGACGGCACCGTCGCGGTGCTCATGGGTAAGAACGTGAAGCAGGGCATCAGCTTCCCGGTCACGGACCAGTCGCGCTTCGCCGCCGGCACGCCGGGCGTCCCCGCCTTCTGGGCCGCCGTCGCTGCGGCCTGCAAGGTCCCGGGCGCGCCGTTCGGCGCGAACCCGCACGCCGCGCTCACGACCTGAGGGTCACGCCACTTCCTTGCGGACCGAGGGCGACCACAGCCCCGCGTTCTCGCGCACGTACGTGGCGAGGGTCCGCGGGCGGCGGCCCAGGAGCCGCTCGAGCGTCGGGTCGATCTTCTCGAGCTGGCCGTAGCGGAGCCCGACGTGCAGCACGGTCTGCACCGCGATCTGCGCGAGCGGGAGGCCCTGGACGTGCAGATGGCGGACGTAGCCGCCGATGCTCGCGGACTCGTAGCGAATGGGGCGGCGGACGACGTCGGTCATGAGCCGCGCGGTCTCCTCGAACGAGAACGCCTCCGGTCCCGTGCACGTGTAGGCCGCGCCGTCGTGCGCCAGCGGGTCGGCCGCGATCACCGCCGCGAGCTCGGCGACGTCACGGATGTCGACGAACGCGATGCGCCCGCGGCCGGCGGGCAGGAACAGCCTCCCGTCGTCGGCGATGTCGGAGCGGTACGCCGTCCCGAGGTTCTGCGCGAAGAAGCCAGGCCGCAGCAGCGTGTGGTGCGCGCCGCGCGCCGCGAGGTGGGCCTCGACCGCGTGATGGGGCACGAGCCGGTTCGAGGCCGCGCCGAGCGCGGAGAGGAACACGACGTGCAAGATGCCGCTCGCGAGCGCCGCGTCGATCAACGGCAGGAGCGTCGCCTCCATGTCCGTGATCGCGGGAGGACGAACGAGGAAGAGCGTCGCGCATCCCGCGAGCGCAGACGTGAAGGTCGCTGGGTCCGCGTAGTCGAGGCGGCGCGCGTCGGTCTCCGGCCCGTGCATCGCGCGGATGGCGTCGACCGAGAGGTCGGCGGCGCACGGCTCGATGCCTCGCCTGCGCAGCGCGCGAACGACCTCGCGGCCCACGTTGCCGAGCGCTCCGGTGACCAGCACTCTCCCGCTCGCGCTCGCGTGATGCCGTCTCGCCATGCGGCGCTGACTTGCACCGCGTATGCCGCGACACCACCTACGTACGGTGCGGAAGCGCGAGCGTGGCGTTCGCACGTCGAATGGCGTGACGGTGCGCGTCACGAGGGTCTGCCTCGGTACGCGCGAGCAGCTCGCCGCGAGGGCCGAGGATCGACGAGCTTCCCTGCCCCGCGATGCACACCTCGCCCGGCCCCCAGTTTGCGTTCGCGATAGCCACCCGGTGCTTGCGCGCGAGCGAGGGGAGCTTCGCGCCACGCTCGTCGTTCTCCTCCACCCAAGCGCTCGGGAAGAGCAGCAGGTCGGAGGCATCGAGCGCGCCCGCCGCGTCCTCCTCGATGAAGTGGAGATCGAAGCAGATGGCGATGGTCACGCGAGCGCCGGCGATCGTGACCACCGGTGCCGGCGCAGCTCCCGCCGTTGCCCAGAGCTCCGGGTACCAGGGATGGCGCTTGCGATGGACGAAGACGAGGTCGCCCGCAGGATCGCACGCGATCATCGCGTTCGAGCAGGCCAGCCCCTCGCGGAGGACCAGCGGCGCGACCACGGTGACGCGCTGCCGGCGTGCCAGCGCGGCGACGGCGAGGTGCGTCGGGCCGCCGAGCGGCTCGGCGAACGGCGTGAGATCGAAGTCCCCCGCGCGCGAGACGTAGCCGGAGAGCGACTGCTCGGGGAGCAGCACGAGATCGGTGGTCGGCCCCCCGGCGAGCGTCCCCTCGACGTCCTCGAGCACGCGGCGCGGGTCTCCCCAGGTCGCCGGGAGCTCGAGCACCGTCACGCGCAACATCCCGGAAGCGTAGCTCGACGGCGTCTCGACGACGCGCTACCTCCGGCCCGATGACCGCGCCGCCCCCCATCGCCAGCGAGTTTGTCGACTGGGTCGAGCGCCTCCATGGCGTGGTGGACGAGCTCGTCGCGCCCGTCGCGAAGGCAAACGGCGCCCGCCTCACGTGCCGCGCGGGCTGCCACGACTGCTGCACCGACGGCCTCTCGGTCTTCGCCGTCGAGGCGGCGGTGATCGCGCGGCATCACGCGGCGCTGCTCGCGGAGGGCGCGCCGAACGAGCGTGGCGGCTGCGCCTTCCTCGACGATGACGGGCAGTGCCGGATCTACGAGCAGCGGCCCTACGTGTGCCGCACGCAGGGACTCCCCCTCCGCTGGCTCGAGCGCGACGATGACGGCGAGCCCGTGGAGGTGCGCGATGTGTGTCCCCTCAACGCGGCCGGCCCGCCCCTCGAGGAGCTCGCGGCCGACCACTGCTGGACGCTGGGGCCCATCGAGGAGCGCCTCGCGCAGCGCCAATCCAGCCTCGACCGCGGCGAGGGGCAACGCGTGGCGCTCCGGAGCCTCTTCGAGAGCGCGCGACGTCACCTGCCGATGGTGCGTTGAGGTAACCTCTGCCGCGTGAGCCTCGCGACCACGAATCTCCGCACGCCTCGCCTCGTCCTGCGCTCGTGGCGCGAGAGCGATCTCGCACCGTTCGCCGAGCTGAACGCCGACCCACGCGTGATGCAGCACTTTCCGAGCGTCCTCACGCGGGCCGAGAGCGACGCGATGGTGACGCGCCTGAACGACGCGATCACGAAGCGCGGCTTCGGTTTCTGGGCGGTCGAGGTCCAGGCGAGCGAGGAGCTGATCGGCTTCGTCGGCCTCTCGGTCCCCTCTTTCGAGGCGCCCTTCATGCCGTGCGTCGAGATCGGCTGGCGCATCGCGTTCACGCACTGGGGCAAGGGCTTTGCTTCAGAGGGAGCGCGCGCGTCGCTCGACGCAGCGTTCGGTGAGCTCGGCCTCGCCGAGGTGGTCTCCTTCACCACCATCACGAACGAGCGCTCGAAGCGCGTCATGGAACGGCTCGGAATGCGTCACGACGCGCGCGACGATTTCGACCATCCGCTGCTCCCCGAAGGCCACGCGCTGCGGCGTCACGTCTTGTACCGCATCCGCGCGCGCTGACGGAAACGCCTCGCTGAGGCGCTCGCGCACGCCTCAAGCGGACAGCGAAAGGATCACCGCGCTGCGCGCGCCGAGCTCTCCGCGCGCGTAGCTCCCGCACGTGAAGAGCAGGCGCGCGTCGGGCGGCACGTCGACGTCCGCGGGCTCGGCCCCGAAGGTCACGAGCAGCCGCCGCTCCTCGTCCTCGTGGGTGCGCACGACCTCGAGGACGTTCCCTCGCGCCGTCGCGTGCAGGTCCGCCCAGGCGCACGGCGCCGCGAGCACGGGGTCTTCACGGCGCAGCGCCAGCAGCTCGCGATGGAGCTCGCGCATGCCGTGATGAGGCTCCTCCGTGCGCTCGCCCCACCGGAGCTTGGAGCGCTGGAAGGTCTCGGGCGACTGCGGGTCGGGGATGCCGCCTCGCGTCGCCGGATCGGCGAACGCCGCGAACGCGGAGAACTCCTCGCGGCGTCCCTTGCGGATCGCCTCGCCGAGATCGCCGTGGTGATCGCTGAAGAAGAGGAAGGGCGAGGAGGCCGCCCACTCCTGCCCCATGAGGAGCAGCGGAATCGCCGGCAAGAAGAGCAGGAGCGTCGACGCCGCCGCGAACGCGGCGAGATCGACGTGGTGGGCGAGCCGGCTCCCCAGCGCGCGATTGCCGACCTGATCGTGGTTCTGGAGGCAGTAGACGAGCTTCCCGGGCGGCACGCCCTGCGCGCGCAGGGAGGCGCCGCGCGGCTTGCCCTTCCACGGCGCGAACGGCTGACCGGTGAACGTCCAGCCCTCGTTGATGGCCAGCGCGAGCGCGTCGAGCGACGGCTCGTACGCAGCGTAGTAACCGTCGCGCTCGCCGGTGAGCAGCACGTGGACCTGGTGATGGAAGTCGTCGGCCCACACCGCGTCCGCGCCGTTCTCCGTCACCACCGTGGGGTCGTTGCGCTCGTCTTCGAAGAAGATCCGGCGCGGAGGGGTGAGCGCGTGCGCGAGATCGGTGATCTCGCGGAGCACGTGCAGCGGCGAGGGGTCCACGATGGCGTGCGTGGCGTCGAGGCGGAGCCCGTCGAAGCCGAACTCCTCGAGCCAGTAGCGCGCGTTCTCCACCACCAGGCTGCGCATCGGCGGATGGGCGAAGGCCGGAGCGGCGCCCCACGGCGTCTTCACGTCCTCGTCGAAGTACTCGCGCGCGTAGCGCCAGAGGTAATTACCGGCGGGACCGAAGTGATTGTAGACGACGTCGAGGACGACCGCGATCCCGCGCGCGTGCGCCGCGCGCACGAGTGAGCGGAGGTCCTCGGGCGATCCGTACGGCGCGTGCGGAGCGTAGAGGGCGACGCCGTCGTAGCCCCAGCCGTGCTGGCCATCGAAGGCCGCGATCGGGAGGAGCTCGATGGCGTTGATGCCGATCTCGGCGAGCGCCTCGAGCTTCGCCTCGGCCCCGCGGAACGTCCCCTCCGGCGAGAACGTCCCGACGTGGACCTCGCAGATGACCCACGACGGCGTCGGAAGCGGCGCGGCCAGCGGCTCGACACGCTCCCGCGCCACGACGCAGCCAGGACCGTGCACCCCCTGGGGGAGGGCGCGCGCGAACGGATCGGGCGTCACCTCGCCGTCGAGCAGAAACGCATAGAGCGCGCCCGGCGCGACCCCCGCGACGTGCGCTGCGAACCGCCCTTCACCGAGGGGCTCGAGCGGTACGACGCGCTCGCCGTCGAGGCGCACGGAGATGGACCGCGCCGTGGTGCTCCAGGCGGCGAAGGTCGTTCCGTTCGCGTCGGGAGTTGCGCCCGGTGTCACGCAGCGCTGACCGACGACGACGTGAGGACAGTCTGCACGTGCGTCTCGCGATGGATGCCGTGCATCATTGGGTTGCGAGGACCGCCCCGTGCATGCGGCGTACCGCGCGCGATGGCGCCGTGGCTTCACATCCCATTCGGGCGGGAGCGGGTGATCGCCGGAGCGTGACGGCGCCGATCGTGACAGGTTGCCTCACGGGGCGCCGGCGACGGGCCGTTCTGCCTCACTTGCACGCTTGCCACGGTAGCTAGAGCAGGGTGTTCGTCGTAGGGCACGTGCCTTGCTGTGGCGGCGCCGACGATGCGCTCACTACCCGGAAAGCCTTATCCTCTCGGCGCGACGTGGGACGGCAAGGGCGTCAACTTTGCTCTCTATTCGGAGAATGCGACCGGCGTCGAGCTGTGTCTCGTGGGCAACAACGGGCAGGAGACGCGCATCCCGGTCCGCGAGCGCACGGGCTTCGCGTGGCACTGCTACGTGCCGAGCCTGGTGCCCGGCCAGCTCTACGGCTACCGCGTGAGCGGCCCGTGGGAGCCGGCGCGGGGACTGCGCTTCAACCCGAACAACCTCCTCCTCGATCCGTACGCCAAGGGCCTCGACCGCCCCGAGGCCTGGGACGAGGGGCTCTTCGCCTACGAGCTCGGACACCCGGACGGCGATCTGCGGCGCAACGAGCGCGACTCGCGCGGCGTCCCGCACGGCGTCGTGATCGATCCCACGTTCGATTGGGGTGACGACGCGCCGCCCGACATCCCGTTCCACAAGTCGGTCTTCTACGAGGTGCACGTCAAGGGCGCGACCGCGCGCCATCCGAGCGTGCCGCCGGAGTTCCGCGGTCACTACGCCGGGCTCTGCAGCGACCCGATGATCAAGTACTTCACCGAGCTCGGCATCACCGCCGTCGAGCTGCTGCCGGTGCACGGCTTCGTCGACGACAAGCACCTGCTCGATCAGGGGAAGCGGAACTACTGGGGCTACAACTCCATCTCGTTCTTCGCGCCCGACATCCGCTATCGCTCCGTCGACATCGCCGGCGCGGGCGTCGTCGAGTTCAAGCACATGGTCAAGCAGCTCCATGCAGCGGGCATCGAGGTGATCCTCGACGTCGTCTACAACCACACCGCCGAGGGCAACCACCTCGGGCCGACCATCAGCTTCAAGGGCATCGACAACCCGACCTACTACCGGCTGGTCGGCGACAACCCGCGCCACTACTTCGACTACACGGGCACCGGCAACACGCTCAACGTGCGCCACCCGCAGACGCTGCAGCTGATCATGGATTCCCTCCGCTACTGGATCACGGAGATGCACGTCGACGGCTTCCGCTTCGACCTCGCCTCCACCCTCGCGCGCTCGCTGCACGAGGTGGACCAGCTCTCCAGCTTCTTCACCATCATCCACCAGGACCCGGTCATCAGCCGCGTGAAGCTCATCGCCGAGCCGTGGGACGTCGGCGAAGGCGGATATCAGGTCGGAAACTTTCCGACCGGCTGGGCAGAGTGGAATGGCAAGTACCGGGATGCCATTCGCTCCTTCATCCGCGGCGTGGGCCGAAATACCGGCGAGCTGGGATATCGACTCACCGGCTCGAGCGACCTCTATGCCTCGAACGGGCGAGCACCGTTCGCGAGCGTGAACTTCATCGTCGCGCACGACGGCTTCACGCTCGCCGACATGGTCTCCTACAACGACAAGCACAACGAGGACAACGGCGAAGGCAACCGCGACGGCACCGACGACAACAACTCGTGGAACTGCGGCGCCGAGGGCCCGACCGCGGATCCCGGAATCAAGAAGCTCCGCGCCCGCCAGCAGCGGAACTTCCTGACGACGCTGCTCCTGTCGCAGGGCACGCCGATGATCTGCGGCGGCGACGAGATCGGGCGCACGCAGGGCGGCAACAACAACGCCTACTGCCAGGACGACGAGATCTCCTGGTTCGACTGGGCCGCGGTCGACACCGAGCTGCTCGCCTTCACCCGGGACCTGCTCACCCTGCGTCGGGAGAACACGGCGCTGCGCCCGGCCGACTACCGCGGCGGCGAGGGGCCGGACTCGGTGCAGATGCTGCGCGCGGACGGCGTGCCGATGACCGAGGACGACTGGTCCGACACCAACGCCCGCTCGCTGGCCGTGCGGATGTCGGCCACCGGCAGCGCCACGTTCCTGCTGCTGCTCAACGCCTCCGACGGGCCGGTGGAGTTCACCGTGCCCGAGGGCGGCTGGACGCTGGCACTGTCGTCCGACCCGGAGCAGGAGGTCGGCGCGGACGTGCAGACCCTGCTGGTGGCCGGGCACTCGGTGACGCTGCTGCAGGGTTAGGCCTCCGGCGCCTCGACCACCGTCACGACCTCCGAGAGGGGGGCGC
>JAYTHX010000447.1:0-25375 GCA_043732195.1 Polyangiaceae bacterium
GTGAGAACGCGAGGCTCTCCGCGAAGACAGCGAGCCGGAGCACGCGGTTGATGACCTGGGCGACATGACGCCGCGTGGCGGGACGCAGGGAGGCCGGGAGCGTCATCATGACCCCGTCGGCGTGTGCGCGCGTGAACGACGCGAGCGGGACGTCCTCCACGGAGGGGTACACGTACTTCTCGAGGCGCTCTCGATCGTCATCGACCGACCGCTTCTCGACCACGTGGTCGGGGTAGAGGCGATGCAGCTCGCCGCTCGTCCACCGCTCCGAGAAGGTCCTGAAGGTGACGACCTTGCTCGCCGCTTTCGGCTCCGCCTTCGGGATCCGTCCTTCGGCGAAGCCGTCGACGCCTCGCCTGACCGCCGCGAGCTTCGCCGCGTCCGCGCTGGCGGCACTATTCACGAGCCCTTCGATCATTTCGAGATCGGCGCCGGCGGCGCGGTAGCGGTTCACGAGCTCCTGGACGTCGCGCGCGCGAACGCAGGCCACGCACGGACACGGGGTCTCACCGCCCGGCGCATGCGCAGCCCAGTCGGCCGCGGTGACCCACGGGAGCGCCTTCGGCAGCCGCTGCCCGGCAGCAATAGTCACGCGGAGGAAGTAGCGTCCTCGCGCGTCGTACGCACCTCCGTGGGTCGTGCGTGCCATCGTGTTACTTCCTTCCCTTCGTCGTCTTCGTCGCCTTCGTCTTCGCCGTCTTCGCCGTCTTCGCCGCCGTCCTCGCCTCATCGCACCACGCACCCCACCCCGCCTCTCGGGCACGTCGTGGCGAAGCCGTACCAGAGCCAGCCCGTACCCCCGATGTACCCGCAGCCGTCGCCGCCGTACGGACCGCCGAAGACCGGCACCCAGCCCGCGCCGCCGATGGGCTCGATGGCGACCGGCCCGCACCAGATCATGACGCCCGGTCACGCGATGAAGCCACTGTCGCCCCCGCAGGCGCCCCCGCCGCCGGGCAGCAACCCGCGCCTCGGAGGCAACACCGGCACGATTCCCTCGATGTCCGCCGCGACCCCGCAGCAGCAGCAGCAGCCCAGCCAAGTCTACACGCGCCAGCATCCGGGCGGCGCGCCGCGCATCACCGTGCAGTACCCGCAGGTCGGCGGCACGCTGAAGGGCCGGAACGGCAGCTACACCGTCATCAGCACCATCGGCTCGGGCGAGTTCGGCGCGGTGTACGAGTGCATCGGGCCGTTCGATCAGATCTACGCGCTCAAGATGGTGCGGCCGTCCAACCGGCCCTACTCCGAGGTGCAGGCGGAATGGGCGCGCGAGCAGTCACGGCTGTTCTCGCTGCGCCATCCGAACGTCGTCTACATCTACGACTCGTTCGAGAACGATCACCTCTTCTTCCTCGCGCTCGAGCGCTGCGACCACGCGCTGAAGGACATGCTCGGCACGCCGATGCAGGAAGGGCTCGTCCTCGAGATGACCCGCCAGCTGCTCGCGGCCGTGCAGTTCCTCCACGACAACGAGGTCGTCCACGACGACCTCCACGCCGGCAACGTGCTCATCACGCACACCGATCGGCCCACGGTGAAGATCTCGGACTTCGGGATCAGCCACGAGCTACGCGGGATGACGGCGGTGCGTCCGAACGTCGTGCACCACGCGATCATGGCGCCGGAGATCCTCGCCACCGGTTACACGAGCCGGCAGAGCGATCTGTACCAGGTGGGCCTCCTCCTCTACTGGATGCTCGCGGGCGAGCCGGCGATCCAGATGGACGTGCCGTACCAGGAGCTCGTCCGCCAGGTCGCGGACGGCGCGCCGCGCCTCCGCGCGGAGCAGCTCGGCACGCCGTTCGGCGACCTCATCGCGAAGATGCTGCGCCGCCGGGAGGCCTTCCGTTACGGCAGCGCGCGCGAGGTGTGGGCCGAGCTGCGCGAGCTCCCGGCGTGGAAGCAGCGCAATCTCTTTCCGGTGAAGTAGCGCGCTGCTACCCCTTCGTGATGAGGGGAAAGCGACTCGCGGTCTCGCCGTTCAAGTTCGTTGTCCTGCGTTTCGTTCGCTACTGGCGGTAACGCTCTCAACGACGGCGCCGGCGGCGGGCCACGGCCAGGCCGAGGAGGCCGGCGGCGATCACGAGCGACGCGCCGGAGGAGGCGCCGAACGCGACGCTGCAACCGCTGTCTTCGGTTCCGTTGCGGATGTCCTTGGAGTTGACGCCGCCGGAGCCCGAGCCGCCGTCGACCAGCTTGCCGCCGCCGTCGGTGGGGACGGTCGTCGGCCCGCCATCGTCCTCGGGGCCCGAGTCGGTGTCGACGGGGCCGCCGTCCGGCATCGCGTGAGCGGCGCACGGCGTTGGGTCGCCGATACGGATGTCGGCGCACGAGTAGTAGGTCGACGCGTCGAGGTCGTTCTGGAACGGACCGGCCTCCGTGTTCCCGCCGATACAGGCCTTGCCGATCATGAGCTGGCGGACGACGAGCGTGCAGTCCTTACACCTGACGCCAGGGGGTAGCTGGACGGTGTCGGGGTAGACCGTGCCGGCGCCGGTAGTGAGGTCGTTGACCTGCTTCAAGATCGTGAAATTCGTGTCCGTGCCGGTCGTGCTCAGCGCGACCTGGAAGCAGCCGTCGTGGCTCACCGTCTCCATCCACTTCACCGGGATTTTCGCGCCGGCCTCGTACGACGTGCATGTGTTCGTGCGCGGAACGGCGCCGCACGGGCCCGTCTTGTGGGCATCGGCGCCAGGCTTGCCGACGTCACGGGGGGGCGGGCTGACGAGAACCGCATGAGCGAACGCCGTCGCCGGGACGCCGACCACTGCGAGAGCCGCGAGCACACGAGCGCCAACCCCGAGCTTCCAGCCAGGCATGGGGCAAAAGGTACCATGCATGAGTCAGATCGCGAGCGGCGGGGGGCGCGTTCCAATAGCAGCCGAGGATTCCACCATCTGTGATCCTTGCTGGTAGTCTTTTCCACATCGTGCGGTCCGTGCCTGCGCTCGCGCCCCCCAAGCAGCTCGGCAAGTACGAGGTGGGTGCCAAGATCGGCGGCGGCGGGATGGCCACCGTCTACATCGGTCGCGCCACCCGCGAGGACGGGACCGAGGAGCGCGTCGCCCTCAAGGTGATCCGGGACGAGCTCGCGCACGACGAGCAGTTCAAGAGCATGTTCATCGACGAGGCGAAGATCCTCGCGCAGCTCTCGCACCCGAACGTCATCCAGACCCTCGAGTACGGCGTCACCGGTCACCACCGCTTCATCGCGATGGAGCTGCTCTCGGGGCGAACGTACTCGGACGTGTGGGATCTCCTCGTCGTCAAGGGGGACAAGATGCCGATCGCCCTCGCCGCCTGGCTCTGCGCCCGCGTCGCCGAGGGCCTCCACTCCGCACACGAGCTTGCCGACGAGACCGGACACTCGCTCCACGTCATCCACCGCGACGTGAACCCGAGCAACATCTTCCTGACGCACGGCGGCGACGTGAAGCTCATCGACTTCGGGCTGGCAAAGGCGCGCGTCCGCCTCTCGAAGAGCGCCGACGGCATCGTGAAGGGCAAGATCCCCTACCTCGCGCCCGAGCAGGCGCACGGCAAGCCCATCGACCGCCGTATCGACATCTACGCCCTCGGCGCGACGCTCTGGGAATCGGTCACGATGAAGCGTCTCTTCAAGCGCGATACCGACGTCGACACGCTGCGCGCCATCTGCGAGGCCAAGGTGCCCGACGTCCGCACCATGATCGAGGGCTTCCCCGACGAGCTCTGGACGATCATCGCGAAGTCGCTCAGCGAGAAGGCCGACGACCGCTACGACACGAGCGATGACCTCCGGCGCGCCCTCGACGCGTACGTCGGCGCGCGGGCCCCGCAGATGCACGAGGAGCTCGGCGCGCTCCTGAGCCGCCTGTTTCCCGGCCAGGAGGCGCGTCAGGCGAAGTGGGAGAAGGCGGCGACGTCCGTGCGGGCGCCGAACTACACGATGCCCCCGCCGGCGCCGGTGCCGACCGCGTCGTCGAGCATGCTCGCGGAGAAGGACGCCGAGAGCGAGCCCGGGCCCGCAGCCACGCCCTCGGACGCGCCCGCCCCTTCCCTCGCGTCCGCGGACGCTGCCTTCGCCCCCGCTGCGCGGAAGAAGAAGCCGGCGAAGAAGCCCCGGAAGAAGGGCAGGAAGAGCGCCCCGCCGGCGACGCTCACGCCGCGCGGCGGTGGCGAGGCGATCGCCGAGGACGGCGCCGACCGCCGCCGCATCTACATCCAGCTCGCGATCGTCATCGCGGTGGTCATCGCGCTCGCGCTCGCCGTCTCGGCGCGCTGATCGCTAGAACCCAGGCGAGGTCGCGACCGGCTTCGTCGGCGGCGGGAGCGGCTTCGTCGCGGGAGTCGGCGGACGCGGCGGCGGCGGCAGCCTGACGGCCCCACGATTCAGGGACGGGGGCGGCGGCGCTGTCTTCGCAGCCACGGCGATCGGCGTGGGGATCAGGGTCCCCGCTGCCGACGGGATCGGTGACGCCGCGGGCGTCGCCGGCGGGATCGGCGATGACGATGACGACGCCGGCGACGACGACGACACGAGCACCGGCGGGCCCTCCGCGGCCGGCTCCTCGACGCGTGCCGCCGGCGCGCCCGTGCGCGTCACCGCGAGCGTCGCGGTCACCGCGAGCGCCGCCGCGACGCCCGCCGCGCCGAGCGTCACGAGCAGGCCCCGCTGCCGCGCGGGTCGCGGCCGCGCGGTGCGCGCGCCGGGCGACGACGAGGCCATCGCGCCGCCCGCGGTGCGATCGCTCTCGGGGACCCCATCGCTGCGCGGACGCAGCTCCAGGAGGGCCGTCGCGAAGTCCTCGTCGGTCGCACCGATCGCCGCGCGCAGGGCCTCGGCGAACTCTCCGCACGTAGCAAAGCGCTCGTAGGGCCGCTTCGCGAGGGCACGAGCGATGGCGATCCACACCTTCGGATCGATGCGCGGATCAGGATCGACGTCGTGCTCGAGCACCGCCGCCAGCGAGGCTGCCGCCGAGTCGCGCTGGAACAACCGCTCGCCGGTGAGAATCTCGTAGAGCACGCTCGCGAGCGAGAACATGTCGCTCCGCCCGTCGAGATCGACGACGCCGCGGATCTGCTCGGGCGCCATGTAGTGCGGCGTGCCGAGGACGCTGCCGTCGACAGTGAGCGTCGAGCTCACGGCCGGCAGCTTCGCGATCCCGAAGTCGAGGATCTTGGGGATGACGTGGCCATCCGGCTCGACCGCGAAGAAGATGTTCGCCGGCTTCACGTCGCGATGGACGATGCCCTTCTCGTGGACGTGGTGAAGCGCGCTGAGGATCGCGCAGCAGACGGCGAGCGCGTGCATCGCCGAGAGCGGCCCCCGTTCGCGCATGCACGCCTCGAGCGTGCCGCCGCGCAGCAGCTCCATGACGAGCCCAAGCGTCCCGTCGTCCTCGTCGACGAGGTCGAACACGCGCACCACGTTGCGATGCGAGACCGTCGCCGCGAGCCGCGCCTCACGACGGAAGCGCTCGTCGTGGAGCGGCGTGCGTTCGGCGCGCTGGAGCGTCTTGACGGCGACCTCCGCCTGCGTCGCCTCGTTGCGCGCGACCCAGACGTCGCCCATGCCGCCGCGCCCGATGCGCTGGAGCAGCCGGATTTTTCCCCCGAGCAGCGTCTCGGGGGGGGTCTCCGACGGCGTCCCCATCGCGACAGCCTACCCCAGTCAGAACGCCGTGCCGACTCCGACGAGCGCGCCACCGCGGACCGAGGCCGGAGCGATGCGAAAACGGGCGGCCGTATGCTTCGGCTGCGGGCGCAGCAACAAATACCCACCAAAGCCTGCGGCGACGAGGCCCACCGCCGCGAAGCCCACCCCCAGCGGACCGAACAGCTGCGCCTGGTCGTGCTTCGACTCGAGCTCGCTGCGGTTGTTGCCAGGACACGTCGGCGAGCACGCCTTCTTCAAATCCGAAACGTCGCCTTCGCGGACCGCGAGGAACACGACGCCGGTGACGAGGAGCACGCCGCCCGCGCCAAGCGCCACGTAGGCGGTCGTCCGATCGGGCCTCGGGCCGCTAGCGGGAAGGGGATCTTCCACGCGGGCCGACGGCGGGACGACCTTGACCGCGCGCGGCGCCTTCGGCGGCAGCACCACCGTGACCGAGACCTCGCCGCCTTCCTGCAGCGTGACCTTGCTCTCGGACGGCAGTGCCGTCGGAGCGCTGCCCTGGACCACGTGCACGCCGGGATCGAGCTCGAACGGCCGCGGCGCCGTCGTGACCGGGACCGTCGCGCCGTCGATGGTCACGCGTGCCTCGGGCGCCGCGCCCTCCTGGAGCTGGAGGACGAGCCGCGGGATCCGGCGGTCCAGGGCCTGCGCGCGCTCGGCGGCGCTGTCGGAGATCTCCTGCTCGCTCGCAGGGAGCGAGGCCTTCGATGCGGCGAGCGCGCGGAACGCGTCGCGCGACTCGCGCAGGCGCCCCAGCGAGCCGAGCACGGTCGCGACGCGGTAGCGCACCGACGCACTCTCCTTCACCGCCGCGACGCGCTCGAACTTCTCGAGCGCCGGCGCGTAGCGCCGCTCCTTCTCGTCACGGTAGGCGTCCTGGAACAGCTCGCGCGCGGCCTTCAGCTCGTCCGCGGTGGGCACGGGCTTGGGCTTGCCCTGCGCGCGCGCCACCGGAGCGACGCTCGCCGTGGCCAGGCAGAGCGCGAGGCCCAGCGCGACGGCGTGCGCCCGCTCACTCCTCATCCAGGGAGACTCCGTAGAGGCCGCGCTTCTTCAGCAGATCGCGCAGGTGGTGGCGCGCGACGTCGGCGGAGCGCGCGGCGGCGGAGAGGTTGCCCTGGCAGCGCTTCATGAGGAGCGCGAGGTACGCCTTCTCGAAGCGCTCGATCGCGCGATCTTTTGCGTCGCCGAAGGTGCCCGACAGATCGAGCGGCGTACGCTCCTCGGTGGTGCCGCGGAAGCCCTCGCCTTCACCGGCAACGTCGGCGCGGCGTATCACGCCGTCCTGCGCCATCGCCGAGGCGCGCAGCAGCACGTTGTTGAGCTCGCGTACGTTGCCCGGCCACGGCATCGAGGAGAGGTGATCGAGCGCGTCGACCTCGATCATCGTCTCCGAGCCGGCGCGCGCGAGCAGCTTGGCGCAGATGATCGGCAGATCCTCGAGGCGCTGGCGCAGCGGCGCGAGGAACACGCGGACCTGCGCGAGCCGGAAGTAGACGTCCTCGCGGAAGCGGCCCTTGTCGATCGCGTTGCGCAGATCACGGCTGCTCGCGGCCACCACCCGCACGTCGATGGGCGTCGGCGCGTGACCGCCGAGCCGGATGATCTCGCGGCGCTCGAGCACGCGCAGCACCTTCGCCTGGAGCACCGCGGAGAGCTCGCCGACCTCGTCGAGGAAGACGGTGCCGCCCTTCGCCGCCTCGAAGAAACCGATCTGTTGATCGTGCGCACCGGTGAACGCGCCCTTCTCGTGGCCGAAGAGCAGCGACTCCGCGAGCGGCTCCGGGAGCGCGGTGGCGTCGATCACGACGAAGGGCCCGGCCGCGCGCGGAGAATTCGCGTGGAGCGCGCGCGCCAGCTCCTCCTTGCCCGTGCCCGTCTCGCCCTGGATGAGCACCGCCAGATCCTTGGGTGCGATGCGCTCGAGCGTGGCGAAGAGCTCGCGCATCACCGTGGAGCGGCCGACGAGCTGACCGAACGTATCGCGCTCGGTCAGCGGCGGCGGCGCGACGCTCTCGTCGGTATCGAGCCGCAGCAAGCTGTCGCCGATGGTGAGCTCCGCGCCCTGCGCGAGCTCGATGTCGACCACGCGATGGCTGCCGAGCCACGTGCCGTTCAGGCTGTCGACGTCGCGCACGCGAACGCGCGCGCCGCTGAGGGACAGCTCCAGGTGCGCGCCGCTGACGCGCGGATCGTCGAGCACGAAGTCGTTGGTGGGATGGCGACCGACCGTACTGGTCGCCCGGGTGACCGCGAAGCCGCGACCTGCCGAAGGTCCAGTCACGGCGACGAGCTTCGGGACGGCGGTGGTGAGGGTGACGGGAACCGGATTGGCTTCCGTTCCCCCGCGAATCTTCTCCGTCATCGAGCCCCCGAACATAGGCCAACTCATACTCCCGAGGGGGGACGTCGTTGCCCGCGCATGATGGCGGCAAGCCGCAGGACCATGGATAAACGGAGCACCAGATCCGCGTCCCGCCGTCCATTGGCCATCCGGATCTCCGGGCATTCCGTGGTCTCGTGTTCCGGGTTGGCTGGACACGGATCTTGCACGACGTTGATCCAGGTTCTTCGCAACATGGACGTCACCTGCCCCGCCTGCGCCGCACGATACAAAGCCGACGAGCACAAGCTCCGCGGCAAGACGGCGCGCATGCGCTGCCGCGCGTGTGACACGGTGTGGCTGGTGTCCGGACCTGCAGCGGAGATCAAGACCAACGACTCCAAGCACGCCGCGGTTGTCAAACGCGGCGCCGAGCGCGAGCATCGTGATCTCTTCGCAACGCACCCCCCCGACCTCGGGTCCGTGAAGCAGACCCTTCGGCCTCCTCCTCCCGATTCCCAGCTGAGCGGCATGGCTGCTAGAAACGAGACGTCCGTTTTGTTCACCGTCGACGCCCTACGCGGGAACGCACGCCTCGACACGCCGGCTCCGGACCACGCGCCGGTCTCCGGCTTCATCGTCGAGGACGACGAGGGGATCATCGATCTCAACGCCCTCGCCTCGACGCCGCCCACGCGCATCGGTGTCGGCAACCGCTCCGTCGCGCCGCTCTTCGCGAGCGAGCCGCCGCCCGCAGCCTTCGCCGCCGACGTCGGTGACTCGGGCGCCGGCCACGCCTACTCGGCCGGTGGCTTCCGTTTCGGCAAGCGCGCCATCGCCGGCGTGGCCGCTGCGGCGGTCGCTCTGGTGCTGTGCGCCGTCGGCGTCTCGGCGGTCTTCAAGGGCGAAGAGCCCACCGCCCGCGCCGCCGCGAACACGATGATCGCGCCGCCGCCCGTGCTCGCCGCGCCGGCGCCAGTCGTCGCGCCCGCACCGGCGCCCGCCGCCGATCCCGCGCCTGCGAGCGCAGCGAACGACGACGACGCGAAGCCGGCGTCCGCCGTCGGCAAGAAGAAGGGCCGCAAGGGCGCCGCGAAGGCGTCGCTCGCGCCCACGCAGAAGGTCCAGAGCAGCGGCGTCTCCGGTGGTGGCACCGGCGTGGCAAAGACCGTCCCCAAGGCCTCCGACAAGTGCGGCTGCAAGGGCGACTTCAACTGCATCCTGCGCTGCACCGCGACCGGCAAGTGATCGGGAGAAGCTGACAGTTAGGGTCAGGGCGAGATCGTGAGAGTGAGCACGCGGACCTTTGCGTCGCTTTCGCCCGAGCTCGCGCGGGCCAGGGCGTCGTCGAACCGGTGGATGCTCTCGGGCGTGCCGATGACGATGCGCGCCTCGCGGGCGCCGAGCAGCGCGCGCGGCGAGCCCTTCAGTCGCACCGCGCCGTCGGGCAGGAGCTCGATCGGGGCGTCCAGCGGGTTCGGCTCGCGGTCGCCGATGCCGAACGCGTAGGCCACCACCACCTTCGGCGGCGGCGACGACGGCTTCAGCACCAGCTCGAACGGCGCGCTCGCCGCGAGCGTCGCAAGCGAAGCCGTATACTCCGGAAGCTGCGGCGCGACCGGCGTCGACGTCCCACGCCCGAAGAGGGCGTACGCGACGAGCACGGCGGCAAGCACGAGGATGGCGAGAGCAGCGCGGCGCACCGGGAGACCTTACTCGATCCCTCGCGGCGCGGTCGCGACTGCGTTACCGTCGAGCGCATGCAGGGGAAGGTCGCGATCGTCACCGGCGCGTCGAGCGGCATCGGGCTCTCCGTCGCGCGCATGCTCATCGAGCGCGGCGGCCGCGTGGCCCTCGTGGCGCGCACCGCGGCCACCCTCGAGAAGGCAGCGCGCAACCTCGGCGACGGCGCCGTCCCCTTCCCCATCGACGTGCAGGATCTCGCCGCCCTCGAGGGGCTGCCGAGGCGGGTCGTCGATCGCTTCGGCCGCCTCGACGTCGTCGTGAACAACGCCGGCCTCAACCACCGCGGCCACATCGACACGCTCACCGCGAAGCAGCTCGCCGACATCATCCTCACCAACCTCACCGCGCCGATCGTGCTCACGCGAGCGGCGGTCCCGCACCTCGGGCGCGGCGGCGCGATCGTTCAGGTCGCGAGCATCGCCGGGATGGTGCCGGTGCCGGGCGAGGCCGCCTACAGCGCCTCGAAGGCCGGCCTGCGTGCGTTCTCGCGCGCGGTCGGGTCCGACTTGCAGAGCCGGGACATCCACGTCGGTTGCGTGTGCCCGGGGCCGGTCGACACCGGTTTTCTCGGAGACCTCTCGAGCGTGCCCGACCTCGTGCTCTCGCAGCCGATGGTCACCGCAGACGAGGTGGCGGAGGAGGTGCTGCGCTGCATCACCGAGCGCATCGAGGAGATCGCGGTCCCGCGGAGCTCGGGACGTCTCGCCACGATGGCGTACCTGATGCCCGATTTCGCGAAGCGCATCCGGCCCGCGCTCGAGAAGCGCGGCGCGAAGAACCGCCAGGCGCTCCTCGCACGGCGACGCTCCTCGTCGTGAACGCTCAGGCGCGGCGGCGCGTCGCTTCGTAGAGCGCGATGCCGCTCGCCACCGCCACGTTCAGCGAGTCGAGCGTGGGCGTCATGTCGATGCGCACGCGCCGCGTGCGGGCGAGGATGTCCGGCGGCAAGCCATCGCCCTCGGTGCCGAGCAGGAGCACGCGTCCGCGCGCGGCCGGCGTGCGGACCGCCTCCTCGAGGGTCTCGTCGCCACGACCCGACAGCGCGAGCGCCTCCCAGCCGGCCGCCTCGATCGTGTCGAGCATCGCCTCGCCCGACGCGCAGCGCGCGAACGGCGTGACGAGCGCCGCGCCCACCGAGACGCGGATCGCCTTCCGGTAGAGCGGGTCGCAGGTCGCTGGGTCGAGCAGCACCGCGCGCGCGCCGAACGCCGCCGCGTTGCGGAAGACGCTGCCGACGTTGTCGTGGTTCGTCAGGCCGACCAGCCCCACGGCGATCGCCGCGCCGCTCTCCGCAACAAGCAACGCCTCCGCCGTGTGCGGCGCGCCGCGATCGCCGAGCGCGAGGATCCCGCGATGGATCGCGAACCCGACGACGCCGTCCATCACCGCCTGCGGCACCACGAACATCTCGACGTCGTCGCCGAGCGCCGCCACCACGTCGGCGAGCGGCTCGACGCGCCGCTGCTCCACCAGCAGCGAGCGCACGCGAAAGCCAGTCTGGCGCGCCGAGGCCAGCACGCGCACCACCACTTCGCCCTCGGCCACGAACGACCCATCGGTGCGCGCGAGATCGCGATCGCGAAGGCGCACGTAAGGATCGAGCCGCGCGTCCTCGGCGGAGGCGATGGGGACGAGCCGGGCGGTCACGCCGCCGGGTCTAGCACGCTTCGCCGCCTGACCGAGCACGGCGGGGGTCGCGCTCTCCATCGGATCGAGGACCGTGAGGAGGCGCCGCCCACTGACCGGCGGAAGTGTAGGCCTGCGATTTTTCCAGGTCGATTCACGCGTGCGCGAGCAGCGCACGGACCTTTCGCTCCGGTACGTCGGTGATCCCCAGCTCGCGGAAGGTCCCCTGCCGCGCGAGCGCCTCGCTCGCATGCTTCGAGGTCGAGATGACGATGCACTCGAACGGCGCGCGGCTCAGGACCTCCGCCGCCTCGTCGTGGAACGCGCGACAGATGATCCGCGTGCGCTTGTTGAGATCGCGGATGCGGTCGACGCGGATCAGGT
The DNA here is from genome assembly GCA_043732195.1 of Polyangiaceae bacterium. Taxonomy (GTDB): domain Bacteria; phylum Myxococcota_A; class Polyangia; order Polyangiales; family Polyangiaceae; genus Labilithrix. The sequence goes on from JAYTHX010000447.1 coordinate 11,745, forward strand.
TCTTGCCGAGGTCGTCGTCGCAGACCACGACGAGATCGGCCTGCGGGACCCCGGCCGCCGTGAGCTTCGCCACGTCGTCGGTGACCTCGGCGTAGTGATGAGGAATGCGCTTCTCGTTCAGGGCATCGACGACGCGGTCGCCGACGCTGTTCTTGCCCAGCACCACCACCGCCCGCGCGCGCGCCTTCAGCGCCTGGCCCTGGATGAACTCCGCGGCGAGCCGCGAGGTCGAGACCGCGCGTGCCCGGTAGGTCTTCGCGAGGACCGCGCCGATGTCGTCGTCCGGGCAGCGCACGACGAGCTCGCAGGCGGCGTTCATCTCGCGCACCAGCCGGCACGCCACGGCTGCGGTCTCGAGGTCGTCGGTGGCGATGACCACCACCTTGGCGCGGGCGACCGCCGCCGACTCCAGCACCACGCGCTCCTGCGCGCTTCCGATCACGAGCGGGCGCTCGTCGTGCACGAGCGCGGAGACGAGGTCCGGGTTCTCCTCGACCACCACCACGGTGCGGTCCGCGGCCTCGACGAGGTCCGCGACGCGCCGCCCCAGGTTCGTCCAGCCGATGACGACCACGTGCCCGGACGCACGCGCGGCGAGCGCCCGACAGGTTGCCTCGGGCCGATAGTGACGCGTCACGTTCGCCAGCACGAGCGAGGCGACGAGCCCGAACACCACCACCTCGGTGAACGACTGGTAGATGCCCGGCCACCCGCCGGACATCTTCGTCACGCAGATCGCCGCGAGCGCGGCCGAGCCGCGGCTCAGGTGGAACATCCGCACGAACAGGACGTAGTTGACCGTCAACCACGCGGCGATGAAGAGGAGCGCGCCGCGGTTCTGACGGAGCGCCAGGCCCCCTCGGACCCAGAAGCGACTGATCTTCGTTTGCATGCAGGAGCATTGGGTGCGTGCCAGCGTTCGCGGTAGGCCTCCCGCAGGGATTGGCCCGCTCGTGCCGCCGTCGTCACTCGTCCGTCACAAAGCAGAGGTGCCGGTGGTGCCGAAGCCCCCGTTCCGCGACAATGACCGGGCATGCGCCTCCGTGAGCTGCTGAAGACGCCGTCGGGCAAGCCCCGCCTCCTCCTCCCCGCCGTGGTGGTCGTGGTGCTCACGTTCGTCATCGGGTGGGCGGCGCTACGCATCGTACAGCACACGCTGCCGGACGCCGAGCGCGCGAAGGCGCTCGCCCACACCGGGCGCTACGCCGCGGCCGAGGAGGTCTACGTCCGCATGCTGCGCGAGACGCCGACCGCGAAGGTGGCCATCGACCTGCTCGACAACCACGAGCACGCACTCGCCATGAAGATGCTGCGCAAGCTCAAAGGCAAGAGCGGCGGGCTCCGCGGTGCAGCCGAGCGCGACGAGGCGGTGATGTCGGAGGAGGCGCTCGACGCGCTGCTCGAGGACAGCCTCCCGCCCGACGTCTCGCTGGTGGCGCGCTTCTGGCGCGCGGTCGACAAGGACCAGATGCCATCCGGGCTGCGCGAGGTGATCCTGGTGGGCGCCGAGCAGGATCCGCCGCTCGCCTGGCACAACCACCTGCTCGCGCGCGAGGCGAGCCGCCACCACGACATGGAGGAGGCGGCGAGGCGCTACGAGCGCGAGGGCCTCGCCTTCTCCGAACGCAGCGAGGACGTCGACCGCGCGCTCGGCATCTGGATCGCGGCAAGCAACTGGGACCGCGTCCGAGAACGCATGCAAGATGCACGCGTCGCGGCGGCCGCCGCGCCCATCACCAAGTACCAGTTCGCGGTCCACGAGAACGACTGGAAGAACGCCGCGCGATGGCTCGTCCAGGCCTGGCGTCCGCGCCTCGTGGTCTCGAGCCTCGTGATGAGCGGCATCGCCGCGCTCGCGTGGTTCTTCTTCTGCGCGCGGCTCGGCAAGCTCGGCGAGCGCGTGCGGCGGCGCCTACCGCTCTACATCGTCGCGTTCGTGCTCGGCGTCCTCAGCATCGTGCCCACCGTCTGCCTCATCGCGGTCGAGGAGGCGAAGCTGCACCTCGTGGAGACCGGCGATCCGATGCGCGATCTGCTGTTCTTCGTGTTTGGCGTCGGCCTGCGCGAGGAGGCCTCCAAGCTCCTGCTGTTCGCGCCGCTCCTCCTGGTGCTGCGCAAGTCCGGCGACAAGCTCGACGTCCTGGTCTGCGGCGCGCTGGTGGGCCTCGGCTTCGCCGCCGAGGAGAACCTCGGGTACCTCGCGAGCGGCGATCTCCACACGGGGCTCGGCCGGTTCCTCACGGCAAACTTCCTCCACATGGCGATGACCGCCATCCTCGCCGCCGCGCTCGACGACTTCGTGAAGGACCGCGAGAAGTACGGGGCCGCGTTCTCCAGAACGACCGTGATGGTCGTCGCGATGCACGGCGGCTACGACTTCCTCCTCTCGCACGAGGAGTACGGCGGCTCGTACTTCGCGATGGCGGTCTTCTTCTTCCTGGTGAAGATGTTCCTCACCGCGGTCGAGCACGCGCGGCGCAAGGCCGATCGCGGGATGACCGTCACGCAGGCGTTCCTCGTCGCACTGGCGGTCGTGACCGGGGCGAGCGCGGTATACGCTGTCGCCATCGTCGGACCGGTGCAGGGCCTCCTCGTGATGACGGAGGGCCTGCTCGGCGTCGCGATCCTGATCTACTGCTTCGTGACGACGCTGCGCGAGATGTGAGCGTCTACTTCTCGGGACTCGAGATGATGATCGGCATGTAGTGCGACGTCGAGCCCTTGGTCGACACGATGCTGATGAGCTCGCTGCCCGTCTTGCCCGCCTCGTTGACGGTGATCGTGAGGTAGGCCTTCTGCCCGTTCGTCCCGCTCTCCACATCGAGCGAGAGCTCGACGTTCGTCCGCCCGCGGCTCGCGATGCCGCCGGGGGTGGCGCGGATGGTCCAGTCGGCGGTCGGCCCGTCGCTGTAGAGGCCGAGCGGGATGGTGCGCGTCTCGCCGACCGCGACCTTGAAGCCCTTCGTGGTCGTGATGTCGCCGCCGAGAGTGGTCAGGTCGACCGGGACGTCCTCGAGGTCGAGCGGCGTCGTGTTGAAGAAGATGGCGTTCTTGAGGGCGGGCACGCACGGGTCGTGACCGGCGGCTGCGGACTTGTTCGACCAGATGCGCTGCACGGTGTACGCGAGGCCGCTCTCGGCGCCGGCGCGAAGATCGGAGTCACGATAAAACTCGCACGCGTCACCGTTCTCGCTCTGGAACTGCTGGAAGAACTCCCAGGCGAGGTCGTCCTGACCGAAGCCGGTCCAGGCGGGGTGGACGCGCGGGTACGGGTCGCTCGCGGCCTCGGAGAGCTCGTGGCTGAGGGCGACCGTCACGCTGTCGAACGAGCTGCCGCAGCGTGGCACGATCGCGTAGGCGACGCTCTTGAGGCCGACCTTCGTGCTGTCGTGGTAACCGCCCACACCCTGCGCGCATGCGTTCTGGCCGTTGAGCAGGAGCTTCGTCGCCTTCTGGAGGTGCAGGACGTAGATCGGCTCGCCGGTCGCGGGGGTCGGGAACGTACCGTTCGCGACGTTGGTGGAGACGAACGTCGCGAGCTGCGTGTCGCTCATCGAGGTGGGCGCGGCATCGGGTAGCCGGACGTGGTTCTCGGGACCGCTGACCGCGGCGCCGCTGCCGTACTCGGCGTTGGTCGCCGCCCAGTACGGCGAGGCGCCGATCGTGTCGCCGAGGGCCTCGATGTCGTCGGCCTTCTCGTCGTCCGCCCACGTCACCGTGACGATGACGGGATGCGGGAGCGTGGCGCCGCCGTTGTTCGCGAGCTGGCCCATGGCCGGCGTGAACGCCGGGTACTTCGTGCTCGGCGCGCCGTGGTCGACGACCGGCTTCGTCGGCGTCGTGACGGGCGGCGTGACGGGCGCCGGGTCGGTCGGCGCGGGCGCCGGCTGGGCCACGACGGTCTCGGTGGAACCGCACGCGGCAACGACACCGGCAAGGACGACGAAGAGGAGGTGGTTCTTCATGGACGCGCCGACCCTAGCATCCGGCACTCGACCCGACAGCCGATCGAACGTCTCCCCGGCGGCACGAGAGCGTTTCCGCTGTGGCAGCACACGCTCGACACACGCCGAAAAGCCGGTGAAACGAGCAGATTCTACGAGCAACAGAAAGCTGCACACCGCACGGACTGGATGGTCGGCGAAGCTGAAGCTCGTGCGTGGAGCGGGTCGCCTTGACCGCGCTCTACAGAACCGTAGAGTACGGTAAGGAGTTACGACGATGCCCACGCCGGTCGCCACGCAGATCTCTGCCTTCGTGAGCAGTGAGACGAAGGACCTGATCGAGCGGTACACGCGGTCGACCGGGGTGAAGAAGAATCACCTCGTCGAAGAGGCACTGCGCCACCATCTCCAGGCGCTGCGCGAGCTGCCCGCGGACATCGTCGTGCGCCCACGACTGGTCGTGTCCCTCGAGACGGGCCGGGCTCTCGTCAAGCAGCGCAAGGCGAAGCCCACGGCGAAGCTCAGGGCGCTGATGGCTCGTGACGACGATTAGGGCGCTGCTGCCGTCGGACGACCGCTCTGGCTTCCGGAGCGGCGACGGTGAGCTCGATCGGTTCTTCACGACCTACGCAGGGCGGAACCAGTTCAAGAATCACATCGGCGTATCGTACGTGGCGATCGACGACCACGGGCGCATCCTCGGCTACGCGACCGTGGCGGCGAGCTCGGTCGAGGTCGAATCGCTTCCCGCGGTTGAGAAGAAGCGGCTCCCGGCCTATCCGCTGCCCGCCCTCCGGCTCGCGAGGCTCGCGGTCGCCGCCGAAGCCCAGCGGCAGGGCGTCGGCGCGGCGCTGCTCCGGTACGTGCTCGAGCTCGCCGTGGCGATGTCCCGCGACGTTGGCTGCGTCGGCGTCGTCGTCGACGTCTACGCGACGGCGGTGGAGTACTACGCCTGCTACGGATTCGTCCCCTTCTCCGTCCTCGAAGGCGAATCCAGCGCCCGGCCACAACCCACCACCATGTTCCTCTGGCTCGACGTGGTCGAGGCGGCGCGTAGGTGATGGCGCGTGCCACGCGCGGGGGCCGCCCGATGCTCCGGACCGCCGCTCTCCTCCTGCAGCGTCGACGGCAAGCAGCAGCTCGCGTGCGACAAGCGCGAGGACGGCCAACTCGTCACCAGCCGCCTCTGCGCCGGTGGCTGCACGATCGGCGGCAGCGACCCGATTCCGGTGTGCAATCCTGGCGGGCTCGCGGCGGGGTCACCGTGCGCGAAGAACGACGGCGTCGAGTGCTCGCACGACAGCGGGGCGATCCTGACGTGCGACCCCACCCGCGGCCAGTACGCCACCACCACGACGTGCCCGCCGAAGACGCGCTGCAGCTACCCCGGCGCGGGCGCCAGGCCGGTGTGCCGTGCTCTGTGATCCAACGAAAGAAGGTGATCCAACGAAAGAAGGCCCGTGAGCGTTCTCACGGGCCTCGTTCGTTTCTTCGTGGGCGCAGAGGGATTTGAACCCCCGACTTCAACCGTGTGAAGGTCGCACTCTACCACTGAGTTATGCGCCCAGATACGAGGAGAGCTGTACCCCAGCCCTCCGGTTGGTTCAAGCGTCTACTCCGCCTTCTTCTTCTTGGCGGCCTTCGGTTCGTGGGCGGGCGCCGCGCTGGGGGGCGCATCGGCCGCGGGCGACGCGGCGCCGGCCGGGTCGGCGGCGGTCGTTCCGCCCTCGCAAGCGTAGTAGCCCGCGGCGTTCGCCCTCAGGGTGCCGTCGGCGTCGTGCTTGAAGAACTTGATGGACGCGTCGATGTCCTGGGCCGCCAGCGGGTGCGCGCCAGGGTGCGTGCAGAATGCATGCGACCAGCCGCCCTTGGCGAGGCTGCCGTGCAGCTCCTTCATCTTCGGGCCCTGGTCGGGGTCGCCGTCGGCCGAGACGAGCAGCACCGGCGGCGCCTTCGCGGGCTTCTGCGTGGGGCCCAGCGGGCCGCCGTTGACGATCGCGTAGGCCTGCGCCGGGAAGACGGGATGCGAGGCGAGGTACGCCGCGAAGAACCCGCCGTTCGAGTACCCGAGGACGTACCGCTTGTGCGGACCGCCCTCCATGATCGAGTCGACCTGCCAGAGCACGCGGTCCCAGTCGGCGACGACGTGCTTGAAGGCCGCGGGATCGTCGGTCTCCTGCGGCCAGCAGAAGTGGTCCTTGAGCTCCTCTTTCCAGGCGCAGAGCCCGCGCTTGCCGCGCGGCACGACCACCGCGAAGCCCTTCGCCACCACCGAGCGCACGAGGTTCCACTCCTCGGCCGAGCCGTGGCCGGCGTACATCCCGTGGAGGTAGACGATGACGGGCGTGTCCTTCGTCGTCATCTCGGGGACCGCGAAGCAGGTGTCCTGCGGGCCGACCTCGAAGCCGTCCGGGCACCACGAGTCGGACGCGCTGAGCGTGGCGACGGGCGGCTTGCCCGGACCGCACGCCGCGAGCCCCACGAGGCCGGCGCCCGCGAGAACAAAGGCGCGAGCGATTGCGCGAACGGATTCCTTGCTCATCCCCTACCCCTGCCCTGACCAACGCCCCGCACCGGGAACTCTACACCGAATCGCTCTCGGGTTCGGCCTCGGGCTCGGGCTCGGGCTCGAGCCCGGGGAGCCGATGTGTGGCGACACGCAACAACCTCGCCCACAGCTCCTCGCGGCCCGCGCCGGTCTCGGCGCTCGTGCCCACGACCTTCACGCCCGCCTGCTGCTCGATGGCCTTGAGGCGCGGCTTCTGCTCCGACTTGGAGAGCTTGTCGAGCTTCGTGACCGCGATGAAGACCGGGAGGCCCTCGCGCAGGCTCAGGAACTCGACGAGCCCCTGCTCCTCCTCCTCGATACCGCGCCGCGCGTCGACCAGGATGACCACCGCCTCGAGTGTGGGGCGCTCCTGGAGGTAGTCCTCGAGGAGCTTCTTCCAGTCGCGCGACTCGGTCTTCGAGACCTTCGCGTAGCCGTACCCGGGCAGGTCGACGAAGACGAGCTCGGGACCGGCGGTCACGCTCACGTCGAAGAAGTTGATCTGGCGCGTGCAGCCCGGCGTGCGGCTGGTGCGGGCGAGGCCCTTGCGGGCCAGCATCATGTTGAGGAGGCTCGACTTGCCGACGTTGGAGCGCCCCGCGAAGGCGATCTCGGGCCCCTTGGGGGCCGGGATCTGGTCGCGCTTCTGCGCGCCAGCCGTGAATTCGGCCGCAGAGATGCGGGTTTCCTTGGTGCTCGGGGTCGGCGTCGCCATCAGGCGGCGCAGCATAGTCAGCCCGCCGCGATTCTCACCATGGTTCGGTGATTTTCCGGCGGGAGCGCCGCCCGAGGCCCACGGGAGGTCGTGAAGCCGTGGCCCTCGTTCTCCAGAATGAGGTAGCGCACCAGCACCTTGCGCTCCCGGAGACCCCGCACGATGCGGTCGGACCTTCGACGGTCGAAAGGTCCCGGCGTTCCTCTACCGCCCCGCGGGCGCGACCGGCCCGGTCCCGGCCATCATTCGGCCACTCGGGATCTCCACCGCCTCGCCCGCCACCATCGCGCGCCCGCGCAGCGTCTCGGCGAGCGGGTCGGTGAGCGCCGTCACGGTGCTCGTGTCGACGAGCGCGAAGCGCGTGTGCTCGACGTTCGTGACGGCGAACGCGACGCTGCCGGCCGCCTGCCAGACGAGCGTGCTCTTCTTCGTCTCGAGGTCGTACTCGAGCAGGTCGAGGTCCTTCTCGTCGCGGCTGTTCGCGTGCGGCGCCCGGCGAGCAGCTCGGGCACCAGCTCACGCGCCGGCGCGCCCTTGCTGTCGGAGGCGTAGAGGCGGGGGAGCTCGTCGCCGCCGCGATCGCCCTCGAACACGAGCACGTCCTCCGCGGGCGAGAACGCGAACGAGTTGCCTGTTGCCCGCTCTCTCGATCTCGAACTGCCCTACCCCCTGCGCCGCGCGAGGCGCCGCCTGATCGGCGCCGCGATCTCGTCGAGCTCCCGCGAGCCCATCCCCCACACGACACCGAAATAGATCACCCCGAACACGATCATCCCCGCCAGCCCCGGCACCGCCCTCCCGATCGGGCCCTCCCCGCCGCTCACGATCCTCGCCGCGCCCCACGCACCGACGCCCGCGATCACCGACGCGCCCGCGATCTTCGCGGCCGACCCGCCCAGCTCCTTCGCCCGGATCGTGCCGAGGCGCCATTGCAGGCCCACGAAGAGCAGCACCATCTGCACCGCGCTCGAGCCCGCCACCGCCATGCTCACGCCGACGTGGCCGTACGGGCCGCGCAGCGTCAACGCGAGCACCACGAACGCGATGAGGTCGAGCCCGCTCACCAGCACCGGCGTCCGCGTGTCGCCCAGCGCGTGGAACGCCGGCACCAGCTGACGCACCGCCGACACCGTGAAGATGGCGCCGCCTTGCCAGGCCAGCGCGCGCGCCGTCTGGTGCGCGGCGAACGCGTCGAAGTGACCGCGCTGGAAGAGCAGCACCACCACCGGCTCGCTCAGCGCCACGAGCGCCGCGCTGCACGGCACCGCGACGAAGAGCGAGAGGCGCATGCCGTGCGCCCAGGTCTTCGCGAGCTCCTCCTTGTTGCCCTCCGCCGCGAACGTCGCGAGCGAGGGCAGCGCTGCCGTCGACAGCGCCATCACGAAGATGCCCTGCGGAAAGTCGCACAGCCGCGAGGCCCAGAAGAAGTAGCTCTGCGCGCCCTCGCCGAGCTCCGAGAGGAACCGCCGCGAGAGCGTCATGTCCACGTAGTAGATGCCGAGCCCGAGCGTCATGGGCACGATCCGCCGCAGCATCTCGCGTACGTGCGGATCGCGGAAGTCGAACACCGGGCGTCCCGCGTAGCCGATGGTCCGCAGCGCCGGCAGCTGTGCCGCCACCTGGAGCACGCCGCCCAGCAGCACGCCGACGGCGAGCGCCATCACGGGGTCGATCCCGCGCGCCTCGAGCGGCCCCGCGAGCCCGAACGCCGCGCCCAGCAGCGCCACGTTGAACAGCGCGGGCGCGAACGCCGCCACCCCGAACTTCTTCTTCGCGTTGAGCGCCGCCATCCCCAGGGCAGCGGTGCCCATGAAGAAGATGTACGGGAACATCAGGCGCGTCAGGCTCTCTGTCCGCTCGAACTGCCCCGGGGTGCCGTGGAAGCCCGGCGCGAACAGCTCGGTGAGCGGCCCGGCGAAGACCATCCCAAGCAGCGAGACGACGACCAGCGCCACGAGCGAGACGCCTCGCGCGCGCGCGAAGAACGCGCGGCCCGCCTCGTCTCCGCCCTTGGCGAGGCGCCCGCTCAGCACCGGCACCACCGCGCTCGACACCGCGCCCTCGGCCAGCAGCTGCCGCAGCGTGTTGGGGATGGTCAGCGCGACCGCGAACGCGTCCGTCTGCGCGCGCGTGAAGAGCGCGGCGATCGCCATGTCGCGTCCGAACCCGAGCACGCGCGAGACAAACGTCCCGGCGCCGATGATCCCCGCGCGCCCGACCAGCCGATCACGCTCGGCCTTCCCGGCTACTTCGCTCGGCTTGCGGTCCTCGGGCTCGCTCGGCATCGTTCCCGCGACCCTCAGGAACGCGCGAGGTCGCCGCGGTCTTCCTTCGCGTCTCCGGGGCGACACGTGTCGCACTGGCAGAGCGCGCGCAGGTACTTGTAAGCGTAGATGCCGCTCGAGTGCCCGTCGAACCAGGTGAGCTGGAGCGCGTAGTTGCCGACCGGATCGATGGCGTCGATCTCCATCTGGATGTCCGAGGTCGGCTTGATGAACTTGATCGTGCCTTCGTGGCCCTGACAGCCCGCGCACGGGCAATACCCGCGGAGCACCTCGTGCGGGAGGACGCCCTTGTGGCCATCACCCCAGTCGATCTCGGTGGTCCTCGCGCCGCGCGGTGAGCGCACGGCCTTGCAGCGGAAGCGCGGGTCGATGCTCATTTCTTCGGCGCGTCGATCCGGGCGCGGAGGTGGTCGAGCGGGCCGATGCCGGCGGTCGCGCCCACGGCGGAGATGGCCTTCGCGCCGAGCATGTGACCGACCTCCATGGCGCGCGACCAGAGCTTCGGATCCTTCCACTCGGCGGAGCCGGGCTTGGCGCCGGAGCGAGCGATCACCGCCACGAGCCCCGCCATGAATGCGTCGCCGGCGCCGGTCGCGTCGATGCAGCGGACGCGCTTCGTGGGGAACGTCACCTGCCCGTGCGGCCCGACGCACGCCGCGCCGTTCTCGCCGCGCGTGAGCACCCAGGTCGCGCCCTTCGCGTTGTCCTCGAGCCACGTCATGCCGCGCTTGCCGGCGAGGGCTGCGAGGTCCTTCTCCGAGCCCTTCACCACCGCTGCGCGCGAGGCGAGCTCGGCGATGGCGGCGCGCATCGACTCGACGTCGGGCCAGAGGTGCTGGCGCACGTTGAGGTCGACCACGAGCGCGCCCTTCGCCTTGTCGAGGGCGCCCAGGAACTTCTTCGTCGCGCCCTCGAGCGAGGGCAGCATGCTCGTCGAGCAGACCACCGCGAACCGCACCTTCGCGGCCCCGGCGGGGACGTGTGCCTCGTCGAGCGCGAGGTCGGCGGTGCCCTGCCGGTACGGCACGAACGTCGGCTCGCCCGTCGCGTCGCGGGTGACGAAGGTGATGCCGGTGCGCGATCCCTTGAGCCGCGCGACGCCCGTGACATCGACCCCGCTCGCCGCGAGCTCGGACCGCAGCACGTCGCCGAGCTTGTCGTCGCCGACGGCGCCCACGGCCCCGACCTTCACGCCCAAGCGAGCCAGGACGAGCGAGACGTTGGCCGACGCGCCTCCCAGCTCACGCCGGAACGTGCGGGCAATCGGCTCCTTGTCGGGCTTGGCGTCGGGAGCCACGTGCTCGAAGAAATCCCAGAGCAGCTCGCCGAAGCAGGCAACGTCATTGGCCGTGGTCACGATGTCCTGATCTTACTTTCACTTCGAGCCGTGCGGGTCGAAATCCGTGTGCGCGCTCATCGCCTCCTCCGCGATCTCGACGAGCTCGCTCGCCTGGGCAGGCGTCATCACGAGGCCCGGCTCGCGAGCCTGCGCGCGCAGCGCGAGCGAGCGAACCTCGGCGCTCATGGTGCGGCGAGCGCCGCCGCAGGTCATGCACACGAGCCCGCCGCCGACCGCATCGACGAACGCGGGGCGCCCCTCGGGACACGGCTTGCCGCAGCGCACGCAGCGCTCGAAGTCGATCGCGTAGCCCACGTCCGCGAGGAGCGCGAAGCCGAAGACCGCGAGGTGCTGGCCCACGACCGGCGAGATCGCGCCCGCGCCTGCGCCTGCGCCATCCCCTGCCCCCGGCCCGTGCCCGAGCGCATCCAGGATGTCGAGCAGCGTGCCGAGCGACGACCACACGGCCGGCTCCGGCGTGCGCGCCGGGCAGAGATGGCGGATCCAGCGCAGCGCGTGGCCCGCCGCGTCCATCGTGTCGAGCGAGCGCACGATGCCCTCGCGCGGCCGTCCGATGCGCGCCTCCTTGAGCGTGCACAGCTCCTTGCCCTTGTCCTCGAGCGAGACGAACAGCTCGTGGATGGGCTCGAGGGCGCCGCCGAAGCGCTTCGTCGATCGGCGGGCGCCACGGACGACTGCGGAGACCTTGCCGTCGGTCTCGGTGAAGAAGGTGGCGATGATGTCCGCCTCGCCGTAGGCGACGCTGCGCACGAGCAGCGCGGCCGACTCGATCCGCTTCACCCCAGCGCGCGCGGCAGGACGAGGGAGGAGAGCTCGGTCGGCATGTCGCGACCGCGCGGCTTGAGCACGATCGACAGCGCGAGCGTGAAGAGGATGAGCAGGAGCACGAGCGCGATGGCCACGCCGAAGCGGCGGCTCTGGCCCTCGCGCGCGGCCTGGACCGGCGAGGCGACGGGCAGCGGGTTCGCGTCGGCGGCGCCGATGCGGCGGCTGGCGGCGTAGCGCGCCACCACGTCGTCGGGCACGAGGCCCACGGTCTGCGCGTAGGACTTCAGGAAGCCCTTCACGAAGACCTCGCCGGGCAGGTCGTCGAAGTGGTCCTGCTCGATCGCCTCGAGCGTGCCGAGCGGGATGCGCGTGACGCGGGAGACCTCGGACAGGGCCATGCGCTTGGTCTCGCGCTGGCGTCGCAAGGTCGATCCGACGGTGTCCATGCTCACGATGTCCTCGATTTCGTCATGGCTGTGGCTAGGTCGCGAGCATCTGCACGCAGAGCTTCCCCGTCTTCGTATCGGCGGAGATGTCGCGGCACTTCTCGCTGTCCTTCTTCCAGTCCGGGTTGCCGAGCTGCTTGCGGATCCGGGAGCGGGCCCACCAGGCATCCTGGAGGGTCTCGCACTGCGGATCGGCGGACAGCGCGTTTCCGAGGCTGGCCTCGGCGGCGGGGAGATCCCCCTTCTTCTCGTAAGCGAGGCCGAGTCGGTAGTGACCCACGCAGAAGCGCGGCTCCGCCACGGCGTTCTTCAACGACACGATCGCGGCATCGACCTGGCCGTCGCAGAGCTGCGCCTCGCCGAGGTTGCCCCAGGCGAAGTAGGGATGGACGTACGCGGGGTCCTTCGTGAGCGGCTCGAGGACCGGGATGGCCTCGCGGCAGCGCTTCTCGTTGACGAGGATCTGGCCGAGGAGGTTCTTCGCGTCGCGGAACTCGGCGTTCGCCTTGAGCGCGGCGCGGGCGTGCTTCTCGGCCTCGGGGAGCTTGCAGTCCACCGCCTCGAGGCCGCGGTTCGTCGAGCAGAACGACAGGTGGATGACCGCGACGAAGTACTGGGCCTTGTCGTTGTCCTCGTTGAGCGTGATCGCCTTCGTCGCGTGGTCGAGGGAGGCGCGCGGGTTGCCCTTCTCGAAGAGGTCGCGCGCGAGGTCGTACTCCGAGTCGCTCTGGCGCTCGAGGCTCTGGGCGCCCGGCGCTTGACTCCCCTTGCTCGGACAGCCCGTCAGTGCGGCAATGGAAAGCACCGCGAGAGTTGCTGCCACGGCCACCCGGCGCATCGGCGAGGCCGGCGCGCGGGGTGCTGCAGCTCGGAGGTGGGGCGAGCGCGACCGCATGGATCTGGGGGACGCACGGCTTTATTCTGGCTGGGATTCGCCGTCAACCCTGAACGGTATGCCCCCAAGTGCTCGCCGCGACAGAGCTTTCCGCCCGCAACACCCATCACCTGCGGCATTCACTGACGCACTGCATTGCGCGTCGGTCAGCGTTCGCCGCGGAGCTCTTCCTTGGATCCGAGCAAGCTGTACAGGCGCCGGAGCGCCTCGAGGTCCGGGATCTCCACGCGCTCGCCGACGATCTTCACGTAGTGCTGGTCGCGCAGGCGCTGGACGGCGCGCTTCACCGTCTCGACATCGAGGCCGACACGGCTCGAGAGCTCGACCGGCGACACGAGGAGGTCGGCGGGACCCGCGGTCGCCCGCGACATCTTGAGCAGCGCGCTGATCACCTTCGACTGGGTGTCGCGCAGCATGAGGACCTCGATCTGGTCCTCGGCGTCCCGCAGGCGCCGCACGAGCTGGGTGAGGATCCGCTCCGACAGCGCCGGGAAGCGCTCGAGGATCTGGCGAAGGGCGGCGCGGTCGAGGACGAGCGCCGTCCCTTCCCCCAGCGCGACGGCGGTCGAGGTCCGGAGCGCGCCCTCGAGCAGGGCGCCCTCCCCGAAGAGGTCGCCCGCGCGGAGGACCGAGAGGCTGCGCTCCACCATGCGCACGCGCTTGAGGAGCC
>JAYTHX010000448.1:0-2839 GCA_043732195.1 Polyangiaceae bacterium
CCGACGCGTGCGCGACCGGCGCCCACGCGCTCGCGCAGGCCTCGGCCGGCATCTACGACCTCATCGTCCTCGACTGGATGCTTCCCGACATCGACGGGCTCTCCGTCTGCCGGCGGCTCCGGCAGGAGGGGCTCTCGACGCCCATCCTCATGCTCACTGCCCGCGGCGAGCTCCGCGAGCGCGTGCTCGGGCTCGAGACCGGCGCCGACGACTTCATGGTCAAGCCGTTCGAGGTCGAGGAGCTCGTCGCACGAATCCGCGCGCTCGTCCGGCGCGCGACCGGCTTCGCCAAGCTCGGGGTCGGCGTGCTCGAGCTCGATCGCGTGGGCCGCGAGGTGACGCTCGCGGGGCAAGCGCTCGACCTCACGTCGCGCGAGTACGCGCTCCTCCTCGACTTCGTGCACCACGCGGAGAAGATCGTGACGCGCACCGAGCTCCTGGCGCGCGTGTGGGAGACGACCTTCGACCCGGGCTCGAACCTGGTCGAGGTCCACGTGAGCCGCCTCCGTGACAAGCTCGGCGATCACGCCTGGATGATCGAGACGGTGCGCGGCGCCGGCTACAAGCTGACGGCCACGCAGGGTCGATGAAGTTCCGCACGCGGCTCGTCCTGACGCTGTCCGCGCTGACGGCAGTCACGGTGACGGCCGCATTCGGCACCGCCTCGTTCGTGGTGGTGCGCTCCGAGGAGCGACAGCTCGACGAGGCGCTCCGCGCCGAGGCCCATCTCGAGGCCTCGGAGCTGGCGACGCAGCGCATCGCGATGCACGTCAACAACCGCGGAGGCCCCGCCGCCGACGACATCGGTCACCTCAAGAAGTTCGCGGTGGTCTACCAGGACGACGGCCGCGTCGTCGACATCACGTCGACGTTCGCGCGCGGGGCCCCGCACTACGCGTCGATCGCCCACCCCCCGGGGGCGGCCTTCGACTTCCGGTACGACGCCGAGGAGCTGCGCGGCGTGTTCGTGGCCATCCCCGAGCACGAGCACCAGGTCCTCCTGCTCGCCGCGCCGCGCTCCGACATGGAGAAGGACAACGAATTCCTCAGGCGGGTCATGTTCGCCGCGGCGCTGCTCTCCATCGGGTTCACGGTGCTCGTCACGTGGCGCGTCGTGCGACGGCTCACCCGCGGCCACGAGGAGATCGCCGAGGCGGCGCGCAAGGTGGCGGCCGGCGATCTCGGCGCGCGGGTGGCGCTCACGGCCGGGGACGACGAGGTGGTGCAGCTCGCCCGCGACGTCGACGAGATGGTGCGCCGCCTGGCGATCCTCGTGGAGGGTCAGCAGCGCTTCGTCGCGCACGCCGCGCACGAGCTGCGCTCGCCTCTCACCGCGCTCTACGGGGAGCTGCAGCTCGCGCTCCGGCGCTCGCGCAGCGCGGCCGAGTACCGCACGTCGATCGAGGAGGCGCTCGACTCCGCGCGCCGGCTGAAGGCGCTCGCCGAGGATCTCCTGGCGCTCGCCCGCGTGGGCTCGGAGCGCGAGGCGCCGCACACACCGGTCGCGCTCGACGAGGTCGCGAGGCACGCCGTGACGTGGGTGGCACGCGAGGCGGAGCGGCGGCGTGTCGTCCTCGCGGTCGACGCCGACGGCTCGATGGTGCTCGGCCACGCGATCGATCTCGAACGCCTCTTCCGCAACCTGCTCGACAACGCCGTCCGGCACTGCCCCGACGGCGGACACGTGTGGCTCGAGGCCAAGAGCGAGGGCGACATGGTGCATCTCTCCGTCGCCGACGACGGCCCCGGGGTGCCTGTCGAGGACCGCGAGCGCGTGTTCGACCCGTTCTTCCGGGCCGCCACCGAGCGCCAGCGCGACGACGGCTCGGGCCTCGGCCTGGCCATCGTCCGCGAGATCGCGCGGGTCCACGGGGGCGACGTCGTCGTGGAGGACGGCCCCGGCGGCCGCGGCGCCCGCTTCCGAGCCCGCTTGCCCGCCGCGCCCTGATGGCGTCCTCCCGGTAGGGTCGGGCGTGCCAGAATGAACGGATGCGTTGTCGCTCCGTCGCGCTCGTCGCCGCCCTCGCGCTGCCGGCCCTGACCGGCTGCAAGAAGCAGACGCCGCCCAACGACGCGGACCCGGCGGCCGCATGGGAGGGGCGCCTCCGTGTGTCTCCGGGACGAGGTTATTTCTTCTTCGCGGGGCCCGCGTCGGGCGCGGGGTCCTGGTCGGCGATGATGAACTGCACGCGGCGGTTCTTCGCGCGGTTGCCCGCCGTGACGTTCGGCACCAGCGGCTTCGTCTGCCCGTAGCCGCGTGCCGTGAGGCGATCCGCGCCCACGCCGTGCGCCGTGAGCCACGTGACGACAGCGCCCGCGCGCTCGTTGCTCAGCTGGTTGTTGTGGTCGGGCGTGCCGGTGTTGTCGGTGTGCCCCTGCACCTCGACGCGCTTGATGCGGGGGTTCTTGATCATCGCGTCCGCGATCTCCGTGAGGAGGCCGGACGACTCGGGCAGGATCGTCGCGGAGTCGACCGCGAACTGGATCTGCTGCTTGATGAAGATCTCGCCCTTGCCGACCGTGACGTTCGCGTTCTTGGGACGCTTGTGGAGGAGGAGGTCGGCGTTGTTGTCCTGGCGGACCTTGACCTCGAGCTCGTCGGTGAGGGCGAGGTATCCGTCGGCGTCGACGGTGAACTGCACCTTGCCGGGCATGATGTCGGCGAAGCGGAACGCGCCGTTCTGATCGGCGGTACCGTTGAGCTCCTTCTTCGCGACGTCGACCAGCTTGATCGTCGCGTTCGCGATCGGCGCCTGCGTCTCCGCGTCACGCACGCGGCCGATCACCTGGCCGACGCGCGGAAGCGCGACGAGCGGGCAATCGAGCTGCACGTCACCGC
>JAYTHX010000449.1:0-9392 GCA_043732195.1 Polyangiaceae bacterium
AAGGCGGTCCTCCTGCCGACCGCCACCCCGTCGCTCGCCACCACCACCGACGCCATCGTGCTGGGAGGCGTCGGCGGCGGCGGCCCCGAGGTGAAGCTCCTCACCGGAGGCGGCTCGAGCTTGCCCGTGGATCTGTTCCTCGTCACGCCTTGATCTCGGTGCTCCTCCCCTCGCGTCGTCGGTGAGAAGCTAGACGCCGACTTGTCGGGACTACGCGATCAGACCGGTGTCCTTCGTCGCTTCGGCGCGCGCGCCGCGACCGGTGGCCTCGCCGATCGAGCTGCAGAACGCGGTCCTCGAAGGGGTCAATGAGGTGCGCAAGGCCGCGAAGCTGGGTCCCGTTGCGCTCGCGGCGGCGCAGACCCAGACAAACGAGCGGCTCGGTCCGCATTTCTTCGCCGCGTCGCTCAGGAGCGATCTTCCGCGGGGCGATCTCGTGGGCCTCGGTCTCCTGGCCGGCTGGGACGTGGACGGAGCCATCAAGCGCGGCAACCTGTTCTCGGCGCTGCTCAGCCAAACGACCGACGCGAACGAGTGGCTCGACTTCGCCCCTGAAGTGCCGCTGGGCCGCCTGACGATGCTCGGCGCGGAGTCGCGCCAGATCGCGATCGGCGCCGCCGCGCCGTCCGACGTGGGCGGACTTGGCGCCGTCGTCACGACCTACGACATGTTCACGAGCACCGATCACCGCGCCGACGCCGCCTTCGTCTTCCGGCAGATCGAGAAGGCGCGGATGGGGCGCGGCCTCTCGCCGCCCACCCGCATGGAGGGCGTTCCCGAGATCGCCGAGGTGGCCCGGCTCGTGAACGCGGGCAAGCGTGACGCCGAGGACGCGCTCGATGCCGCGATGGTCGCGGTGCGCGATCGCTCACGGAGGTCGGTGCGCGGCTGGGTGCTCACCACTAACCAGCTCGAGGCCGTGTCGCTTCCGCCGGAGCTGCTCGGCGCCGGTCCGCTCGACATCGCCCTGGAGGTCACGCATCACAAGGAAGCGGGAGCCGCGTGGGCCTCGTACGTCGTGTTCATGGTGACGCCGAGCGTGGCCTCGGTCCCCGAGAGCGCTCAGACGCCGCAGCTCCAGGCGTCAGGGTGGCGCGCCGCGGGCGCAATGTAGGCGGATCGCGTCGGGTTCGATGAGGATCAAGATGGCGGCAGGAAATGGTTTGCCAATGCCGACTTGCCAATGCCCGCTGCGCCGGTGACGAGGACCAGCTCACGAGCGCCCTGACGAGCTCGTGCGAACGCCGTTGTGAGCGTTTGCAGCGCTCGTCGCGGCCATGAAGCTTTTTGGGCAATTGTCTTCGACTGCAACCATCGGGTTTTCGCCTCCCGGAGGTCCTCTTCGAGCGACGAGAGCACCATCAGCGAAACGGCGTGCGGCACCTCGGGGTTGAGCTCGTGCGGCACGCCGTCGTACGGCACCTTTTTTACTTCGGCTTGCGACTACCCCGTCCCATGGCGAGGATCTCCGCTTCGTCGCGCGCCAGCAGCGTCCCGATCAGCGGGTGCTCGAACTGGCGGTCGACCGTGATTGCGTAGAAGGTCTCCCGCAGGCCGGGCACGACGCAGAGCTCCGAGAGCGTGCCGGTGCGCAGCTCGTCACGCACGACGACGGAGGGGAGCAGCGCGATCGCTTCGGTGTCACGGGCGAGCAGGCGCATCGTCGCCATGTCGTCGACCTCGGCGAGGATCGAGATCTCGATGCCCAGCTGCTTGCAGAGCGCGTCGAACTCGCTGCGTATTTCGGTGTCGGGGCCGGGGAGGATGATGGGTACTCCGCGAAGATCGTCAGGAAAGCGAAACGCCCCCGCGCGGCGCCGGCCGACGATGCTGACCGGCTGCCTCGCGACGCGGCGACTGCGCCAGCCCTGACCTGGCTCACGGCGCACGGGTTGGTTCGCGAGCACCAGGTCGAGATCGTGGTTCGCGAGCCTGGCGAGAAGATCTGGCGTGGCCCCGGAGACGAGGCGCAGCCTCACGTTCGCCTCGCCGAGGAGCGGCTTGAGGAAGGACTCCTGAAAATTCCGAGAGAGCGTGGCCACGGCGCCGACGCGCAAGATGTCCTCGCGGCGCCGGCCCGACTTCATGGTCGCGACGAGCTCGCCGCCCCTCGAGAAGATGTCCTCGGCGTAGCCGAGCACGACGTGCCCCGCCTCGGTCAGCACGAGCCGCCGCGCCGTGCGCAGAAAGAGCGGCCGCCCGAGCTGCTCCTCCAGCTGCTTGATCTGCGCCGACAGCGCCGACTGCGATACGCGAAGCTGCGCTGCCGTTCGCGTGAGATTGCCATTCTTTGCCACCGCCCAGAAGTAGTGCAGGTGGTGGAAGTTCATTCCTTCGTGGAGCATCGATCGTTCTTTCTAGCAGAACGTGTTGAGCACATTTATGTGTTTTTACGGAACCATTTGCGGCCGTATACCCGAGGCATGAACGCACCGCTCCTGCGGCTCATCGCGATTCTGATCCCGCTGTCGTTCGGTCTCGGCGTGACGCTCGTCACCCTCCGGAGGCCGTTCCAGCCAGCGCTCGTCGCCTCCCATGGAGCGCTCGGCCTGAGCGTGCTGGTCACCATCGCCGGCGTCGCTGGGCCGCCAGGTGTCGCGGCGCCCGGCGACCTTCCCTCGGCGGCAGCGCGCCTGGGCCATCTCGTCCGCCTCGATGGCGTCACCTACGTGATGCTGATCCTCGTCTCCTTCATCGCGGTCGTCATCGTCCGCTACTCGCAGACCTACCTCCAGGGCGACCCCGGGCAAGCGCGCTACTCACGCGCGCTCCTCGCGACGCTCGCGGCGGTCACGATGCTGGTCCTTTCCGCCAATCTCCTCGTCATCGCGCTCGCGTGGATGGCCACGAGCGTGGCGCTCCACCAGCTCCTCACGTTCTACCGCGATCGCCGTCCGGCGATCGTCGCGGCGCACAAGAAGTTCCTCGTGAGCCGCCTCGCGGACGCGTGCATGCTCGGAGCGATCGTCCTGATCGGCCTGACGGTGGGAGGTCTCGATCTCGACGTACTGAATGCGTGGGCCGCAGCGCACGAAGCGATGCCCCCCACCATGCAGCTCGCTGCAGTCTTGCTGGTGGTCGGGGTGTCGCTGAAGTCCGCGCAGCTGCCGTTTCATGGCTGGCTCATCCAGGTGATGGAGGCTCCGACCCCCGTGTCCGCCCTGCTGCACGCCGGCGTCGTGAACATCGGCGGCTTCGTGATGATTCGCCTTGCGCCCTTCATGGCGCGCGCGCCGATCGCGCAAGCGCTCCTCGTGCTCATCGGCACCATCACGGCGGTGGTCGCGGCGCTCGTCATGACCACACGCGTGAGCGTGAAGGTCGCCCTCGCCTGGTCGACCTGCGCACAGATGGGATTCATGCTGATCGAGTGCGGGGTCGGCGCCTGGCACCTCGCGCTCCTGCACCTCGTCGCCCATTCGCTCTACAAGGCCCACGCCTTCCTGAGCGCTGGAACGGCCGTCAACGTGTGGCGCGTCCAGTCCATCACGGAATCACGGCGGCCGCCCCTGGCGCTCACGCGCATGGTTGCCGGCGCCGCGCTCGTCTTCGGGGCCGTCGCCGCGAGCGTCGCCGCGGCCCACGCGCTGCTGTCGAGGAACGCGGCGGCGAGCGCGACGCTCGCACCCTTCACCATCGTGCTTGGCCTGTCGCTCTCGCCGCTGGTCGTTCGCACATTCGACGGCGGCGTCGGATCTCTGCTTCGCGTCGTCTTGCGGGGCGCGGCGGTAGGCGCACTCTATTTCGGCGGGCACACCGTCGCCGGTCACGTGATGTCCGTCCCGGAGGGACCGGCGAGGCCCCTTGCGTGGATCGTCGTCATTGCCGGATTTCTGCTGCTCTTCGCCGTGGAAGTGACCCTCGCATGCCGGCCCGAGGGGCGTCTGGCGCGCGTGATCCAACCGCGCCTCTTCGCCGGGCTCTATCTCGACGAGCTCTTCACCCGCCTGACGTTTCGCATCTGGCCACCCCGCCTCCACGAACTCGCGAACGTCGAACGAGCGCGGCGCCTGGCCAGGACCCTGGAGTCCCGATGACGGCGACCAACATCACCGAGCTGCCCGATGCGAGTGCCGACGATGTCGACGATCTCGACGCCATCATGGAACGCGCGTGCGCGCTGATCGCGCCCACCTGGCCGCTCGACCGCTTCATCGCGGTCAACCCGTTCTGGGAAATGGTCGACCAGCCCCTCCCGGCGGTGTCGTCCAGGCTCACCGCGCTGTCGGGCGCTCGCCTCGTCATGCCGCGCGCATGGTTCCGCGAGGAGTGGAAGGCCGGGCGCCTTCGTGACGCTGACCTCGAGGACGCGATCGCAGAAGTGGGCGCCGCGCTGGGCCTCGCCGACCTTCATGCCATCATGAACGATGAAGAGCCCGTCACCGCTCGACGCGCGCGCTTCATGGATATCGCCGATTCGGAGCGTGACCTCGATCGCCACATGTCCTGGCGCGATTTCGTCATCCACAGCTCGAGCCAGTTCTGCGCCGCGTACTTCGACGCTGGCCAGGCGCGGCTCGCGCCGAGCCGTGACGGCGGGCTCTATGCCAGCTGGCGACGCCAGGCCAGCCAGGACCGTAGCCCGGCGCTCCTCATGGGGTTCCGTGATTACCAATTGGCGGTATCCGAAGTGCCGCCGACGGCGCGGGCCATGGCGCGCGTCGCGCTACGCGATCTCGAGATACCCATCGATGAGTACCCGTCGTACCTTACCGGCCTCTTGCTCGACCTCAATGGCTGGGCGGCGTGGTGCGCGTACCGGCGGTGGACGGCGCGGCTCTCTGGCGGCACGGACGACGCACTCGTCGATCTTCTCGGCATTCGGCTGGCGTGGGAGTGGGTGCTCCATCGCCAGGGAGGCGCCGGCCTCGCGCTGAGCTGGCGGAAGGCGAAGGCGGCCTGGCCTGGCGTCGACGGGCTCGCGAGCAGCGCCCAGACCAGCGACTGGCTCCTGCAGCGCGCGAGCGAGATTGCCTGGCAGCGCGGGATCTGCGCGCAGCTCCCGGCGGGATGGCGGCCGCGGAGCACGGCCGAGCCGATCTCGGTCCAGGCAGCATTCTGTATCGATGTTCGGTCGGAGGTCTTCCGCCGCGCCCTCGAGCACCAGGCACCGCGGGTGCAGACGATGGGCTTCGCCGGCTTCTTCGGTTTGCCCATCGAATATCAGCCGATCGGGTCCACGCACGCGAGGCCGCAGCTGCCGGGGCTGCTCGCAGCGCGGTTCCGCGTCACCGATTCGGGCGTCACCGGGGAGGTCGCAGCGCAGCGCGAGGTAAGACTCGACGGTGACTCGGCCTGGAAGAGCTTCAAGACGAGCGCTCTCTCGACCTTCGCGTTCGTGGAGTCGCTGGGCCTCCTCTTCGGGGGCAAGCTCATCGCCGACAGCTTCGGCTTCAGCGGCAGCGACGCCACCGAGCGCGCCGGGCTCACGGCCGCGGAGCACGCGCTCCGCAGGCCGAGGCTCACCGCGCATGCCGACGGCGCGGCGCTGGCGCTCGAGGATCGGTGCAAGCTTGCGGAGGGGATGCTCCGAGCGATGAGCCTGACACGCGACTTCGCCCGGCTGGTCGTGCTCGTCGGTCACGGCAGTCAAACGCGGAACAATCCGCATGCTGCCGGGCTCGATTGCGGCGCATGCTGCGGTCAGACCGGGGAGGTGAACGCGAGGGTGGCCATCGCGCTGCTCAACGAATCCGGAGTACGCGCCGGCCTGTCCTCGCGAGGAATCGATATCCCCGCGAGCACGCGCTTCCTGGCGGCGCTCCACGACACCACGACCGATCACGTCACGCTCTACGAGCTCGACGACGTGCCGTCCTCTCACACCGCCGACCTGAGGGCGCTGCGCGGGTGGCTGGACGGGGCAGCGCACCAGGCGCGCCGCGAACGCGCCCCACGTCTTGGCGTCAGCGCTTCGTCCGATTCGTCGGTCCGCGCGGCCATCGAACAACGCGCCGCGGATTGGGCGCAGGTTCGCCCCGAGTGGGGTCTGGCCAACAATGCCGCCTTCATCGTCGCGCCGCGCACCACCTCGCGTCACATGGATCTCGCGGGGCGCTCCTTTCTCCACGACTACCGCTTCGAGGACGACCCAGACTTCGGAATCCTCGAGCTCATCATGACGGCCCCCATGGTGGTGACCCACTGGATCAATCTCCAGTACTACGCTTCGACGGTGGACAACGTCCGCTACGGGAGCGGCAACAAGGTCCTCCACAACGTGATCGGCGGGCACCTCGGCGTCTTCGAGGGCAACGGCGGCGACCTGCGCATCGGTCTGCCGATGCAGTCGCTCCACGACGGCGAGCGCTGGGTGCATACGCCGCTCCGGCTCAGCGTGTTCATCGAGGCGCCGCGAGCGGCCATCGAGGGCGTTCTGCGCAAGCACGAGAAGGTGAGAGCGCTCGTGAACAACGAGTGGATTCATCTCTTTCAGCTCGACGCGAACGCAGGGAGCGTGTCGGCGTACCGGCGGCAGGCATGGAGGGTGGTGACGTCGGCGCAGTGACCGTGCGCTCCGGACGCCATGGCTGAAATGGTGGGCACCTTGTCATTTCGGATCTGCGCAACACGCACCACACTCGGTGCATGAAACTCTCGATCGTCATCTTCGACGGCGTCACCACCCTCGACGCCATCGGCGGCTACGAGGTCCTCTCCCGCCTGCCGGGCATCGAGGTTGATTTCGTTGCCGTCACCCGCGGCGTCATTGCCGCCGACACTCGCCGCCTCGGCCTCCTTGCATTCCGGGACTTCACCGAGGTCACCGCCACCGACATCCTCTACGTGCCCGGCGGCCCCGGCGCCTACGCGCTCGAGACGAGCGAGCCCTTCCTCGCTTACCTGCGCGCGCTCGATGCAACGTCGACCTGGACGGTGGGGATCTGCAACGGCGTCGGCCTGCTCGGCGCCGCCGGCCTCCTGAAGGGTGACCGGCGCCGGGCGTGTCGGCCAGCATCGATACCGGTCTATTCCTCGCGCAGCTCATCGCCGGGGACACGGTCGCGAAGGCGATCCAGCTCGGCATCGAGTACTACCCCGCGCCGCCGTTCGCCGAGAGGAGTCCTGCCGAGGCGTCCCCGGCCGTGCAGGAGATCGTCCGGCAGTTCGAGGCCACCGTGGGCCGGGAGCTGCTCCACCTTCGTGCCGCCCTTCAAAGGCGTGCCCAGCCGGACGCCGTGAGGGGAGAGATCATGAGGCTCTACGCGATTCCGTTCGCCTGTTCGCTCGCCGCACACATTGCGCTCCGTGAGGCGGGGCTCGAGCACGACATCACCTGGGTCACCCGCACGAGCCTTGCGATCGATGGCGGCGGTGACCTCCGTGACATCAATCCCAAGGGAAAGGTTGCTGCGCTCGCGCGCGGCGACGGGACGCTCATCACCGAGAACATCGCGGTGCTCCTGGCGATCGCCGATCTCGTGCCCGCATCGAGGCTCGCGCCGCCCAGCGGCACGCCGGCTCGGCTGCGGCTCTACGAGTGGCTCAGCTTCGTCGCGACCGAGCTCCACAAGCAGGTGCTGTGGGCGTGGTTCAATCCCGACGTTCCGCAGGTGATGAAGGAGCACGTCGCGCAGCGCATTGCGCCCGGCCTCTTGCGCCACCCCGCCGAGGCGCTCGCGAGAGGGCAGTATCTGCTCGGCGAAGAATTCACGGTCGCCGACGCCTATCTCTTCTGGAGCCTGCTACTTCTCCCGCAGCTCGGCGTGGACGTCGACCGCCATCCGTCGCTCGTCGCCTTTCGCGAGCTCGTCAGGATCCGGCCCCGCGTGCGCGAGGTGCTCTCGGTGGAGAGGAACGCGCTGGCGGCGCGCCCCGGCTAAGCTCCGGGCCTGATGGCACGAATCACCACGACCCAACGATTGCTGCCCCGCGCCGCCGCGGCGGCCCCGCGCCCGGTCGTCTTCGTCGCGCTGCCCGGCACGCAGCTGCTCGACATCGTCGGTCCCATGGAGGCCTTCGACGTCGCGAACCGGCTCCTGCTGACCCGCGGGAGACCGGCGGCGTACTCGCTGTCCATCGCCGCGCCCGCGGCGCGGATCGGATCCGCCAGCGGCGCGCAGGTCTACACGACGCCGCTCGCCCGGGTGAAGCCCCCGCACACGCTCGTCGTCGGCGGAAGCCTCGAGCTCGTCGACCAGAAGGTCCCCGCGCCGGTGCTTCAGCACCTCGGTCGCCTCGCGGAGCCCGCGCAGCGCGTGGTGTCGATCTGCGCGGGCGCCTTCGTGCTCGGGGACCTCGGCCTGCTCGACGGCCGGCGCTGCACGACCCACTGGCTCGCGCTCGACGCGCTGCGCAGGCGCTTTCCGAAGGCGAAGGTCGAGACCGACGCCCTCTACACCCACGATGGCCGCATCTGCACCTCGGCCGGCGTGACCACGGGGATCGATCTCGCGCTCTACCTCATCGAACGCGACCTCGGCTCGACGTACGCGCTGGCCGTCGCGCGCCTGCTGGTCGTCTTCTTCCATCGCCCTGGCGGCCAGTCGCAGTTCAGCGCCACGCTTCATCTGCGGTCCGGCGTGGACCAGCGCATCCGGCGGCTCGTCGCGTCGATCGTCGAGCGGCCGGCGGCCGACCACGCCGTTGACGGGCTCGCCCATCGCGTTGCGATGAGCACGCGGCATTTCTCGCGCATCTTTCGCGACGAGACCGGCATGACGCCCGCGGCCTTCGTCGAGCGCGTACGGGTGGACGCTGCGCGCAGCGAGCTCGAGCTCACCGACCACAACGTGTCGCGCATCGCGCACGACTGCGGCTTCGGTACCGACGAGACGATGCGCCGCGTCTTCCAGCGCGCGCTGGGTGTGTCTCCGGCGGACTACCGAGCGCGCTTTCACCGGCAGCCGAGCCCTCCGAGCGCCTCCGCCTAGGGGCTCAGGGCTTGCTGGCCGGGAACGTGTTCGCGCTGTCCCGGTTGCGCGTGTCGGTCTCGAGCGCGCTCGGAGGAACGGGGCTGATCGCTCTCATCGCCGAGATCGAAAACGGCTGGTCGGCGCTCGTTCTCGAGCACGCGGCCGTGGAACTGCTTGCGATCGAAGCGGGCGCGACGGCCCTCTGCGCCGCGGCGCGCAGGCGCCGTTCTCGAGTAGCCCGTCATGTAGGAGGTCGCCTGGCCCGGCCAGGAGATGTAGCGATCGACCTCCTGCGCGGCCTGCGCCTGCGACATCGCCGTGTGCTCGAGCATCAGCGCGATCGCGCGATCGCGCGATCGCGCGATCGCGATCCCAGCCGAACGCGTGCAGTCCCGAGTCGACGACGAGCCGACACGCACGCCACGCCGCGTTGCTGAGCATGCCCGTGCGGCTCGCGTCGTTCGAGTAGAGCCCGAGTCACCTCATGCTCCGACCGCCGACACCGCGCCGCCGTCTTGCGAGCCATCCCCCACCACG